>JAKPUQ010000104.1 GCA_029572815.1 Bacillota bacterium | reverse complement strand
GGCTATGATAAAACAGACTATGGCGATAACAAGGTTTCTCATTTTACACTCCATTTAAACATTTCTACTCTGCGACAAGTCTTTGTCCGCTTGGTACACTTGGAGGTGTTGGACGCACTAAGGCGAAAGGGACGTAAACCGAGCATTGCTCCCCCTACTTTCTATAATAGATAATACAGCTTCCATTAGTGATATCCATATAGATACCAAGCTTGAAGCGAATCGGAGTTGTAAAGATTGCTCCACCGAAGTAGTTGTAGTAAGGTACTGTCATCTTATACAGTTCAGTACCTGTAGCTCCTGAGGCATGGTCGTAGAGTACAACTGTCGTATTATTAGTTCCATCAGTCTGGCATACCGCGCCTTCAAGCTGACCGAAGCCAGTTATTACACTAGCATCAGCAGATAAGAGACCAGACGAAGTCGCAGCGTCTGAACGAGAAGGCTGAGCCTGTGCGACTGTTACTATCGAAAGAAACAGAACCAATACCAATAGAAGATTTTTCATCTTTATCCTCCTGCGGTGATAATTTCACCAAAGTTTGTATCGCTGAACTCTGCGTCTAGATAGTCCTGACGCTCCTTGTCGACATCGTCTCCCGAGGCGAGCTTCCCTGACTCTCTCGCCCGCTGCTTAATCCTCTCAATATCCTCGCCAGATAAGTGTGCCATGAAACCTCTTGTCTCGATAACCTTCGGAGCGCCGTGTCCTCCTCTGTCGAGAAGGTCCTGTGCGATATTGGTCCTTACCGACGGTGAAGCGTTCTCGTTCTTCAGTATCGTCTCCAGCACTTCGAGTGCCTCGGGCAGCATCTCCTGTATCTTCTTCGCTACATCTACAGAAGAAGCATCCCTAGCTCCACGAAGTATCATCATCTGCTTCTTAACGAGCTCAGAGCCGAGAGTGTTTCCTACGGTTGCAGGAGTGATGCCTAGGGTCTTAGCAATTTCTACGTGCTTCATTCCTAAGAGAGCAAGACGACAAATTTCGTGGTGAATGTCCCAGCAGTGTTGTATCTGATATTTCCTTCCTTCTGGACTTGGTATTCTACCCATTTGAAGCTCCTTAATAAAGCTTTACATTATACACCCAGT
>JAKPUQ010000163.1 GCA_029572815.1 Bacillota bacterium | reverse complement strand
CGTATGCGCTAAGTTGATAGTTGAAAGTTGAGAGTTGAGAGTTAATGTGTTCGCTTCGCTCACAATATTTAAATATTGTCGCCGCAGGCGACTCCACAACTTTCAACTCTAAACTCAAACAGAAAAGCTCCGCAAAAATGCGAAGCTTTCGGAAGGAATATCAAAGCCCAAGGATATTTCCCCAAGCCTTTTATCAATATATTGCTGCCCCTTGTTACAGGGAAGGGACAAGGCGCAGCATAGCGGATATCAGGCAAATGAAGGCTTTCTCGCCGAGCGCTCAAGGTGCTTGTAGACCTCGATCCATATATTCTTGCCCGGCTCTGCCTTACGTATACGCTCCCTGCGGACAGGATCAAAGAAGCTCTTGAACTCTGCCAGCTCATCAAGGAAGCTGTCGTTATACTTCTGAAGCATTATGTCAAGGTTGCTCTTCCATTCACTGTAACGCTTGCTGTCAAATTTCTCCTTCTCATAAAGATGGAGAACTGCTACCTGCGGATTATAAATTATATCCACGCCGTTTTTCATCATACGGTATCCGAACTCCCAGTCCTCTACCTCCTGACCGCGGAAATTCTCATCAATTCCGCCGTATTTCCTGATACACTCCATTGGTATGGAGAGGTTTGAGGTCTGGGTAAATATCATCTTATACTTCACCTTATCGAAATCATAGCGGTAGGGCTCAAGCATTTTGAGGCGGATATCCTTGATATAGTAATAGCTCTTGTGCTTGTCCAGACCATAGGTCTCGGGCTCTGTGAGCCAGTAGCGGATACCGTTCCTGAGTATCTCACGGTTTTCAAAGAACACCTCATCATTGTCCTCAAATACCTGCTTGGTGAGACCGAACTGCATAACGGGCTTGCCGTGCTGCTTATAGGCTTC
The DNA here is from genome assembly GCA_029572815.1 of Bacillota bacterium. GTDB lineage: Bacteria > Bacillota > Clostridia > Oscillospirales > Ruminococcaceae > Ruminococcus. The sequence continues at coordinate 26,250 of JAKPUQ010000163.1, read as the reverse complement.
ATAGTGACCGGAAATGAAATCTCTCGGTGCTATCTCATCTCCGTTGAGGAAGATGAGAAGCTCGCCTGAAGCGCGTCTGATGCCCTGATTTTTTGCCTGACTCACTTTTGCGCCTGCAATAGTGAAGCAGCGCACCCTTACACTTGAGGAGTGTTCCGAGATATAATCGGAAAGGTTGTCCCTCTCACCGTAGTTTACAAAGATAAGCTCATACTCGTCATGAGGGAAGTTCTGGTTTTCGAGCGAGTGGTACAATCTTACCGCTCTCTCAGTTGAGCGGCAATATGATACTATTATGCTGCATTTCATTATTATTTCTCCTGTACATCCTTTATTAAATTTTTTCCGGTATCCCCATACCGACTGATTAAGTTAGTCCCCTGCTATGAAAAGCAGAATAATTATATAACACAACTAAATAAGATTATAGCGCAAAAGCGCTGTAAATTTCAAGTAAAATGCGCCAAGTGTAATTTTTGTGCGTGGAATGTACTGTTTTGTTCATGAAAAATTCATTTTCATCTTAAAACCTGCCCTTAAATGATTGACAAAATATATTTTTTATAGTATAATTAATCCGTTATATGTTTTTCGTTGAATTGACCGTCCTGCGTTGATTAGTCAGAATTTTAAACATCAGCGCGCTTCACTTAAAGGGGGATAAACATATTGAAAATCGCCATATGCGATGATGAAGAAAGATTTTTAACAAAAATCAAAGAAGACATCTCCTCTCTCCAGTCCTATGACAACGAATTCTCCTTTGACGAGTTCAGAACAGGCAGGGAACTGCTTGCCGAGTTCACCAGAGAAAAATATGCCATCATTATCCTGGATATCGAAATGCCGGGGCTGAACGGTCTTGAGACCGCCGAATTCATCAGGAAGATAGACGAAAATGTCATTATCATCTTCCTGACGGGCTATGAGAAATTCGCCTGCCAGGGCTATGCGGTTAGAGCATTCAGATATATCCTGAAAAACCAGCCCCATTCCATCTATATGAAACAGCTGGATGACGCCGTAAGGGAGTATTACCGCAATACCCGCTATATAATCGCATCTGACGGAGACAAGGCCGAGAAGATCCCCACCGAAGATATATACTATATCGAGGTATTCTCACATAAGCTCCTTATACATACCAAAAACGGAGATTACTTCACAAAGGGGACACTCTCAGAGCTTGAAGCTCAGCTGTCAGACCTGCTTTTCGCACGCCTTGACAAGAGCACCCTCGCCAACATCGCTAATATCGACTATATCCGCAAAAATCAGGTGATACTCACCAGCGGTGACACACTATTTGCAAGCAGAAATCATATCAAGAACATTAAACAGTGCTTTATGGACTACAGCAGGAGCAGGTGGAGCTGATGTTTACTTCCGAAAATATTATTGAAACCGTAAATTGCGTCATTGAGGCGTGTATCGTTATCTTTTATCTCTATCAGATAATGAAGGAGCAGTGCAGGTATTCACCAAAGCTCCTTGTTGTTCCCGCAGTCATAATGTACGGTGTCATCGAAGCCGTAACCATTACTCACATGAACCCCTGGTTCAAGCTGGTATTCATGTTCGCAGCAATGATGATAATTTCCGTGACTATGTTTGAGAGCAAGATACGAAGTATCATCTTCTACTGCCTGATGTTCATAGTCGTGATACTTGCATCCGAGATAATCCCTATGGGAGCCCTGACACTGATGAATCTCGGCACTCCGGAATCACAGCTGACCTCAGGCATGGGAAGATATATAGGAATGGCTTGTTCAAAGCTGTTCTGCTTCTGGATATGCATATATATCGCGGAGTATCTCAGACCCAAGCAGAGAGAGCTTCCCTTCAAAAACTGGCTGCTCGTTATCTTCGTTCCCCTGCTGAGCCTGATAATACTCAACGGCATTTTCGTTTCCCACGCCATTTCTCCGAGAAGAACAATCATCTACCTTCTCTCCGTAGCAGGAATATTCCTGCTGAATATACTGGTATTTGATTTTTTCGACACCTACTCCAACACCATAAAGCTCCAGCTCATGGAGCAGCGGCTCAAATCTGAGGAGGAGAATTACAGGCTCATCGAAAACAAATATACCGAGATACGCCAGCTCAAGCACGATATCAGTAACCAGCTTGCGGCGGCAAAGAGAATGTTCAGGCAGGGCTCGGACCCCGAGGCTGTTGTTCATCTGGACAGGCTCTACTCCAAGGTAACGGAAGCCAGCGGCGTCTGCTATACGGGTATTTCCGCAGTTGACGCCATCGTAAATATGAAGTGGGCACAATCCCGCGAAAAGGGCATCCCCTTCTCCTGCAAGGTCATGGTCACAGACCAGATGGAGACCGATGAGCTCCTCCTTTGCAGGATTATCGCCAATCTCCTTGACAACGCCATGGAGGGCACACTGCGCTCTGAGTCAGAGGACAAATACGTGTATATCTCGATAATACAGAACAATAAAAAGCTGAGGATATGCGTTATGAACCCCTCCGACGAGGTGGACGCCGATAACCTGACCACAAAGAAAGAAGGATACGGTCACGGTATCGGAGTAAACAGCGTCCGCGAAGCCGTTAAACAGCTTGACGGTATCCTTTCATTCAAATGGGAAAAGGGTATCTTCACAGCAGACATTATGATAGCATATTGAGATAAGTGCCGCAAGGCATTTATTTCTGCCCATAGTATTAACAAACTATGAACAAATATGCACATTTCACGCTGAAAACTTACATTTCACGCTAAGTTCTTGATTTTCTGTTTTTAATGAGGTATGATATAAGATAGTCTGTTCCGTCTGTAAACAGACAAATATCCACGGCTCTGCCGTGGATAACTCCGCTTAAATGGGCTTTTGTCCCCTGCGGAGGCTCCTTTTTTATCACGCAGAGTCAGAACTTGCCCCTGCACCGAAAAGGAGTCTCCGTGATTGGAAAATTATCGCTGAAAACCGCAGTTTTCTTCTCAGATAACAATATAATAAGCTCTGAGGACATAGAAGCTTATGCCTATGGACTGGAAATTCTTATCTCCACCGTGATAAACTTCATGGCGGCGATTTTTATCGCCTTCCTTACAGGCGAATTCCTCGCATTTACCGTCTGCCTCGCGGCATTCATCACCCTCAGACTTAACGCAGGCGGCTACCACGCAAAGACCCATGCGGGCTGTGTTGCCATACTTGTGGGCTTTCTGCTGACCTATACCGCCGCACTGAAGCTGCTGCCGACAACGGCAAAAACCGTAACAGCTGCCGCTTTTCTTGTAATATCTGCTGTCACTATAATCGCTTTCGCACCCGTCGGACATCCTAATCACCCTCTTTCCGAAAAAGCTAAGAAAAAGCTGAGATCAAAAACACTTATACTTCTCGGTATGTGGATAGTCTTTTGCATCGTGTTTTATTTTTTGATGGCTGAGATGTCATTCTTTGCAGCCTATGGAGTTTTCACCTCCGCTATGGCAATGATCGCAGCAAAGATACAGCTCAGATCTGAGAAAAATTAATATATAACTGAAAGGAAAGAATAAATTGAAGAGGATCAGGGAATTCTTATTGAAGCACGGAAATGTGATAGCTGCTCTGGCTATTGCAGCAGCAACAGAATCAGCCTCAAAGGCTTGCTGGTTCTGGTTCAACCAGCCAAAGGTACCCGAGGGGATGAAAAAATTCGTAAAGGAAGCATAACAGGGTACAGAATAAAGATCAAGACCCGTAAGCAATTCGCTTACGGGTCTTTTTTTCAGTCAAGGCTGTCAATGAATTCCTTTGCTATTTTTGCGCACTCCTCGGGTCTGTACTGATACTCGAAATGGTCGCCGGGGAAGTCCTTTATCTGGCAGTTTCCAAGCTTCTCAATATATGGATCGATGACCTCACTGCGCTCCTTCGCCACTTCCTCAAGCATTATATCAACGGCATAGGCTCTGCGCTCCTCATCGCTTCCCTCAAAGCCGTCGGCAAACCGATTGACCGTAAAGCATTCATCAAAGCCGCCGTTATCGTCTATGTACTTGTTTACCTCATCAGCTGTACGGAAGCCGTTGCTGAAGCAGATATACAGCTTCGGAACATCATTGGGCACCAGTGCATTCCATGTATCATTAATGTTTCGCTCGAAGTATTTGCCTTCCTCATAGATCGAAGATGAAGCTAAAGTCGATGTATACATTATATCGAAGGCTCTCTGCTCATCGGCAGTATAATCGGGATCCCTGGGAATAAATGCGTGGAACGCCACATCTCCTACGCCAAGATTTGCAAGATAGTAGATCAGGTCCTTGCCCGGTCCCTCCTCGGGAGAATCTATGGGCTTGGGACTTGATCCGTCAAGGTTTACCATAGCCTCTATCTCGTCGGGATACTTGCTTACCCAGTAGGAAGCGTAAATGCTTCCGAGAGAATGGGGCATGAGGAGATAGGGCTTCTGCACTCCTGCATTTTCCAGTGCTTTGCGGTAGTCCTCAACTACATTCTCAACAGTCATGTCCTTCTTGCTGTCATCGCTGGCATCATAGCCTGCACGGGACAGGAATATTACCTGGTCCTCATCCTGGAGATAGCTTGCATAGTCCTTCATAAACAGTCTGTAGCAGGGACCTGCACCAGAGAGGATAACTATTCTGTGGTCGCCGTTCTCATTGCCTGTTTTCTGCACATTGAGGGAATAGTCCCCTACGGAAACGGGATCATAGTAGCCCTTTTCCTTCAGAAATTCCTTGTTTTTTGAGATCATTATGCGGTGATAGATGAAAATTCCGATAATACAGATTATCAGAAGTATCAGCAGCACCAGAAGTATCTTTCCTATGACCTTGAATATCTTTTTCACAACTTCCATACCAACTCTCCATTCCCCCGGAAATACAGCTCTTTCCGCATTTTATATTTGTTTTATCATACATCTTTTTTGCGAAAGATGTATATATACATCATATACAACATCAACTCTATTGTCAAGTCTTTTTCCGAAATTTTTCCTTATAGTCTCAAATATAAATAGTCAATATGCGCGGAAAGAGGTCTGCCCTATTGATACTTATAACGAGAAAAAGCCGCATTCTCCCTGACATACCGGGAAAATGCGGCTTTATCCAAAGCTTATTCGGTCATGCTGTCAACTATCATTGCGGGGATATTGTATCTTCCGTAGCTGTGGCGCTGATAGAGCCTGTATTTCACTTCGTTGACCTCCTCAGCTGTCACCTCGCCCTCCTCAAGTGCCACAAGGAGACCGTCATCGGACATACGGAGTATGGCACGGGTATCAAGCTCGTCAAGCTGCTCTGCGCGGTACATCTCTATGTTGTACTTTGCGATGATGGCTTCGGGGCGTGAGAAGCAGAGAAGTCCGAACATGAGAGTGAAGATAACGCACAGATGCTTCGCAAACTTCATATCATAGCGGAATTGCTTTATTATAACCATTACGAATACCAGTGCCAGAAGCACCATGAACCAGCTTGTGTAAACTCTCAGAACTGTGAGTCCATAGGCATTGATGTACATTATCATTTTGCTCATAGCTGTTGCGATGAGTATAATGGTGAATACGCTGATGACAATGCTGTAAAACTTCAGGGCAAAGGGCTTTTCCTTGCCTGCCTTCTTGGAGTGAAGGCTCATGAAGCAGAGAACGCCCAGATTGATGAGAGCTACCACGAAGAGCTCAAAGAAGCCCTTTCTTGCGTAGTCTGCGTAGCTGTAGCCCTCGGGAAGGCTGCCCGAAAAGGCTGAGAGGAAGTAATTCGCCTGTGAGATGAAGAACAACACATAAAGTATACATATAGGAGTTACTGCGGTGTATACCACAAGATTGCTTACGAAGCGCATTTTGAATATTTTATTCTTGCACACATTGGGGTCAAGCTCCTTTATGTCCTTGCGGTGGGTATTGGTGTAGAACATACCGAAAAGATACAGCGAAACAGGGATAGCTATTGCCAGCTGGATAATGATGTTCCATATCTCTTCGCTGAAAATCCTGTTGATGACACCTGTGAGCATTCTCTCAACGCCGTCATCTGCGGACATGAGAAGTCCTGCAACTACCAATGTAAGGGGAATAGTGATAAGGAGTCCGATAATGATGTATTTTATATTTGTGGCTGTCTTTGAGTCCGAGAGTGAGTCCTGAGCGATGTCGGTCTGCTTGGTGAATCCCGAGAATGGGTGACCGAATACAGCCTTTGTAAGTGCAAAGGGCAGGTAGCGCTCCACGCCCTTGTTGTCTGCTCCCACTGAGTACACCAGATAGGCAATGCCGCAGAAAAGGAAGAGCACGTCAAGTGTCTTAATGAAATTGTTGGCGGTTATGGAGAATACCGCGGAAAATAAGTAGAATACCACGGTCAGCAGCTTGTTGTAGCCTGAGAAGGTGCAGCTTCGCTTCTTCATGTAGATTATTGCCGCGGTAATGATAGCTGTGAAAAGTCCCGTCGTGATGAAGCCCGTAGCGTGGAACACCACGAACCTGACGAAAAAGAATGCTGCGATAAACATAAATACCGAAAGCACCAGCTCTGCCTTTGAGTATTCGGGCTTTTCCTTCACCTTTGCCACAGGCTGAGGCGGTGCATAGGGCATGGGATAGGGCGTACCCGGGTACTGTCCGTAAAGATTATTGTTATTATCCATTATGGTATCCTCCTTTATACTGTTTCATGGAGCTTTATACAATAGCTTCCGCCTGCAAGGCTGATCACCTCTATCTCACCCCTGCCGTCGCTGTAATCATAGAGCAATCTGCCGTCGTTTGTGGGGCGGAATTCCAGAGAGGCGTTGACGTTCCCGGAGATGAACCTTTCGTAATCGTCGGTCTCAAGCTCCACTGTCTCGCCCTTTTCACTGTCTCTGCCGCTGTAGCTGAAGTATCTGAACTCGTCCGCCTCGCTTATATCAAAGACCTGTTCTATGTGGGCGAGGTCCTCATCGCTGAGAGTTATGCGATAGTTGACTCTGTACAGCCGCAGGGCAACTGCTCCCGAAAACAGGACCAGGCCTGCTGCCATAGTACCTGCAAGTACTTTAAGAAATGTGTGTATGCCGTGTGTTGTTCCCTTTTTCATTCTTATCTCTCCTTTTAAGCTATGAGGAAAAAGTCTATGCCATAGAGGAGAAGCGCCGTAAGCATGAGCCTGTAGACGGTCATTACCGCGCCCACTGACTTAGGCGTATATTCGTCCTTGTAGTAGAGCCGCCTGAACCCCAGCGGCAGAACTGCCGACAGAAGGGCGATGACACCTGCGATACCCAGCCATTCGCTTCCCCCTGCGCAGAGCACAGAGCAAACAAGGAAGTTCATGACACAGAGACAGAGGTCTGTCCTGTAGGTTATTTTAAGCTCTCTTTTTTCCATAGCAGCTGTCTTTTTCATAGTAACGCCTCCTCATAAAGCATATTATACATATCTGAATACAGTATATTGACTGTATGCCGATGTGACGGGAGTTTCCTGTACTCCCCCGTTAAACTATCTTTACTGTTATTACTGCCGATCTTGCTTCGCTGTACCCGCGGGCATTGATTATCAGATTGAGCTCGCCTCTGCGGCTTCCCGTTTTTACTGAGCTGCCCGTATCCGTAATGACAAGTCCCTCAACGGTCCCGTCATCCCAGTAAGCGTCACATATGCCTGCGTTATCATATTCTTCTATATCAACTATATCATGTAACCCAATTTCTGTGCCTGCGCTGAATGTGAGGTCATTCTTTGGTGTTATCTTAGGAACGCCCCTCGTATACCGGAATATTCCTGCTATCAGAAACCCCGCACAAATTATCCCGAATGCTGCCAGCACAAGCACTATCCTTTTAAGTATCTTCATATCCTCCCCCCTATTCTCTCTTGAACTCCAGTATATCCCCCGGCTGGCAGTCAAGCTCATCGCATATCTTTTCGAGAGTGGAAAATCTTACCGCCTTTGCCTTTCCCGTTTTCAGTATGGAGAGGTTTGCAGTGGTTATGCCCACCCTTTCGGCAAGCTCCTGAGAGGACATCTTCCGCTTTGCCATCATTACATCAAGATTTACTACTATCGGCATGGAAAGCACCTCCTGTTATATAGTAAAGTCGTTTTCCGACTTTATCTCTACTGCCTTTTCAAAGACATTCTTCAGCACCCTCATGATGAGTCCGAACATTACAGCTATCATACCAATAAAGGCGAATATGGAGCTCCAGAGCCCGAATATCATGAGCACCACGCCTACTGCGATGCATATCCAGGAAATGCGCCTCAGGCATGAGGTGTTCTTGGGTACGAAGACCAGATCCTTGCTGATGTTTCCCAGCAGCAGATGAAGGTTCCACAGTGCCGCCAGCGCCAGCGCATCGCATACATAGAGCGTTATGCACATCGGTATGAACATCGAGCTCCTGTCAAGTATGCCCGCTGTCTCTACTGCCATCACGTACTGATACCACTCAGACAGCGTGGGAATAAAGAATGCAACGAATATCGCTACTCCTGCTGCCACAACTGTCAGTATACGGGATAGAAAAAGTGATTTGTCCTTGTTCCACATAAATATAAGCTCCTTTATATTATTTGGTCAGCGCCATATATCGTAATCAAGGCTTTTTATATATGACGGAGTGTCCGCCGTCTTTCCTATGGTGTCCTCTGCTCTGAAAAACACAGGCTGCTGCATTCCGGCGTCAATGAATATCTCTGCAAGATAATCCTCTGTGGCAGTGAGCAGGCAGATCCTTGTGTTTTTGTCCTCCGTGCCGTCCTGTACCACATATCCGAGACACTTCCCCACATCTTCGCCTTTAAGGGACCTTTCCACGGTGCCATAGGGGAGGAATTTTCTTCCATCGTACTCTATTTCCAGATAGGTATCGTCCTTGTCAGTTGGAGAAACATAAGTCTTTGTGTTGAATTTTATGGGCTCAGGCGGCAGGTCGCAGTTTATTCCCTTTCCGCAGCCGGTCAGGATAAACAGCGTTCCCAGAAGCGCCGCAGCCTTACTCATCGTCCTCATACAGACGTTTCCTTTCTTACGGACCTGTGCCGTATTTCTTACTGTGACTATAGTATAGCACAGAAAATATTATTTGTCAATAGAAAATTATTGTTTTTCAATAATTTTTTTCTGTTTTTCAAAGAACTTGAATTTTTTCTCCAAAAATGATAGAATAATGTGTCTGTTTTTTTATCCGGTGCGATTATATTATTGAATGCATTCAAAAAAGGAGGAGTTCCTGATGACGGACATGGAACTGCGTATGCTTATGGCTGAGTCTGTGCAAAAATGCCACAGGGCGGTCTTCGACAAATACTGCAACTATGTTTACGCCATTGTTATCAATATACTGAGAAACTGCGGCAGCCGCGAGGACATGGAGGACTGTGTCAGTGATGTCTTTTTCAAGATATACAAACAGCTTGACACCACCACGGAGTTTTCGGGGGATCTGAAAAGCTTTATCGCCGCAGTGTCAAGAAATACCGCTATAGACGCCTTCCGCAGGCTCAGTCTGAGAAATAACAGAAACGTTTCTATAGACGATGATACAATGGACGAGCTTCGCTCAGATGAGAGGATAGAGGAAAATGCCGAAAAAGCCGAGCGCTCACGCATTATCCTCGGTAAGATAAAGGAGCTGGGCGAACCCGATACTACTATTATAATACAGCAGTATTACTACAACCGTACAGCAAAAGAGATAGCAAAAAGCATTTCCATGACAGCTTCGGCAGTTCAGAAACGAAGCAGCCGCGCCAAACTGAAACTGAAAGACCTGCTCTGTGAAGCAGGTTTTGGTAAGGAGGATCTCATATGAAAGACGATCTTTTTAAGAATACCGATGATATGACCATAGATTCCCTTGCTCAGGACTTCCCCGTACTCACTGATGAAGAAAAGGAGAGGATCTACGCTATGAGCGAGAGAAAATACAATAACGATACCGATATGAATGCAGATGAGAAATTCGACAGAAAAATCGAAGTAACAGGCGTTGAGCGCTATAAGCGTCCCAAGTGGAGGAGCGCTTCCATAGCGGCAGCTGCCGCACTTGTACTGGGTGCAGGCTCCTTCGGAGGCTACAACATCGCACAGCAGCTCCATGACGGCAACGGCGAAGACGAGCTCCCCACCAATGTTTCCGAGGAAATGTCACAGGAGAGCACAGGAGCTGTTGATGACAGCCGCACAGAAGAATACCGCAGCACCGCAGAGTCTCTGCTGAACGCATACGAGGACTTTATACAGCCCTATAATAACGATGAGATACTTGAGCGTGGTCTGACCGAAGAAGAACGCAACGGTATGTCCGTCGAAGAACAGGATGAATACCTTAAAAGGAATGACAATCCGAACTACTCTTTCTTCTGGTTTGCACTGGAAGACGAAAATGCTACATCATGGGCAGGACATGATCGCGGGATCTGGAACTATGAGTATTATGCCACAGGAATGAAGTACAACAATACTGATGAGGTAATGGATAATGCGCTTTCCTTTATGTCACAGAGCTGCATCGACAAGCAGTTCCCCGATCTTATAGGCGATGACCTTACAGACTATGAGGCTAACCGCATATATTCCGTTAATGAAGCCCCCCTCATTTCGGCACCTACACTATGATAGGCGGCAAGCTTTATTGCAGCAGTGAAAAATATGATGACATTTATTATATACCTTCCACCTTCAGCTTCTATCACCTCAAGGACGAGCCCATCGAAATATCCGACATTACCGATAACAGCTTCACTGCCTGCGTACACTATGAATTTACCAGTGTGCCCAACAGGTGTGATATGAAAATGAAGATCGTAAACGACGGCAATAAATGGGTCATAGACGATATCGCGACAACAGGTCCCGAGCTTGATGCCCAGAAGCTGGAGATCGTGGATAAGATGCTCAATTCCATGGATCGCTATGACAAAATAAGTGCAAAAAAGGCAGATGCTTATTTAAGTAATGACGCTGATATAGGATCTCTCATCATGCCGAACAAGTACTACGCCGATAATAATGCACTGACATCATATAATATTAACGGCGATGACATAGATTATAATGGCGCTCAGGACATTCAGTCGCTCCTTGATTTTGTAAAGAGCGTTGATATTGATTCTCAGAAATCAGAAGAATCTTACTGTGACGGAGAAAAGAACTATTACTGGAGCAGTAATGCCAACAATGGCGGATATAGTAAGTTTGATAACTTTGTCCCGAGAAAGGACGATCCCAAGCTCAGTCTTGAAAGCAGCATCAGGGTCGTAGCCCCGGAGACCACAATAGAAAAAGAAACAAGGCCAATGAACTGCCCCAACGGTCAATATCTCGTCATTTATTACCTCTATGATTTCGGTAAATGGGATATTACAGGCGATATTACCTTTGAAGGCAGAGGCTGCTATGTAATTGATTACCATTCATCTACATCTGTAGAAGGCAAAGATTATCAAAAAGATATTACCTGCTATGTAGATAAGGAAACAGGTATCCCCATGTATCAGCAGACCATTGCAAATGACGATGTTTATGTTATCTACAACTTCTACTATGACGTTCACTTCAATGATGACGCAGAGCCCATGCCCGAGGTAAACATAGACAAGAGTCTCTTTACTGAAATGAACTCATGATCACTTTTAGCGAGTAAACGATATAAATAAAGAAATAATGCCCCGAGGCACATCATAGTGCTTCGGGGCATTGTGTTTTATAAAGTAAATCAGAATTTAGCGCGTATGCGCTAATAGTGATTAGTGCATAGTGGTTAGTGATTAGTTAATGTGTTCGCTGCGCTCACATTATTTAAATAACGTCGCCGAAGGCGACACCAAAACTAAACACTAACCACTAATAACTATTCACTTAAATCAGAATTTAGCGGAGCTAAATTCTGATTTATATGCACTTTTTTACGTCGGGGCGTCTGCCTGCCATGGGGTCTTTATTCTTTACACCGTTGATTATGGCTTCTATTATCTCGGGCTGAGTAGCCTTTACCGCCCGGCGGTCAAACAGCGCAAGACCGAATTTGCCGTTGAAGCCGTTGTCCCAGTACACGGGGACAATGCCGTTCTGAGCCGCAGTGCCTGCCACAAATCCGTCATAGTAGGCGCGGTTCTCGTTTATCCTGTCGGGGATATGGGGAGCGCACACCGCACGGTCTATACAGCCGAATTCTCCTATAACTACGGGTATCCCCCTGTCGATGTAGTCCTTTTTCAGCTTGGCGAACTGAGCCCTTATATGCTCCTCGTCGCCCCAGTCAGCCATATATCGTTGATCTGCCAGCTCCAGCTCGATGATCTCCTGTCCCTTTTCGCCCCAGAGGAAAATTGTCTTTTCCTCCTCGCCGCAGTAGTCCCAGGGATCATAGCAGTGAACGGAAAGTATGAGCCTGCCCTCTCCGCAGGTGCAGAGCTTATCCTCAGGGAATCGGAAGCCGTATCCGTCACAGGTATAGTTTATATCCGTATTCCAGCCTGCCGCCATGAGCCAGCGGTGGGTATTGTTGCCCCCGGTGCTCCTGACAGTGTCGATGAAAATGCGGTTGTAATCATTGATATTCTCGTAATACTCCGCAACGGGAGTGTGATATATCCCGTCGAAGACCTCGTTCATGCTCTCGAAGATTAGGTGCTCGTCGTAGTCTGCAAAGCGCAGAGCTATCTGCCGCCAGACAGCGGCGTATTTTTCCTTTATGTAGGACTGATCGCTGCCGTCGCAGAGAAGCCAGCCCCCCTTTACGGTGTGGTAGCCGTCACCGTGGATATTGATGATGACGAAAAGCTCTCTGTTATAGCAGTAATCCACCACCTCAGCTATCCTGTCCAGCCATTCCCGGTCTATCTTATAGCCGCAGCTGTCATCGATCTTGCTGAGAAAGGAAACGGGTATCCTGACGGTACCGAAGCCAGCCTCCGCAACAGCGTCCACCATTGCCTGGGAAGCCCTAGGGTTGCCCCATACAGTCTCATTGGGAGTTCCTCCCCTGTTTGCTTCAAGGGTGTTTCCATAATTCCACCCTGCCCCATTCTGTCAGCGATCTCGTCAGCAGCTACCCTGAACTCATTGTCATTCTTCATAAGGCATATTCCCCCTTGCTGCCGTGGAAAGTTACACATATTATAACACAGGGAACTGCCCATTTCAACCGAATACAGGGCATAGAAGATTATATGCAACAAAGAGGCGTTTTTTTACCCATATATTGACCGCAGATGAAAATTATGATAATATTAAAATATAGGGGCAATGCCTGCATTGTTCCGTCATTCGGAAACTTTTTCAAATCCTGGATAAAGGTGATATTATGAATTATTATATGCCTGTAAAGGTTCTTTCGGAAAGCAACTGTGTACTGGTACACAGCGCCGACCTGGCAGCCCTGGGAAGCTGCGCACTCATCGTAACGGGAAGGGGCTCATCAAAGAAAAACGGCTCTCTGGACGATGTAAAGGCTGCACTTGAGGCTGAGAGCATAAGATATACGGTCTTTGACGAGGTGGAGGAAAATCCCTCTGTGGAAACTGTCATGAAAGCCCGTGATATGGGCGTTTCCTGCGGTGCGGACTTCGTTGTGGGAGTGGGCGGCGGTTCGCCTCTTGACGCTGCAAAGGCTATCGCTGTCATGATAAAGAATGCGGAAGCCTCATGGCAGCTGCTCTTCGATGGCAGTGCTTCTCCTGCTCATATACCTGTTGCTGCCGTTCCCACAACCTGCGGAACAGGCTCGGAGGTGACCGCAATTGCCGTACTCACACGCCATGACCTGCGCACCAAGACCTCGATGGTACATAAGGTATTCCCCGATATTGCTCTCTGCGACGGCAAATACCTGCTGGGAGCCCCTCTGAGCGTCATCGCAAATACTGCCGTTGACGCTCTGGGTCATATGATAGAGAGCTATATAAACTCCGCCGCTACGCCCTTCAGCCGTATGTTCGCTGATACGGGACTGAAGCTGTGGAGCAGCTGCCGCGAATATATAAGCGGCGGGGAAAAGCTGACAGAAAAAGCTGCTGCGGACCTGCTCGGCGCCTCGACCTTAGGGGGCATGGCTATCGCTCACACCAGCACATCTCTCCCCCACGGTCTCAGCTATACTCTCACCTATGAGGGCGGTATTCCTCACGGCGCTGCTGTGGGACTTTTCCAGAGCGGCTACCTCAGACTTGCCGATGTCGCAGACCGCAGCCATATACTCTCTCTTACAGGCTTTGACAGCACCGACAGTCTGGCGCAGTTTATCGCAGAAGTTAGCCCTGTAACGGCTGACCGCTCCCTCCTTGAAAGAGCTGCGGAGAACCTGCTGAAAAACACAAGAAAGCTGGCAAGCTGTCCCTATAAGGCTGACAGAGAGACTCTTTACGATATAATAGGAGGAGTTATATGTTCTGGCTGATACTTTTTGCCCTCCTTCTGATAATGGCTGTGGGGGGAACTATCTACCTGTTCACCCGCTTTCACAGATTCAGCTTCATGGAAAAATTCGGCGAGAAGCACAAGGTGCTCTCCTGGCTCGCCTGCCTGATACCCTTCGGCGGACTTGCCTGCTTCGCCTTTATCAACATCTACACTGTCATAGTTGTGGTGCTCCACCTGATGATATTCTGGCTCATTGCCGACATCATCGCCGCCATAGTCAGAAAGGTCTCAAAAAAGGAACGCCGCCGCAATATCGAGGGAGCTGCCGCCATTCTCTTTACGGCGGTATACCTTGCTATCGGCTGGCACAACGCTCACGATGTAAGGCGTACAGCCTATGAGCTCCACACGGACAAGCCCCTCCCCGGGGGAGGTATACGCATTGCAGCCATCGCCGACCCTCACCTGGGTATCACACTCAATGGTGATGACTTTGCAAGGGAAATGGAGCGCATTCAGGCAGAAAAGCCCGATATGCTGGTCATCGCAGGCGATTATGTTGACGATGACACCTGTAGGGCGGACATGGTACGCTCCTGTGAGGCGCTGGGAAAGCTGGATATGAAATACGGAATATACTTCATCTTCGGCAACCACGACAAGGGCTATTATGAGGGCTACCGCGATTTCACCGCCGATGACCTCCGCCAGGAGCTGAAAAAGAACAATGTCATCATTTTAGAGGACGAATCTGTAGAGATATCAGAGGGACTTACCCTCATCGGACGTCAGGACAAGAGCAACGAAGCCCGTGCTGAGATGTCCGCCCTTGCCAAGGATATGAACGCTGAGAGCTTCAACTTCATTCTCGACCACCAGCCCAATGATTACGCAAATGAGGCGGAGTCGGGAGCTGACCTGGTATTCTCGGGACATACCCACGGCGGACATATCTGGCCTGCGGGACAGATAGGACTGCTCCTCGGTGCCAATGACAGAGTATACGGAACTGAGAAGCGCGGCAATACCGAATTCATCGTAACATCGGGCATTTCAGGCTGGGCTATCCCCTTCAAGACAGGCACATTCTCGGAATATGTCATCATCGACGTTAAGAACTGAGGTGTTTTTATGAACAATATCGCCATTGCAAATGAGACCATGAAGATAACCGCCGACGGCTTCTATGAGCTGGGCGGCAAAAAAATCGAACTGCCCCGTGAGGACACCTCTGCCGTGGAGGTATGGGCTCCCGAAAAGGGGGCTGCTCTTTTGGAGTCCTTGGTGATACCCGAGGGCGATATGTGCACCATCACCGTCACCAGGGAGGACTCATTCACTGCCGCAAGCCGCTTTGAAAACGCCTTTGTCATGAACTTCGCCAACGCTCACAAGGCAGGCGGCGGATTTCGTCTGGGAGCCAATGCCCAGGAGGAAGCACTGTGCAGGTGCAGTACCCTCTACGCCTCAATAACTTCCGAGGCTGCAGGAGCAATGTACCGATACAACAACACTCACCTCAGCTCCACGGAGTCGGACTATATGCTGTATTCACCAAATGTATGCGTTTTCCGAAGCTGTGAATGTAAGCTGCTGGAGAAGCCATTCATGGCGTCCGTCATAACCGTGCCAGCTCCCAACAGGCGGGGCGCTGCTATCTTTGCTTCAAACAAGAAGATAGCCGAGGTGATGACAAGGCGCATACGGATAATGCTGGCAATTGCCGCAAAACACGGTCACAGGAGCATTGTTCTCGGTGCCTGGGGCTGCGGAGCCTTCGGCAACTCCTCAGATGATGTGGCAGGCTATTTCCGGAAGGTCCTCATTGACGAGAAGTACGGACGGCTCTTCGATAACGTCTGCTTTGCCATATATTCCTCGGAAAGTGACAAGAAATACAGTATCTTCTCGGAAGCATTCAGCTGATAAAATAACAAAGCCATAAAGAGGCTCATTCCTCTTTATGGCTTTTTCGTTTATTCTATGGTAAGCATTACGGGACAGTGGTCGCTGCCCATAATATCTGTGAGGATCTCGGAGTCCTTTACGCGCTCCATAAATCTGTCCGACACCACAAAATAGTCTATACGCCAGCCTGCGTTCTTCTCGCGGGCCTTGAAGCGGTATGACCACCAGGAATATGTAACGGTATCGGGATAAAGCTTTCGGAAGCTGTCCGTAAAGCCTGCACCTAAAAGCTCCGTGAACTTGCCGCGCTCCTCGTCGGAGAAGCCTGCGTTTCCGCGGTTGGTCTTGGGATTTTTCAGGTCTATCTCGTTATGTGCAACGTTGAGGTCGCCGCAGTACACCACGGGCTTTTTCTTGTCAAGCTCCGAAAGATAGCCTCTCATGGCGTCCTCAAACTCCATGCGGTAGTCTATGCGCTTGAGACCGTCCTGTGCGTTGGGCACATAGCAGCACACGAAGTAAAAGTCCTCATACTCGCAGGTGATGACCCTTCCCTCGTCAAGGTGTTCTCCGTTTATGCCGTAGGTCACGGAGATCGGCTCTGTCTTGCTGAAAACCGCCGTTCCCGAGTAGCCCTTCTTTACAGCGCTGTGAAAATATATGTGATAGCCCTCGGGCTTGAAGTCCGCCTGATCGGGCTGCATTTTTGTTTCCTGTAAGCAGAAAATATCAGCGTCCGCAGCCTTGAAAAATTCCTCAAAGCCCTTTTGCAGACAAGCACGAAAGCCGTTTACGTTCCATGATATGAGCTTCATAGTTATACCTCCGAAAAAATTTCTCCGCAGCCATACCGACTGCGGAGACTTTCATTTATTATAACATAAAAAACCATAAATAGCAAGATGCGCGGCTTAAAAGATGAGTTGCCGTTATTCTGCAAACATATCCAGAATATCCTGATATACCTTGCCGTCATCAGCAAAACTGTGCATTGTAAGTTTCTCTTTGCCGTTGTTATTTTCAGTCCATGTAAATGCACCTGAATCGTATATCACTAATTTATAAGCATATTTTTCATTTGCTCCGACGTAAGAATATTCCTTTTTTGCTTCACCGATCTTTCTGAAAAATACAGTTATTTTCTTTTCACTCGGACTAAACTCGTCCGGTCCTATTTCTGATGACATATCATAATTATCAAGATATTCAAACATTTTATCCTTATCAATATCATTCTTTTTGATGTCATCGCTGAGGTCAACGGTATAGCTCTCTTTATCAGCTATAAGCCTGCTGTATATTGAAGTTTCTTCGCTGTTCTCTGTGAAATGAGCGTCAAGTATCTCCCTGAACCTGTTAAGTGAACTGTCAAACTTCAGCTTATATGCACACTGATGTGTACCGCCGCTCTGTGGGTAGATATAGCCGTTTCTGCTGATAATTGCGCCTGCAATATAGAAGTCCTTATAGATATTCTCATCGCTGACCTCGCAGGTCACCCATTCAAGGGAAGCAAGCTCATTTTTCAGTCCCTCAAAGTCACTGACGGTGACATCGGTGTCCCCTGTGAACTGTCCGCTGTCCTTGCGGAATTTTGCAGTCTTTCCGTCATAGTTCTCATTAAATGCATCCAGTATAATGTAATCCTGAACGTCTGTGCCGTATTGGTTCAGTATAAAATGCTCATCAAGCGTTTCTCTGAATGCCTCAACGTCGCTGTCATTACTAAGAGCAAAGCAGGTCCTGCTCATATTACTGTTCTCAATACGAATAATTCCGTTTCGTGAAATGTACAGACATGAAGATTCATAATTACCTTCTGAACCATTTAACGCACTGAGCATATATACGGCATCTGTCATGGGAGCAAATCCCGGATAGACCCAGTCAAACTTCAGCAGGTCTGCCTTTAATGTATTGAAGTTGACGATCTTGTATTCCACAGGTCCGCCATTACTGCCCGACATATAATAAGCATAATCGCTGTCAATATGATTGAATTTTTCGTCCAGCAGCGATCTCAGACCTTCATTTGCGTCAGGGCTGTTAACTGCCCAGTCGATAATGTACTTCAGAAGCATTGCCCTGAGATCATTATAGCCCTCTTCTCCGTTTTTCAGACGGTGATAGGTAACTCTCGAAGCTGACATATCGCTCCATACATAGGTGCCGTTATTATATATCTGACAGATATAATCCGCAGATTGATCTATAGTCAGATCCGGAAGCTGATAGCTGAAGTCTTTCCCCTGATCCATTCTTCCAAAGCGGAAATAAATACATTCACTTCCTAATACGGCGCTTTCCTCACGTATTTCCTCGTTATCACCGTGATCGTCCATGTAATCAAAGAATTCTGAAACAGAATTGCAGAGAACCAGATTAGAAGCATTTTCTGTCCCATAAGCCCCACCGATTATCATATAGTGATCGTCCTTCTCACTTCTGAGAGCGGAATATATAGAGCCGTCATCTGTCGTAACGATCTTGCTTTCGCTGTTTACCTTTGAAAAATGGTAGGCTGTTCCGCCTGCGGCTCCTCCAATTATCACGAATGCCGCAGCTGCTGCCGCTATCCTGCCCCATCTGCGCCCCGGAGTAATGACCTCCGCCTCTCCGCTGACTATCTCCTCATACCCGGCGTCCTCGGAAGGCTCGGCGCTCAGCTTTTCCTGCATACGGCTGCGGAAATCATCGCTGCAGCGTATCTTTTTCAGCAGGTCATCGCATTCATTAGGTCTCATAGATATAGCCCTCCTTCTCCAGTTCTGTCTTCAGCTTTTTTCTGCCGCGCTGCAGCAGCGAGCTGACGGTGTTTTCGCTCTTTCCCAGTATCGAGGCTATCTCTCTGATGTTGTACTCCTCATAGTAATAAAGGAATATCACAGATGAGTACCTCTCGGGGGAGCTTTGCTATCCTCTCTCTTATCTCGTTGTCTCTGGGAGTGAACTCACAGCTCAGCGTATTTGCCAGAGCTTCATCGAGAGGAGTGTCCCGTCTCATACGGGCACTGTTTCTCAGGTTCCTGCAGCGGTTTATTGCTGTACGCAGCAGCCATGCTTTCATATGTTCGTCAGACTCAAAATCCTGCGGCTTTGCATGGAGTGTCAGAAAGACCTCCTGGGTAATGTCCTCTGCCTCGGGATAGCTTCCCGTCATGGCGAAGGCTGCCCGCAGGACCGTGTCGCCGAATTTATTGAATGCGTACAACGCGGAATTATCATTCATGGTATTCCTCCTTTCCGTCAGAAGCGTCGCTTCACTAATATATACAATGCTTAGGAGCATTTCCGTGCAAGGTCTGCAAAAAAATAAAGGGCTCACTAATGACCGTTATACTCATATAGCAGTTTTATACGCAATTTTGAGGAAAGCCATTTTGAAGAAGTGCTTTCCTTAACTCTTTTTCTGAAGGCTCTGTTTTAGTTTTTCTATGGAGAGGACGCTTGAAAAAATGCCTTTCTAACATTTTTAAGGCGTCCTCTCCATAGAAAAACCAGTCAAAAGTCTTTGGAAAAGGGGCTCGGGGAAAGAACCTTTCCTCAGAAAGGTTTTTCCCCGATATTTACGTATAAACTTCTATAACAGCACCACGGTTATCGGTGAGCCCTCAGGCTTACTTCACGTCGGGATAAACTCCGAGCATATCGTAAATGTCCTCCTTGGGGCGAAGTCCCACAGCCTGCTTTACGATAGCGCCGTCCTTGACAACTACCAGAAGGGGTATGCTTTCAACTCTGAAAGCAGCTGCAAGCTCGGGCTGCTCGTCAACATTTACCTTGCCGACCTTTATCCTGCCGTCAAGCTCGTCGGCTATCTCCTCAACTATGGGTGAGAGCATCATGCAGGGACCGCACCATGTTGCCCAGAAGTCGAGAAGAATGGGCATACCCTTATAGTTGCGCACTTCCTCGTCGAAGTTTTCCTTTGTGATGATTATTTCGTTCATAATAGACCTCCTTCTGATCTGTTATCAAATTTCCTTTGCATACAGGCGGTCGGTATCGCCGCCGTAGTTCACTATATCACGGATATAGGTGTATCCGTATTTCTCATAAAGTCCCGTATACTCCGTGGGTATATAGGTTTTGGTGAAGCCCAGCTGTTTCGCATAGCTGTTGGCGTGATCTATGAGCTGACCGCTGATACGCTGTCCTCTTGCGCTCTCCGTTACGAAGATGCAGGAGATCCACGGAAATATTTCCGGAAGCGGATAGTAGTCCGTCTTCATGATTGAAGCCATTCCAACTATCTCGCCGTCCTCAACTGCGGCAAACATACACTCCCAGTCCGTGAACTCCCACTTCCTGAGCATTTCCGCAATGTGCTCCTTTACCTCATACCATGAGCAATTCTCAACGAAGCTAAGGAGCTGCTGTGCCAGAGGTGAGTCCTTTACGACTCTGCTTACGGTCACCATGAGAAATGCTGAGTTGCCAGCTGAACTTCCTCTTCCACTGTTTTGCCATCCATTATATTTCTCCTTAATCCTCCAGAGATTTATAATAGAGCATACAGTGGCAGAAGCCCTCAAATGTGGGGTCTGCTATCTGGTCGCGGAACTCCTTGCACATACACTTGTTCTCGGGAGTCTTTGCCAGACGGCAGGGGCAATAGCCGTCCTTCATTTTCAGACCTTCCTTTATTCTTGCCACTACTTCTTTGTCGGGATTGAGTGTAACTTTCACGCTTAGTCCCTCCTTGTATTTTTATTTCATGAGCTCCTCTGCGAGAGCATCTATCTGCTCAAGGTTTGCAGCCTTAACAGCAGACTTGATAGATACTGTTGTATCTGTCCATGTGATGTTCTTGGACTTCTCGAACATTCCCTTTACTACCTTTGCAGCCATGGGAGCCCAGCTTCCGTTCTCGATGATACCGATAGTCTTGTTCTGGTAGTTTCTCTCGGTGAGGTCGAGAATGAAGTGCTTCATGAAGGGGAAGATATCTGCGTTGTAGGTAGTTGTTGCGATGACCAGCTTGCCGTAGCGGAATGCGTCCTCAACTGACTCAGCCATGTCCTCTCTTGCAAGGTCTGCGATAGCTACCTTGGGGCAGCCCTTGGCTTCCAGCTTCTCCTTGAGGAGCTCTGCTGCTTTCTTGGTGTTGCCGTATACGGAAGTGTAAGCGATAAACACGCCCTCGGACTCAACACCGTAGCTTGACCATGTGTTGTAGAGTCCCAGATAGTAGTCAAGGTTATCCTTGAGAATGGGTCCGTGGAGAGCGCAGATTATCTTTATGTCAAGAGCAGCTGCCTTCTTGAGAACAGCCTGTACCTGCATACCGTACTTGCCTACGATGCCGAAGTAGTAGCGGCGAGCCTCGCAAGCCCAGTCCTCCTCAACGTCAAGAGCGCCGAACTTACCGAAGGCGTCTGCGGAGAAGAGCACCTTGTCTGTGCTGTCGTATGAAAACATTACCTCGGGCCAGTGAACCATGGGAGCGAAAACGAATGTGAGCTCATGCTTACCGAGGCTGAGCTTGTCCCCCTCCTTGACCTCAAGCTTGTTTGCGATGTTCATGTCCTCGAAGAAGTTGTCTATCATTGTGAAGGTCTTTGCATTGCCCACAACAACAGTCCCGGGATACTTGTCAAGGAAGTTCTTCAGGTTAGCGGAGTGGTCGGGCTCCATGTGGTGAACGATGATGTAATCGGGCTTGCGGTCACCGAGCACCTCTGCGATATTGCTGAGCCACTGGTCTGTGAAGTTTCCGTCAACTGTATCGCAGACTGCTATCTTCTCATCAAGGATTATATATGAATTATAAGCCATGCCGTTGGGCACGTCATACTGTCCCTCAAAGAGGTCCACCTCGTGGTCGTTGACTCCGATGTAGTAAATGTCGTTGGTTATGTTATTCATTGGAAATTACCTCTTTTCTTTCAGATAGGTGCAGTTTTTTCCTGCACACTGTAGAAATATTATAACATAAATACATTATAATGAAAAGTGGCATTTGCAACAAATTTAAACTTTTTTCTTGTACTGCCTGCACTGCAAGCGGACTCTTTATTTTGTTAAGATATGATATTTTAGTCCGCAGCCCCGCAAAACAGCCTCCACGAAAAATAGCCTTATTCTCAGGCAGGGGAGTACCGCTCTCAGGCATTATGCGGTGGGGGAGGGGCGGATTTTCCACAGCCTTTGTATAATATTACTATTGCCCCTTTTCAGAAAAATATGCAGAACATCTCCCCTCTCTCCCTGTTAAATGATATGAAAACTTATAGGTAAAACAAAAATATTTTTTGACTCTTCTTGCATTTCCGTGTTTTTTCTGATATAATTATGACTGTCGTGTAGCGAAAGCGTAAGTCCGGATGTATGTCCTGACTTGCGCTTTTTTGCTTTTATTATGACAGAAAAGGAGAATAGTATGAATAAGAATGACCCTATCAGAAAGATGTCTGAGACCCCCGTCAACAAGCTAATGCTGTCCATGGGGATACCCATGATAATCTCAATGGTGCTTCAGGCGCTGTACAATATCGTAGACAGTGCCTTTGTCTCAAACATGAAGGAGGGCGGAGAGGCTGCCCTCAACGCACTGACCCTCGCCTTCCCTGTACAGATGCTCATGGTGGCTGTCAGCATCGGAACAGGAGTGGGAATGAATGCCCTGCTGGCAAAGAGTCTCGGTCAGGGCGACAAGGAGAGAGCTGCAAAGGTGGCAGGCAATGCGGAGTTTCTCGGCGCTGTTATCTATGTACTCTGTCTGCTCTTCGGCATATTCGGAGTGAAAGCCTACATCATCTCCCAGACCTCTGACCCGGAGATAACGAAAATGGCTGTCAGCTATCTCAGGATATGCTGCACCATGTCCGTGGGAATAGTTTTCTTCTCAGTGTTTGAGAAACTACTTCAGGCTACGGGACTTTCCCTCTACTCCACCATTGCACAGATATCCGGAGCTGCGATAAACATGATACTTGACCCCGTGCTGATATACGGACTCGTGGGAGCTCCCAGGCTTGGCGTAAGAGGTGCAGCCTATGCCACCATAATCGGTCAGGTAGCTTCCTTCCTCATCGCAATGGTGTTCCACCTGAAGAAAAACACCTCAGTGGCAAACGGTCTGAAATATATGCGTCCAAACGGAGGTATCATCAGGGCGATATACTCCATCGGCTTCCCTGCTACCATCGCTCAGGCGCTGATGTCCGTCATGACCTACGGTCTCAACATCATACTTGGCGGCATAAGTACCTCAATGGTCACCGCTTACGGTCTATACTATAAGATACAGCAGTTTATCCTCTTTGCCGCCTTTGGCCTCCGCGACGCTATAACTCCCATTGTCTCATTCAGTCACGGAATGGGCAGTAAAGAACGCGTCCGCAGCGGTATCAGGTACGGCATGATGTACACCCTCGCTATTATGGCTGTGGGACTTATCTTTCTGGAGCTCTTTGCTTCTCCCCTCGCCCATGTGTTTGGTCTGTCGGGAGAAACTCAGTCCCTGTGCATAAGCGCAATCAGGATAATATCCGTAAGCTTTATATTTGCGGGAATGAACATTGCCTTTCAGGGCGTTTTCCAGGCGCTGGACAGCGGTCCCCAGTCTCTGGTGATATCAGTGCTGAGGCAATTCATACTGGTGCTGCCTGTGGCTTACGGTTTTTCACTTCTTGCAAAGCGCTCCATTGACAATGCGTGGACAGTATGGCTCACATTTATAATCGCGGAGCTTCTGTCGGCACTGGTCTCAGTGGTATTCATGCGCGGCATAAACAAAAAGAAAATCGAAGTTTTATAAGAAAGCGGACAGTGTGATCATATACCCATATAGAAATTATGCCCCGAAGCTATAAAATGCTTTGGGGCATAGTATTTATATGACTGCTAAGGTAGATCGGAATTTACATTTATAGGCGACGGCGTCCCCTACATTATGCTAACTAACGGCTTAAATAAAAAACAATGCCCCTGGGTGTTACATAGCGTCAGGGGCAAATCTTATGTATGGGTATTTTTCCGGAGCCCGTGGATTGTCTTTTCATCGGTCAATGACGACCATAAGGTATACAAGTGAGGACATAACTGCAAACGCAAGAACAACTGCATAAGAGCTTAGCTTCAATACCTTTGCGGGAGTGCTGCCCTGCTTGTCTGCCCGTGTAAGAGAGGCTCCGAGGAAGAAGGCTCCGATAAAGACCGTGGGCATTATATAGCGGAAATTCATGCTGCAAACCATGGGGTAGTTCTTCGACAGCACATAGAGATTGCCAACCAGGATAAGGTGGAAGCTGACCAGAAAGATCTTCTGTACACTGTCTGCGGCACACTTTCTGAACAGGCTGACTATCATAGCAATAAAAGCTGCGGCAGCTATAAAGGCTGCCAGCCAGAACAGCCACTTGCAGACCGTCAGCATAAAGGGATAGTGTGTGAATTTCCCTTCGGTGATGAACTCGCCGAAAATTGAGTTTTTCAATATCGCGATAAGTGGATTGTGCTCGTTGTAGCTCTGAGGGTCGCCGTTTCCGTCGTACCAGAGCCAGTTTTCAAAAACTCTGCTGAACTGATGGGGGGAGAAGTCGGTAATGCGATCAATGAAGGTAGTTCCCTTTATAGTCTGATCCATTTCAGGAAGCTCCTGAACATAGGTGAGAGGGATCTCCCAGCGGACAAGCCCTCTTATGGGAAACCAGAGTCCCAGAGGGGCGCAGACCACGGCAAAGGCGGCGAACTGTCCCAGAAGCTTCAGGAAATATTTCTTGCGGGCCTTTATAAGGACAGCAATGAAAACTATAGTCACCGAAGGAGCAATAAGTCCGACAGACAGCTTCGTCATCATGCCAAGACCGATACAGAAGGCGAGTCCAATGATATTTTTCAGTGTGGACTCCCTGTACCACCTGAGCGTGAACCAGACAGCTCCCATGGTCAGCGCCCAGGCAAGAGGATCGTTGTTCATAAGCCCCGACAGGAAAGTAAAGCAGGGGTGGAAGGCTGTAATGATAAGAGATACATACAGCGCGGTCCCCTCCAGCTTAAAATAGCGAAAAATCTTATAAGCGGTAATGATTATGGTCATCGACCAGAACAGTGACAGCATCTGTGCCGACTCCGCAGCAAGGTCAATATTCACCCCCAGAACTTTATTAAAAAAACTTATCCACAAAGCGCAAAGACTATGGTGGAGAGGCGGATGGCAATACTGTAAATAACCGCGGTAATCGCCGTCATAGAGCCTGTGATTATGAAAAAGATAGGAAATATAGCCCATGTGACCTGAAATGATCTCGTCTGAGCCTCCGAACCTGCCAATATCGTGCTGGCGATCGTAAACAGAGGTGCCGAGAACGTAACAGAGCTTCACAACAAAGCTTAGCCCGATGATGAGCATGGTATTGAACCGCCGCGCCAGTTTCTTGCTGTAGAAAGCGAAATACAGCGCAGACAGCATGATACAGCCAAATGCGAAGATAAAAAGTATCCTGTGCGGCGTATCACGGAACCATATGAAAAAGGGCGCTCCCCCAGCGCACACGGCTGCGGTAAGCAGAGCTGTGACAACGGCATTTACTCTGTTTTTAATACAGAAATGGCTGACTATAAGGGCAGAAGCGCCGCAGAATACGGCATAGAATATGACAGGGACACATGGCACCATGTATTCAGATGACCCTAAAAAGAACATCGCAAGGCTCAGGCAAATTATGAATGCTGTAATATATGGATGACTGGCAGTACCTGCAAGGATATTTCTGAAAGCCTTGCAGCTCGCCGAATTAGTTTTAGTATTACTCATGATATTACTCCCGAATTGTATCGTAATTAATATTATTTATTTTACCATAATATCATATATATGTCAACATAATAAAAAAGGACTACCTAAGTAGTCCTTTTTGTGTCGGCACTGATTTAGTTTCCCGGGCCGTCACCAGCCAAGTATCGTCAACGTGAATGAGCTTAACTTCCGTGTTCGGAATGGGAACGGGTGTGACCTCATTGCCATAAGCACCGACTAAATATTAATGAAGTTTTG
>JAKPUQ010000109.1 GCA_029572815.1 Bacillota bacterium | reverse complement strand
GCTCCGCCGCATTCATCTCGACCTCATGGTTGACATACACGCACTCCGGCATATCCAGATAATCCAGTGCTTTCATGGATATCGTAATATCTGAGATTTTCTGATATATCTGCTCTTCTGCACTGGGACGGGGTGTATATGAGAACACCACACCCGTACTCGGATTCATGCTTCCGGGTTTGAAGTAGCTTTCACGGAATCTGCCGATAAACCGACCGAGCCGTTCACCGCCGTCAAGGATGCCGATCTCTGCCCACAGATCCATGAGACCGTTGGAGGTCGGTGTACCTGTCAGCCCGACCCATCGTTTTACGAATGGGCGTACCTTCCGCAGCCATTTGAATCGCTGTGACTGGTAATTCTTAAAGCTGGACAGCTCATCAATTACGATCATGTCAAAATCCCAGCGGAGCCCGTTTTTCTCGTAATATTCAACGAGCCACTTCACATTTTCACGGTTGACCACATAAATGAAAGCACTGTGGTTTATAGCGGCAGTTCGTTCCTTGACAGAGCCGACAATGACAGAAAGCTCTATATCTTTCAAGTGATCCCACTTCTGTACCTCTGCCGGCCATGTATCCCGGGCGACTCTGAGCGGAGCAATAACAAGCACCTTATTCACTTTTAGCTCATCAAACATCAGGCTGTTAAGAGCTGTCAGCGTAATGATAGTCTTGCCGAGCCCCATGTCCAGAAATAAAGCTGAAACAGGATGCTGCCGGATATATTCGATACAGTATCTCTGGTAGTCGTGCGGTGTATATTTCATCCGGTATCATCCTCCATTTCATAGAATCCTGCAAGGTCGTCCGGATCGATCGGCTCAAGTGTCTCGCCGAAATCATCCAATTCTGCAGGGAGTGTTGCTGTTTCCAGATCGGGAATCTTAGCACCGATACCCTCCGGGAACGGCTCGCCGGGTGTCCATGCAAGGATCGCATCAATGCACGGCTTGATCTGATACAGCTTGTCGATGCAGAGGACGGGAAAGCCAAGCTTCATAAGCTGATACCGTCGTTTTCTCTGAAGCGGGCGCATCATTTTCCCCGGTGCTTTCAGCTCCACAAATACCGTCTTTGCCGGAAAGAACAGAACGAGTCTGTCCGGCAGTCCGTTTGCTGTCTGCGATGTCAGCTTATATGCCACACCGCCTGCGGCCTTGACCGCCTTGACAAACTCGTTCTCGACAACATATTCTCTCAATGCCTGCCGTCCTTCCAGTATTCGCACCAGCCGGACGGAAACGGCGTATGAAAGCAGTTTCCATAGAAACGGCAGTTCTCACAGCACTGGTCGTCTACATACAGCTCCTCGTCACTGTGGTCGTAATCGTCATAGCCGCCGCGGTTATAAAACTGATAGGTCGAATGCTTTACTCTCTTATTAGACTTGTAGCCCCTGCGGTCTTTCCAAGTTCTGCTCATGCGTTGATCTCCTTCCACTGTGTTTTCGGCATAGTCGCCACCTGCCAGCCGATGCCTTCCAGCGCAGTGGCTCTGTCGTAGGACTCTACATCCTGCGAAGCCCGCGTGATGGCATTGCTCAGACCGTAGAGGGAAAGATCACCGCCCTTGATGAGATAGTTCAGAATGCTGTCCTGTTCCGGCTGATTGAGGTCATACGCCTTGCCGGTCAGTTCGATGACATCCTGCACACGTCCCGTAATCTTTGCGCCGTGACTCTGTTCCAATACACCGACAATCTGAGAAAACCTTGATTCTTCGATCGCGGCAAGTGTTGTGTCACGGAGCTTCAGCATAAATGCATGATCTTCTGCTTCGAGCGTTTCATCTGTATAGATATTGAAGCTGTCTTCCAGCGCCTTCGCAGCTCTGCCCACATGTGTACGGCGTTCGCCCATACTGTTGACCACCATACCATTGGTGCAGGCAAGTGTATAAACAAGCGGCTGCACGGAAACTGCGCCGAGTCCGACTTCGGAATTGGAAATGATAACACCCGCCTGCACTCTGTCACCGACACATGCCATTTCAAGGCGGTGATTGACAATTTTCAGATACAGCTTGTTTTCTGTGACCTCGCAGCTCATGATCTCCATGCCGTCCTGTCCTGCGAACAGCGGCAGCACCGCCGATGCAATTTCCAGATTGTCGATACGGCGATAGCGGTCAGAGAGGAGCGCACGGGCGACCTGTCCGCTGCCGTAATCAAAGGTACGCACCATGTAACTGTTGCCCTTGTCGGAGAGCCATGCGTTCACATTATCTGCCAGAAGTTCCGGCTTCTGTTTCTGCATCATGTTATAATATCTTGCGGGGATACCGAGTGCCGATGCAACCTGACGGTGAAAAAGCTGCGTCGTGCCGAAGCTGTGATCGTCTCCGATGTAGAAGGTGCTGCCGTCCTCGTCCAGACGGAATGCCTCCGCTGCACCGATATAGTCCTGCTTTGCCGCATTCTGACGCTGAAGCTCTGTCAGTACCTCCGGTAATGCTCGTCCCTGTTTCATAGAAATATCCTCCTAGTCTTTGAAATAATAATTGCCTGTATATCCGGCAGAGGACAGCGGAAGGCCGTCCGCCCATGCCGGATTCCGGTTCATGATATTGCACACATCATCGACCGTGTATTGTCCTTTCGGCACTTCGAGAATGACCTCATCATGCACATGGCCGACAATGCCGAGCCCTGCAAGCTCCATCCGGCGCATTGCTTCTGCAA
>JAKPUQ010000070.1 GCA_029572815.1 Bacillota bacterium | reverse complement strand
CAGCAAGTCGGGCGATGATGCCGACAGTGGCTCTGCCGATGATGAATTTGTCGGGCAGACTTCTTTCTTCGGAGATAATTCCTACAAGGATTAAAATATTTCCGACAACAAAACGATAGCTGTGTAAGGAGCGGCAGCAATTGCTGAGCAGCTGGCAAAGCGCTTCAATATCCCGATCTATGACCGCCACCTCATTACAGAGATCGCTGACAAAACAGGTCTCACCCCCGAGGAGATAGAAAAATACAACGAAAAGCCCAAGAACCACCTGCTCTCACGCAGAGTAAACGGCTACAGCAACTCCATCGAGGACAATATTGCCGAGATGCAGTTCAATTTCCTGAGAGAAAAAGCAGCAAGCGGCGAGTCCTTCGTAGTAGTTGGACGCTGCTCGGAGACAAAGCTCCGCGATTTCAAGTGCCTTGTGTCACTGTTCGTTCTGGGCGATATGAGCGAGAAGATAAAGCGCGTAATGACAGTCTATGACCTTTCCGAGGACAAGGCAAAGGCATTCATCGACAAGAAGGACCGCAAGAGAAAGCGTTATCACAACTATCACTGCGAGGGACACTGGGGCGACTCAAGACTCTATGACCTTAGCATCAACAGCTCCCGTCTTGGACTGGACAAGACAGTTGACCTGCTTGAGGAGTACATAAAGTCAAGAATGGGCGAATAAGCTCACAGCTAAAAACATAAGCCATAGTATTTCCGATAAGAAACCGGAGGTACTATGGCTTTTTTGTAAATCATAATTTAGCTTTGCTAAATTATGATTTGAGTTTAGAGTTGAGAGTTTAGAGTTGAAAGTTGTGGAGTCGCCTGCGGCGACAATATTTAAATATTGTGAGCGAAGCGAACACATTAACTCTCAACTTTCAACTATCAACTTAGCGCATACGCGCTAAATTATGATTTTACACAGCAATGAAAACGCCCCGAAGCTTATTCGCCTCGGGGCTGGTTTTATTTATTCTGCACTGGGTGTGAGAGAGGCTCTCTTGTGAAGGAGGTATTCCTGAATGAACAGAGCGTCGTTGGAGGTAAGTCCCTCAGTAGCTGTATCAACATCGCCCACTCTCTTGCCCTCGCCGGTCAGATGGTGCTTGTCTGCGCCCTCGAGACCGTACTTGTCGGGATTTGCAAGAGCCTGCATGATGAGGATAGCGTCTGCCAGCTCAACTGTACCGTCCTCGTTGGTGTCGCCCCATAAGCTTTCAAGTGCGCCGCCCATAAGGAAGTTCACCTTGCAGTCGCCTATCTTGTAGGGCTGGTCAACGCTGGACTCTGCTGCTGCATTCCAGGTATTGGACCACCATACCTGCACCTCGCAGTTCTTTATGGTGTCGGGCATTTCCTTGAGATCGACCACAACCTTGAGGTTGCCGTCAGCATCTGCATTGCCCTTCCACTCGATATTCTGCCAGTCATCGGCAGTTGTGCCGAAGCCTACTCCGCCGCCGATGGAAGCGCCTGCTGCGCCATTGATATTGATCTCAAGCTCCTTGCCAACAGCATTCTCAGGCATTTCGGGAACAGAAACGTTCTTCTTCTGTATCTCGAACTTGTATGCAGTTGTGGTGGTGGTAGCGTTGGGGTCTGTGGTAGTAGTTGTTGTGGTAGTTGTCTTTGCGGGATCGGGAGGTGTAACGCCCTCACGATTGTAGAGGTTTGCGGGAAGCTCATCAAGAGTTACGCAGTAATCGCTCTGATACATAGCGATAGTGTCTTCCTTTGTGTTGAAGGTGGGATTTGAAAGGAAGTTGGTGGTGTCGCTTCCGCCGTCATACCATGTACAGAAGTACAGCCATGCTGCGCCCTCCTCCTGCATCTTGTCAGGTGTTGAGAAGCAGTCGTTCTCAGCCATAGAGATCATCTTTGCGCTGTCATACTTTTCCATAAGTCCGTAGAATGTGGAGGCGAAGGGACTGTCATTGTGATAGTATCTTGCGCTTCCTGTGGACCAGTCTGTACAGCTGTACTTATCATAGCCGATGATGTCAACATAGGCATCGCCGGGGTACCAGTTCTTAGAGGTATCGAAGTTATAGCTGTTCCACTCCCAGATAAGGTTGTGGCAGTTAAGATCGTTAGTGAGAGTCTCATAGGTATATATCCAGAGCTTCTTGTAAGCTGCGGAGCCTTCCCTGCCCCACCAGAACCATGAGCCTGTCTCACCGCCGCCGCCTTCAGCCTCGTGGAGAGGTCTCCAGATAACGGGAACGCCTTCTGCCTCAAGCTTGTTGAACTCGGCTGCGAGAGTTTTCAGAGCTGCAAGGTAGTACTCATTCTCCTTGGTACCGGGAGTTGCAGCCTTAGAGGGCGAAAAATCTGTGTCCTTGGCGGTATATGTGGTATTTGACCAGTCGATGCGCGAGCCGATCTTAAAGTTTTCAAAATCCTTGGGCACGTTCAGGTGGAAGGAAGCGGTAGCGATACCGTTCCTGTTCTTTACCCAGTCAAGGACTCTCTTTGTGGAGCCGTCGTCACTGCCGAATGCGGGACAGCAGAAGTTTCCGTAGTCAAAGCCTCTGATAGCGGGGTAATGACCTGTGGTATCCTTCAGGTACTCGAACTCGGTCTCAAGGCCGTGAGGGCCGCCGCTGTATATCTCCTGCTGACCCGAGATTATCTGCTTGCCGTAGACCTCTGCCAGATAAGCCATAAGGCTCTGGGTCTCAACGGTAGCAAGCTGGTCGCAGGGAGCGGTCTGCTTAGCCTCTATCTTTGCAGCTGCCATAGACTCTACTGTAAGGTAGTCGAACTGTGACCAGCCCCATGATTTCTCTATGGTCACGGTGTTGTCGCCTGCCTTCAGCATGATAGCGGGAACTGCTATGGCGGTGTACTCGGTTCCCTGAGGGATACCGATAGCGCCCTGTGAAGTACCGTTTACGCTCAGGTTCTGCTGCTTGTCGCTTCCGATACCGAATGCGTAGAATGTGAGCTTGTAGGAGCCTGCTTTTTCAACATTGACAGTCAGCTCGATGGTGCCGCTCTCAGTCATTTTCAGTACTGAGCCGCCGCTGGCAGATGCGTCCTTCTCAACGGTAACATCGCCTGTTATCTTGGCGTCCTCGAACTCGATCTTCAGCGGTTCGTCCGCTGCGTTGACTGTAGCTGCACTGTATACGGCGCCGTTAAGTGCCATAGCTGCCGACATAAGTGCTGCTCCTGCCTTCCTCAGTAAATTGTTTCTCATGTTAATATCCTCCATTAAACAAAAATATCTGTACTTTAATTATAGCGCTTAGTTTAGCTAAAATCAATAAGTGTTACAAAAAGTTTATATTTCTGCACAAAAATTCGTATGCACGCACAATCTCAGCGGCTTCTCATTTGGCAAATAGCTCAAAAACAGCTTAAATCCGCTTAAATCATTATTTGAATAAACTCTGAACTTTGTGTCCGATGTATTGACATATTTGCTAAAAAGGTATATAATTTCAGTAGAGTTTCGTTTACTTTGTTCATGGAGCGTGAGAAAATGACCGAATATCTGACTAACTATATGAAACGGGTACAGGAAAGGCTGGAAAAGTGCACCGACTCTGCCGAGCTTGACAGCATTATGGCTGAGCATATGGACAAGATAGCCTTCATGCAGCATGAAAGGATAGTCCACTTCCTTGTGACTATGCTGTTCGCACTTATCCTCACCGTATTCATCGCAGTACTGGTCTTTACCGTAAACGTCCCCGTTCTCATTCTCGTTACCATGATACTGGTGCTGCTGATGTTCTACATCAAGCACTACTACTTCCTCGAAAATACCGTGCAGAAAATGTACCGGGTATACGATGAGATACTTGCAAAACAGAAAACACTGAAGGAGTCCGATAAATGACTAAAAAAGAGATAGCGGCACTTGCGGTCAGCGAGCTTGAGAAGCTCTACCCCGATGCTGTCTGTACCCTCGATTACGAAAAGCCCTACGAGCCGCTGTTCGCCACAAGACTGGCGGCGCAGTGCACCGACGCGAGAGTGAATATAGTCACAAAGACTCTTTTCAAAAAATACCCCAGTCTTGAGGCATTCGCAGAGGCTGACCTTGCAGAGCTTGAGCAGGACGTGAAGCCCTGCGGCTTTTACCGCAACAAGGCCAAGAGCCTCAAGGAAATGGCTGGTCAGCTCATCAATGACTTCGGCGGAGTTGTCCCCGATACCATGGAGGAGCTCCTCTCACTTTCGGGTGTGGGCAGAAAGACCGCCAACCTTATAATGGGCGACGTCTACGGCAAGCCTGCCATGGTCACCGACACCCACTGCATCCGTATCACGGGCAGGCTGGGGCTTACCAAAAACAAGGAGCCCGGCAAGGTGGAAAAGGACCTTGTGAAGCTTATCCCCCTGAGGTATCCTCGGATTTCTGCCACAGAACTGTGGAATTCGGCAGGGATATATGCGTGGCAAGAAAGCCGAAGTGCGGAGAATGTCCCCTGAATTATTTCTGCAAATACTATCAGTCAGTTCAGAAATAAAATAGTTCTTGCTTCCCGTCACTGCAGCGGGAATATGAAAGGATCGATATAAATGGTTTTCAACTTCAAGCTCAGCACTCCCGCTGAGGGACTTGTGGATATAACACGGGAGGTCAGTGAAGCCGTCAAGGAAAGCGGCGTTCTGGAGGGCGTATGTATCATATTCTGCCCCCACACCACTGCGGCTATCACTATAAATGAGAACGCAGACCCCGATGTCCAGACCGACTTCATCAAGGGCATGAATAAGTTTTTCCCCGACCTCCAGAGCTTCAGACACGCCGAGGGTAATTCCGATGCCCACATAAAATCCTCTGCCGTAGGTGCCAGCGAGACCGTGATCATCACAGGAGGCAAGCTCCTTCTGGGCACATGGCAGGACATCTACTTCTGCGAATTCGACGGTCCCAGAACAAGAAAATTCTACGTTAAGGTCATGGGAGACTTATAATATGGATAATATCGAAAAGCTGGCGGAAATAGTCAGAAATTCACACAGTATAGTATTCTTCGGCGGCGCAGGAGTCTCCACGGAAAGCGGAATCCCTGATTTCCGCAGTGTTGACGGTCTTTACAGTCAGCAGTGGGACTATCCCCCCGAGACTATCCTCAGCCATACCTTCTTCATGGAGAAGACCGAGGAGTTCTACCGCTTTTACAGAGCGAAAATGCTCTGCCTCGACGCAAAGCCCAATGCCGCTCACTTAAAGCTGGCTCAGCTTGAGGCAGAGGGAAAGCTCACCGCCGTAGTGACCCAGAACATCGACGGTCTCCACCAGGCGGCGGGCAGCAAAACAGTCTATGAGCTCCACGGAAGCGTACTCCGCAACTACTGCACCAAGTGCGGAAAGTTCCACGATGTGCAGTATATAGTGAACTCTCAGGGTGTGCCGAAGTGTGAATGCGGCGGCACGGTCAAGCCCGATGTGGTGCTCTATGAGGAGGCTCTCGACGACAGCACCGTAAGCGGAGCTGTCAACGCCATCGCCTCTGCCGATACCCTTATCATCGGCGGAACATCTCTCAATGTGTATCCCGCAGCAGGTCTTATCCGCTATTTCAAGGGGAAAGACCTTGTCATCATAAATATGGCGCCTACCCCAATGGACAGAAATGCCGACCTTCTCATCTGCGACAGAATAGGAGAAGTCTTTTCACGGATCTAGGAGGCTATGCCATGAAACGACTGACATCAGCCGCTTTATCAACCCTCTTACTGGCTGGCTGCGGTGCGGGCGCAAAAGCTCCCCAGACCCCGCAGCCTCCAACCAAACAAAGCTTTACGGAGATCGTAAATTCAGATATACCCTCTGATACTGCCCAAAATAGCAGTATCATCTATCGCGAAAGACTGTACAGCGCAGATTCCTACACCAAGTCAGACCTTATCATACAGTCCGACGGAAAGGTCTGGTGCGGCTTCTATATGCACAACGAAGGCACCATCGACCAAAACGGTGACCTGTGGACCTCAGATAATGAATGCCTCACGGACTACAAGCTGGACGATGACCGCTGGCTGGAGGCTCAGCTTTCGGAAACTTCCGATGACGACTTCATGCTGTTTGGCGACACCTTCGACCTGGCTCTGCTGGAGGGCGATGACCTGTCACTGCTGACTGAGTCGGTCTCTCAATGTGAGCCGCTGAGCACATACAAGGAGACGGAGCTCTCTCCCGGGGGAGAGACTGATGACGGCGAGGTCGACACCGTTGATCTCATCATCGGCGGAAAGATCTGCCGGGTCTACATGAGCGCCGACGCATACACAAGCCACACTCAGAACCCTCACGGCTGTGCCGCCGTTGTGCTGGTACACAGCTCGGACTACTACGAGCGCTGGCGGGAGCTGTGCAGCCAATACCTTGTCCCTTACGTTTCATGACGTGATAATATGTAACGAAAAAGCCCGCGGCTGTCTATGGCAGCTCACGGGCTTTACGTTTTGTCCGATGTAAACGCACATATTACGGGGGAAAAAAGCGCCATCCCTGCAACGTGCAATTCTTTCACGGGCGGCGGAACGCCGCCCCTACTAAGCACTATGCACTAATCACTAACAGCTTATTCACTGCTTATTCTCAAGGGATTTCTTGAAGTCGATGAACTCCTCATAGGTTCCCTGTCTGTCAAGGCAGCCTGTGGGAAGTATTTCGATTATGCGGTTGGCAGTGGTCTGCATTATCTCGTGGTCGTGAGAAGCCAGCAGAACTACGGCCTTGAAGTTGATAAGGCTGTTGTTGACTGCGGTAATGCTCTCAAGGTCAAGGTGGTTTGTAGGACGGTCAAGCACCAGCACGTTTGAGCCGAAAAGCATCATGCGCGAGAACATACATCTCACCTTTTCGCCTCCCGAAAGCACGTTTACAGGCTTGTAAACGTCGTCCCCCGAGAACAGCATACGTCCCAGGAAGCCGCGGAGATAGGTCTCGGTCTCGTCCTTTACGGAATACTGTCTTATCCAGTCAAGTATGGACAGCTCACAGCCGTTGAAGTATTCGGAGTTGTCAACAGGCATATACGAGGTAGTGACAGAAACGCCCCATTTGAAGCTTCCCGAGTCAGGCTGCTCCTCCTCCATGAGTATCTTGAACAGCATGGTGATAGCCTGCTCGCTCTCACCCACAAAGGCTACCTTGTCATTCCTGCCGAGAGTGAAGCTTACGTTGTCGAGGAGCTTTACTCCGTCAACTGTCTTGGTAAGCCCCTCTACCTGGAGAATATCCTTGCCCAGTTCCCTGTCCATGTCGAAGCCGATGAACGGGTATCTTCTGCTTGATGCAGGAAGCTCCTCAACGGTCAGCTTCTCGATGAGCTTACGGCGCGACGTTGCCTGATTGGACTTGGATTTGTTTGCCGAGAACCTTGCGATGAAGTCCTTCAGCTCCTTTATCTTCTCCTCGTTCTTCTTATTCTGCTGCTTTATCATGCGCTGTATGAGCTGACTGGACTCATACCAGAACTCATAGTTACCCACATACATCTTTATCTTGTTATAGTCGATATCAACGATGTGAGTGCAGACGTTGTTGAGGAAGTGACGGTCATGAGATACCACGATGACTGTACCGAAGTACTCCGAGAGGAACTCCTCCAGCCAGCGTACTGCGTCTATGTCAAGGTGGTTGGTAGGCTCGTCAAGAAGGATAATATCGGGGTTGCCGAAAAGCGCCTGTGCCAGCAGCACCTTTACCTTCTCGTTACCCGAGAGAGTTGACATCTGGGAATAGAGTATATCCTCGGAGAGTCCCAGTCCCTGTATGAGCTTTGAGGCGTCGGACTCTGCCTCCCAGCCGTTGAGCTCGGCAAATTCACCCTCCAGCTCGGAAGCCTTGACGCCGTCCTCCTCGGAGAAATCCTCCTTGGCATAGAGGGCGTCCTTCTCCTGCATTATCTGGTAAAGACGGGCGTTGCCCATAATTACGGTGTCGAGGACAGTGTACTCGTCATATGCGAAGTGGTCCTGCTTGAGGACGCTGAGACGCTCCTCCTTTGGCATTACTACCTCGCCCGAGGCAGGCTCAAGGTCTCTGCAGAGTACACGGAGAAATGTGGACTTGCCTGCGCCGTTTGCACCGATGACACCGTAGCAGTTGCCGTTGGTGAATTTAAGGTTTACGTTTTTGAAAAGCGTCGAGCCGCCGAACTGGACGCTGACATTGCTGACTGTTATCATAGTACCTCCGTAAGTTCTGATAAGACAGAAATAAAGCCCTCCCGCTCGGAGAGGGCTTTAGTGCTTTATCTTTGATTAATACATACCGCCTGCGGGCATTGCGGGTGCTGCGGGAGCATCCTCCTTGATGTCTGCTACAAGGCTCTCTGTGGTGAGTACCATAGATGCAACGGAAGCAGCGTTCTGGAGTGCGCTTCTTGTTACCTTTGTAGGATCAACGATTCCTGCGGGGATCATGTCTGTGTATACCTCGTTGTATGCGTCGAAGCCGTAGCCTACCTTGCGTGAACGAACGATCTCGTCAACGATAACGCTGCCCTCAAGACCTGCGTTCTCAGCGATCTGACGAACAGGAGCCTCAAGTGCCTTGAGGATTATCTTTGCGCCTGTCTTTTCATCGCCCTCAAGTGTGGGGATGAGCTTGTTTACTGCGGGCATAGCGTTTACAAATGCTGTACCGCCGCCTGCTACGATACCCTCTTCAACAGCTGCCTTTGTAGCTGCAAGAGCGTCCTCGATACGGAGCTTCTTCTCCTTCATCTCGATCTCAGTAGCTGCGCCGACCTTGATAACTGCAACACCGCCTGCAAGCTTTGCAAGTCTCTCCTGGAGCTTCTCGCGGTCAAAGTCAGATGTTGTGGTCTCGATAGCTGCACGGATCTGGTGTACTCTTGACTGGATAGCCTTCTTGTCGCCTGCGCCGTCAACGATGATGGTGTTCTCCTTCTGGATAACTACCTGCTTAGCCTGACCGAGCTGGTCGATAGCGGTCTCTGAAAGCTCAAGACCAAGCTCTGAAGAAATTACCTCGCCGCCTGTAAGAACTGCGATATCCTTCAGCATCTCCTTGCGTCTGTCGCCGAAGCCGGGAGCCTTTACTGCTGCAACCTTGAATGTGCCGCGGAGGTTGTTGAGAATGATAGTTGTAAGAGCCTCGCCCTCAACGTCCTCAGCAATGATGACCAGCTTCTTGCCCATCTTCACGATCTGCTCGAGAAGGGGAAGGATCTCCTGGATAGAAGATATCTTCTTATCTGTGATAAGAACGAAAGCGTCATCGTAAACAGCTTCCATCTTGTCAGTATCTGTAACCATGTAGGGTGAGATGTAGCCTCTGTCGAACTGCATACCCTCTACTACCTCGCTGTAGGTCTCGGCAGTCTTGCTCTCCTCGATAGTGATAACGCCGTCAGCAGTTACCTTCTCCATAGCCTCTGCAATGAGCTTGCCCACATTCTCATCAGCTGATGAAACTGTACCTACTCTTGCGATGTCCTCGCTGCCCTGAACAGCCTTTGAATTGTCAACGATAGCCTTTACAGCAGCGTCAACAGCCTTAGCGATACCTTTCTTGAGCACCATGGGGTTAGCGCCTGCTGCGATGTTCTTCATACCCTCGCGAACGATGGTCTGTGCGAGAAGTGTAGCTGTTGTTGTACCGTCACCTGCTGCATCGTTGGTCTTTGTAGCAACTTCCTTGACCAGCTGAGCGCCCATGTTCTCGAAAGCGTCCTCAAGCTCGATGTCCTTGGCGATAGTAACACCGTCGTTTGTGATAAGGGGAGCGCCGAACTTCTTGTCAAGAACTACGTTCCTGCCCTTGGGTCCCATTGTTATTCTGACTGTATCAGCAAGCTTGTCGATACCTGCCTGAAGTGACTTTCTTGCGTCTTCGCCGTACTTTATATCCTTAGCCATGATAAATTACTCCTTTATTTCAATTCATAATTCATAATTCATAATGCATAATTAATTGTGTCTGCTTATCAGCAGCCATATTCTGGTCATCGGCTTCAGTCGATACTGCCATTATGAATTATGCATTCATAATTATGCATTATTTTACTGTTGCGAGGATGTCTTCCATCTTTACGATGATGTATTCCTCTCCCTCAAGCTTTACGTTTGTTCCCGAATACTTGGAGATGAGCACCTTATCGCCCTTCTTTACCTCCATTTTTATGTCAGAAGTTCCGGGGCCTACTTCAACGACCTCAGCTACCTCAGGCTTTTCCTTTGCCGATCCTGAAAGAATGATACCGCTCTTGGTAGTCTCCTCAGCCTCGACCATTTTTACTACAACTCTGTCCTGTAATGGTTTGATAGTCATGATATATACCTCCTGATAATTAATATACACTTTTCTGTTTAGCACTCTTTCTCTCCGAGTGCTAATTATATTTTACCACCTTTTTACAATAAATCAAGCCTTTTCTGCAAGCTTTCACAATTTTTGGCACTGTGTACAAATCTAAAGCTATTTGGTGCAAATTTCTGTGCCGTAAGTCTCTTTTTTGCTGCCAAATTCCAGCATAAGCGCTGCTGTCATTATAATGAGCATCACTGACGGTACGGGGCTGACAGAACGTGTGCCCTCAGTCCTTATGCTGCTCACCGCCGTGGTCTCTCCTTCCATGAACAGGGGCAGCAGTCCGCGGCAGATGATATAGCTCAGCACCGCCGCTGCTACTCTCATTATTATAAATGGCACCAGCGACAGCTTCCCGCGGGTCAGCGCAGCAAGCTGCAACAGTACACAGACGCCTCCAAAGGCGGTAAGGCCGCTTATCAGGGGCAGCAGCAGCCAATCGCCGCGGGGAAATCCTGCCACATTGGTCACATCTAAAAGCGCGGCGATTGGCGCCTCGGCGGTCATACCGCCGAGGTAGGGGAGCTTCCCCGGAAGCTCCCCCACTGCTGCCCCGGCCGCTTTGATGAGAAGTGCCGTGACCACAGAAAAGAACACTATCATTGCGCATATCTCTCCCATAGCCCTGCCGCTGCCAAGAACGGAGTCCGTAAGCATCTGCGGAGATATGTGAAAACGGCGCGGTATTTTCGTCTCCGGAGCCGTCCTGCGCAAAACAGGTGCCATAAAAAGTGCAAGCATCGCATTTGCGGACACCGTCGACACCAGTATAAGCAGGCCTGCCCGACGGGAACCGTAAAGCTGTCCCGATATGCAGCCGAATATGAACGCAGGCCCTGCACCGAAGCACAGTCCCGACAGAAGCTCTGCCCGACGCTTTGTAATGTGTCCCGAAAGATACTCACTGCACAGCATTTTCACTCCCACGGGATAGCCTGCAACCATGCCGAAGGTAAAAACAGGCAGCTCCCGCCCCTCCATGCCGAAAATGGCTCTACTGAGCCGACCTGCCCACCGCGGCACAGCTGATGTAAGACCGCTGCTGATAATGAGGGCTGATGCTGTCATCATTGCAAAAAGCGAGGGTATGACAGTATCAAGGCAGCGCCTGACGCTGTCCCTGACCGCCACTGCAGCGCACTCTGTATCGGTAAGACAAAGCAGAAAAAACACAGCTGCGGCTGCAAGTCCTGCCGCTTTTACCGCCTTTTTCATCATAATCATCACCCCATTAATCATATTATTGGAAGTGAAAAAATATACAGGAGTGACGCTTATGTTTGAATGGCTGTCAGAGCTTGCCCGCGAAAAGCTATTTCTCAGCGAAGGTATACACATTTCCGGGAACAAGGAGCTCATCATAGACAACTGCCGAAGAATAGAGGAGTATGACCAGGTGTACATGAGGATAGTCTCCGGAGGTCTTACCATCGATATAAGGGGAAACGACCTTAAAGCCTACGATTTCAGCACAGGAGGACTGGTCATCCGCGGCTGCATTGAACAGATAAGTCTGACTGAAAGGAGGAGACGTTTTGAAGCTGAGGAGAAGACTGAGGATAAACGTAAAGGGGAAGGAGTTATATAAATTCGTCAATAAGCTCCATGACGGCGGTATAGGCTGTCGGCAGCAGTTCTGCAAGGGGGAGCTGTTCTGCGGAGACATTTTCCGCAGCGACCTGAAAGCGGTCACAGCTCTGGCTGAGGAATGCGGCGCAGAACTGAAAGCTGCCGAATATGAAAGTTTCGGGGCAAAAATCTTCCTCTATCGCAAGCGCTTTGGACTTTTCATCGGCGCAGTAGGTGCAGCAGCAGCCATATTCTGGTCTTCTCAGTCAATTGCGGTCATAGACATACAGGGAAATTCCGCAGTCAGCGACGAAGTCATACTCGCCGCCCTTGAGGAGCTGGACGTCCGTGAGGGAGCCTTTCTCCCCTGCACCGACCTGCGCTCCTGCGAGAAGAAGCTCCCCTTCCTTGTTGAGGGGATCGCCTGGGCAGGCATACGGCGCAGCGGCAACAGGATAGAGCTCCAGATACGTGAAGCCGAGCCGAAGCCCACTGTACTCCGCACAAGGATACCCGCAAATATCTTTGCCGCCCGGGACGCCGAAATAACTGAGGTCTGCATACGAAGCGGTCAGCTGCTCCGAGTTGTGGGAGACTATGTCCCCAAGGGCACACTGCTGGTCAGCGCCATCTGGGAGGCATATAACGGGCACATCTCGGTATATCACGCCATGGGCGAGATACGGGGAAAGTACACCGAAACAGTCCGCTTCTCGGGCGCCTTCAGTTCAGAGGAGTCTGCCCCCACGGGAGAGACCTCTCAGGAGCGTTATCTGAAGCTGTTCGGGCTGAGGATACCCCTGTTTTTCGGCAGATCCGACTATGAGAGCTCTACAAGCGAGGTCACGGAAAAGCCCCTGGTGCTCTTCGGAAGGGAGCTCCCCATCGGTACAGAGGTCTGCACCGTCACCGAGACCGCTCCCACGGTCAGGGAGTATACCGAAGATGAGCTCCGTGAAAAACTCATGGAGCGTGTTTTCATCTACGAGAAGAACTTCCTCTCCGAGGACACGGAGATACTCAGCCGTGACATAAAGACCTGCGAGAACGGTGATACCATGACACTTGAGGTCACATACGAGCTTGAGGGAGTTATATCCAAGGAGAGAGATGTATACATAAAATAATAGTATTTACGGCAAAAAACTATTGACATTGCCGCAAAAGTATGATACTATTGTGCTGACGGCTGAGCCGTTAATATAATCTTATGGAGGTCACATCATGCTAAAAGTCAAGAAACTCATCTGCTCCACCATCGCCGCAGCCACTGTTTTTTCAGCAGTCGCAGCACCATCGGCACTCATCTCATCCAACAGCAGCACACCACTCGTTAACTCCATAAACGCAGAAGCTTCTTCTGCTCTCGGCACTATCGAAGCACTGCAGAACGTCAACATCAGAACAGGCCCCTCTACCAGCTATCAGAAGGTAGGCCTTCTCTGCGGAGGCAAGAGAGTCAGCTACTATGATATATGCGGAGACTGGGTCTCCATCAGTCCCACGGGCTGCCGCTGGGTATGCCTGTCCTACGTCAGAAGAGTCTGATCTTTCATACCGAAACATACAGCCACAGAGCAAAAGCTCTGTGGCTGTAAACTTTTTATGAACTATATATGCAGTATATTGACAGCAGGGATAACAGGGTGTAAAATATGATTAATGAGTATATTTGATATATACAATATCTACGCTGCAAAGGAGGTCTCACTATGAAAAAAAGAGAAACCAGACCCACCGATGTTATCCCTGAAAAAATACATAAAAGGCTTCACCTGATATATTTTATCCTCAAATGCGTGATCGCTGCAACGGTCTTCCTGATTTTCTGGAACACCATTGTGTTCGCATTTGAAAAGATGAGGGGCTACGATATTCCAAAATCCGCCACCGAGGACTCCCCTTTCCTCTTCCACCAGTACTGCGGCACCTTCTTCGTAGAGTTTGACCGTGACAACTCCTTTGCCTCAGACGCGGATTATTCCGCCTATCTGGACAGGATAAACGCCCCTGTGGAGCAAACTGCGGCACAGAAGGCACTGAACTATCTGGGCATGGTGCCTTCCATTGTGCTTATCGGCTGTCTGATACTGGCTCTGCGCAGCGGCGACAAAAAGCGCATTTTCTGCGGAAGAGCGTGGCGTTATTTCCTTTTCGGCGGCATATTGTACGCTGTCGGGAACCTGTACATCTTTTTCAAAGTCAATTTTATCAGTAAAACTTCGGCTTTTGACGGCATGATCGGTGTTTTCACTGAGCGGCGGCATTATTTCCAGATATACGATGTTCTCGTCCTGCCCTTCCTGATGATATGCGGAGCCTTTGTGCTGATAATGTACGAAAAGGTCCGCGAAAAGAAGGACTCCGCCAGTATTTCAAAGGCGCTGAAAGCCATGTCGGCAGTTATAACTGCCGCAGCCGCAGGCTT
Source organism: Bacillota bacterium (assembly GCA_029572815.1). GTDB lineage: Bacteria > Bacillota > Clostridia > Oscillospirales > Ruminococcaceae > Ruminococcus. The sequence continues at coordinate 41,704 of JAKPUQ010000070.1, read as the reverse complement.
TATCCTGTGGAGACTGGGTGTCCGCACCTATGAGCTTATCCGCGTTATGAAGGGCGACGAATACAGCGTATGGCTGCCCTTTACTATCATGGAGGATCCATTAAGGTATATGTGCAGGCTTCCCTTTGAGGACGCAGTTTCGCCCCGGGCATACAGGAATGTGGTGCTGTTCCGCTATCTCCGTGACCTGCCCGTGTTTGCCATAACAGGCATGGCGGTATGGCAGTTCGTAAAACTTCTGCTCAACACCGCAAAGGGAGAGTTCAACACAAAGCGCAACAGAAAGCTTCTCCGCAATGCCATGCTGCTGCTCATCGGAGCTTCACTTATCCTCAACATCGCAGGACTTTTCGAGACCGGACTTTTCGACAGGAGCTTCAACGGTATCTTCGGCAACACCACCTACACGATGGCACTGCGCGCCAAGACAGAGCCCGCCTTGTTCGCAATGCTGCTCTGGTTCTTCGGAACATACCTGCAGGCTATCCCGGAAGAGGACCGTTCCGCTCTCCGACTAAACTAAATTCAGTAGCGGATATTTTCCGCCCGTGATAAGGGACGTCACATGACGTCCCTGTTTTTTTGCCGCCTGACTCTCTCAAAGGTGCGAATATTGCTGAATGATTTCTCAACAGTCCGCAGGATTATATATAATCCGACAAAATTTTCCTCCGCGCTGAAAACCTCTTGAAAACCGCTATTTTTAGTAGTATAATAGTAAACGTTGCGTTTGTTTACAAGAGAAATCATGAGAAAAAGAGGTTAGTGAAATGGCTGAAAAAGCATTAAAACCAACTGAGGAAAAGCTGAAACCCAAGCTTTTCTCGGTAATGAAGACCTACACCAAGGAACAGTTCATCAAGGACATCATAGCAGGCGTCATCGTCGCTATCATCGCCCTGCCACTCTCAATAGCGCTGGCACTTGCGTCGGGAGTGGGTCCTGAGCAGGGTCTGTACACCGCTATAATCGCAGGTTTCATAGTTTCATTCCTGGGCGGAAGCCGTGTGCAGATAGCAGGTCCTACGGCTGCCTTCGCTACAACTGTTGCAGGCATAGTCGCCGCAGAGGGCATGGACGGTCTGGCTATCTCCGCTATTATGGCAGGAATCATACTCATCATCATGGGTCTGTGCCGCTTCGGAACTCTCATCAAGTATATCCCCGGCACTATCACCACGGGATTTACCTTCGGTATCGCCGTAACTATCCTCCTGGGACAGATAAAGGACTTCATGGGCCTTACCTTCAAAAACAAGCCCATTGAGACCATCGACAAGGTCAAGGAGATAGTAAACTGCATCGGCACCATCAACTGGCAGGCACTGTTGGTGGGCGTCATATCACTGGCGATACTTATTTTCTGGCCGAAAAAACTGGAAAAGATACCTGCCTCACTTATCGCTGTAATTGTCGGCTCACTGCTGGTAAAGTTCAGCGGACTTGAGGTAAACACCATTGATTCTCTCTACGATATATCAAATTCTCTCCCCCACCCTACAGTTCCCGATGTTACCTTCGCAAGGGTAAGGGCACTGCTTCCCAACGCATTCACTATCGCCGTGCTGGCAGCCGTTGAGTCTCTGCTCTCCTGCGTTGTTGCCGACGGTATGATTGGCTCAAAGCACCGCTCAAATATGGAGCTGGTGGCACAGGGCGCTGCAAACATCGGCTCTGCATTCTTCGGCGGTATCCCTGCTACGGGAGCTATCGCCCGTACTGCTGCCAACGTTAAGAACGGCGGCCGCACTCCTGTTGCAGGCATGGTACACTCCGTAGTCGTACTGGCTACACTGGTTGCGCTGATGAAGTACGCAGGCTATATCCCCATGCCTACCATTGCGGCTATACTCTTTGTGGTAGCCTATAATATGAGCGGCTGGAGAAACATCAGAAACACAGTAAAGACCGCTCCCAAGAGCGATATTGCTGTTCTCTTCGTAACACTGGTGCTGACCGTTGTATTTGACCTGGTAGTAGCTATCGGTGTTGGAACGGTAATGGCAGCCCTCCTCTTCATGAAGCGTATGGCTGATGTTACCGAGGCTCACGCCTGGGTGGACGTGGACGACGAGGACACCGACCCCGACAATATCCTCCTCAAGAAGATACCTCAGAATACCCGTGTATTCGAGATAAACGGTCCTATGTTCTTCGCTGCATCGGATAAGTACAAATACGTCCTCAGCGACAAGAACATCGATGTGCTCTGCATAAGAATGAGAAACGTTCCCGCTATCGACGCTACGGGAGTTGAAGCTCTCATGCGTATCGTAAAGCGCTGCGACAGGCATAACGTCAAGGTGGTATTCTCCCACGTCAACGAGCAGCCCATGAAGGCAATGACCAAAGCAGGCTTCGTGGACAAGATAGGCAAGGAGAATTTCTGTGACCATATCGACACAGCCCTCCTCAGAGCTGAAGCTATCGAGAAGGAAATAGCTGCAAAGAGAGCGTAAAAACAATAAATATAAGAAAAACAGCGGTTTTTGAGCCGCTGTTTTCGCATTCTGCACATTTTCCACTTAATCTGCAAAAAATGAGTTGCTATTGTAGAATTTGTATGATATAATAGAGTCAGAGAATGGTCCTCAGTGTTCTGTTCTCAAGGGAGCGATGCTCTCCTGAAGCCTGCAAAGGCTTAAATAAATCATCCTCATTGTCCGATACCGGAGTTTCAGTGTTCTTCGGTGTCGGGATTTTTTTATCCGAAAAAAAGGTCAGCTTCGGGAATGCTCCCATGCTGACCTTTTGTGTTTTAGTCCTCTGTCTTGCCTGCCTTCAGACGGGCAAGATAGTCCTTTGTCTCGGCAGCTACGACTCCCGAAAGGCATATGAGCGCCACGACATTGGGCAGCGCCATGAGTCCGTTGAAAATGTCCGCCATATTCCATACAGCCTCTACTGCGAGATAGGGACCGATGAATACCGCCAGTATGTACAGCCATCTGTATGCGATGGTCACCTTTTTCTTTGAGCCCGTCAGATATGAAAGGCAGCACTCGGAATAGTAGTTCCAGCCGAGAATAGTTGTAAAGGCGAATACCGCCAGACAAGCCATGAGTATGAAGGAGGACACCCTCTCGGGGAAAGGAAGTCCGTAATTGAAGGCGTCTGTGGTAATTGCAACGCCCTCAAGCCCCTTTTCGTGGCTGCCCGCCATGACTATGGAAAGTCCGGTCATAGTACAGACAAGGATAGTGTCGATGAATGTACCTGTCATGGTGACAAGTCCCTGACGTGCAGGCTCGTTGGTCTTTGCAGCTGCCGCAGCTATAGGCGCTGAGCCCAGACCTGCCTCGTTGGAGAATATTCCCCTTGCAACGCCGTTCCTCATGGAGAGCATTATCACCGAACCCACTGCTCCGCCTGCTATGGGACGAAGTCCGAAGGCGCCCTTGACTATCTCAGCGATGGCTGTGGGTATCTCGGAAACGTGGCAGAAAATGATGATGAGACAGCATGAAACGTAGGCAACTATCATCGCAGGAACGATTATCTCGGATATCCTGGCGATACGCTTGATGCCGCCGATGACGATGAGTGCCACCAGCAGGGTTATGAGTGCTCCTGCTATGATGGTGGTCCAGGTCTGCTCCATGCCGAATATGGTCACGGTATGCGCGGACTTGGGGTCAAAGAAGTTATTGGCAGCTGATGTGATACCGTTTATCTGGGTAATGGTGCCGATACCCATGAGTCCTGCGCCCAGACCGAATACCGCAAACGCCTTGCCAAGCCATTTCCAGCGCTTGCCCAGACCGTTCTCTATGTAGTAGAATGGACCGCCCAGTATATCGCCGTTTTCGTCCCTTACGCGGTACTTTACGGCGAGAAGTCCCTCGGCGTACTTTGTAGCCATACCGAAGAAGGCTGCCACCTCCATCCAGAAGAGAGCCCCTGCTCCTCCTGCGGCGACTGCCGTAGCAACACCCACGATGTTTCCCGTGCCGACGGTGGCAGAAAGAGCGGTACACAGTGCGGAGAAGCTTGAGACCTCGCCGCTGCCCGATTCCTCGTTCTTTACCATGTACTTCAGCGCCTTGCCCAGCTTTCTGACCTGAAGGAAGCCCAATCTGACGGTGAGCAGTATTCCGCAGGCGATTATCAGCACTATAAGCGGTATGCCCCAGACATAGCTGTCTATTTCACTAATGATGTCATTGAATTTATCCATACGCAGCTCCTTGATTGTTAATTTTTTCTCAATCTTTAAGATTATATCATATATCATTGAAAAAAGCAAGAGCCGCGGAGGAAATTTCGATTTTTGCAACGCTACGCCGCGAAACAGCCTGCGGGGGCTCCCCGCTTATATCATATATGTTTTGAAAAAGCAAGAGCCCCGGAGGAAATTTCCGTTCAAAGCCAATGAAAAACGCTCCGCAGCTGCGGAGCGTTTCGATTCTTACTTTACTGTTGTGATGTCGCTGCCGAACCACTTCTCGGAGATCTCTCCAAGCTTGCCGTCAGCCTTCATCTCGCTGAGCTGCTTCTGTACCTCGTCGCGGAGCGCCTGATCGTTCTTTCTGAAGCCGATAGCGTACTCCTCAGCCTCAAGGTTTCCGTCAAGGATAACGTAGTCCTTGTCGTGTGAGGTGATGAGGTAGTTTGCAACTACTGAATCAAGGAATACTGCATCAGAGAAGCCAAGCTCCATCTGGTTGAGTGCAGTAACGTTGTCCTCAAGGGGTGACTCTGTGATGTCTGCGTAGAGATCGGCTGCCTCAAGTATCTCCTGTGCGGTGGAGCCTGTCTGTACGCCGATGGTCTTGCCTGCCAGATCGTCCATGGACTTGATCTCGCTGTCAGCAGGAACAACGAAGATCATCTCGTTCTTCATGTAGGGTTCTGAGAGGTTCATAGCCTCTGCTCTTGCAGGGTTGATGGACATACCGTTCCAGATACAGTCGATCTTGCCAACGTTCAGGTCCTCTTCCTTGGTATCCCAGTTGATGGGAGTCTTTACAAGCTCAATGCCCATTCTGTCACAGACCTCCTGTGCAACGTCGATGTCGAAGCCGACTATCTCGTTGCTCTCGTCTGTAAAGCCCATGGGAGGGAAGCTTGCGTCCAGACCAAGTACCAGCTTCTTGTCGTCAAGTACCTTCTGGAGGGACTGATCCTCGGCAGCAGCGTCGCCGCTTTCAGTATCAGCAGCAGCTGTTGTATCAGCCTCCTGTGCAGCAGTTGTGGTCTCAGTTTCGGACTTCTTTGGCTCTGATGCCTTGTTGGGGTCTGAGCAGCCTGCAAATGCGCCCATCATTGATACGGCAGCAATACCTGCCAGAATGCTTGTGAAAATATTCTTTTTCATTGGTGTGTTCCTCACTTTCGTAGTGTTACATAGATGCTGACTATATCATAGCACATTTATGCGGCGGTGTAAAGTCCGCGGCGGCAGATTTCGTAACTTCATCTAAATAATCTAAGTTAAGTCGGCGTAATTTGGCGCGTATGCGCTAAGTTTAGAGTTGAAAGTTGAGAGTTAATGTGTTCGCTTCGTTCACAATATTTAAATATCGTCGCCGCAGGCGACTCCACAGCTTTCAACTCTAAACTCTCAACTCAAATCAGAATGCCCCCGGGCATTTTGAAGCGCTCAGGGGCATTGCTGTATTACAAAGGAATATATATCTGATCTTACTTCTGTTCTCTTACAATTGCCCTGCTTCCGATGAAGGTCAGCAGGAAGTAGCCGCCGTAAATGAGTACCACAACTCCTGCGGTAAAGAGCATGGACTTGAATATTCCGCCGCTTACCAGCATTGAAAGCATGAACTTTGCCAGCCTCATACCGAAGTAGGAGTGGAGGCAAGCCAGCAGCAGTGGCAGCAGGAAGAATATTCCCGACTGTGTGAATACGGATCCCGTAATCTCCTTTTCCTCTACGCCCAGCTTTCTCAGCATGGTGTATCTGGAGGCGCTGTCAGAGCTCTCAGAGAGCTCCTTCAGTGCAAGGATAGCTCCGCAGGAAACAAGGAATACAAAGCCGATGTAAAGTCCGAGAAATGTAACAAGTGCGCCAAGGTCTATGGCATCGTTGGCAGCCTCTATCCTTGTATAGTACTGTGAATGACCGCCTTCGCCGTCGCTGTAGAATTCATCTCTTGCAGCTTCAAAATGCTTGATGGCTGTCTTTTCTGCTTCTGCCATTGTTTCTTTATCGCTGGCATCGTAATTTCCTATGACCATAGCCGTAGCTGCTCCGTTCTCGTCAACGGCACTGTCGGGAACTATGAATACACCTGCATTCAGGGGCTGCATCGAGGGACGTATGATCTCGTAACAGCTCTTGTCGTAACGCGGCTTGAGCGTATTGCCGAATACTGTTATCCCGGGCTTGTCGGCAAGGAGCCAGTCATATACCGATACCATTCCGCTGAATGTGGCGGTTATAACGTACTCGTCCTCGCCCAGCTCCATAGGCTTTCTGCCGTAGTACTTCGCCAGCTCGTTGTAATCGCTGAGCTTTACTATCTCATTCTGGTAGTCCGACATTACGCCTATGGACTGATTTTCTGAAGTAAACTCGTCCATTCTGTCACCAATGAAGTCAAACATAGTGAAATCGGGATCACTGTAGGAGTGGAACATATAATACTCCTTGAAATCATCTGCGATATTGAGCCCCTTCATCTCATAGTACTTTTCAAGGTTGGTATAATAAGGATGATCCCAGTTTTCGTCATCTGCATCATAATGTGTCATTTCGCCGTAGAAGTCCACGGGGAAGTTCTCCTCCACCTGCCTGTTCATGTTGTTTCTGATAACGAAAGCAGAGGAAAGTGTGCAGATAGTAACGAAAAGCATGAGACAGATAACTGTCATGGAAGCAACTGTGGTGTTGATCTTGCTGCTTATCTGGCGGAAGGTAAAGCTGTTAAGTCCGCGGTGATACAGTCCCTTTACGGACATGATGACTCTCAGGAGCATTCCTGCCACGGACCAGAAAATGAAGAAGGTGGAGACTGCGCCCATAATGATGGCTGCAAGTATCTTACTGGGACCGAGATCCATCTGATTCCAGCCCACCATGTAGTAGGCATAGCCCAGAACCGCGGCTGAGATAAGAAATACTATCACGCAGAGCCATGGGTTCTTCATGGTTATCTTCTCGGAGCGTCTGCCCGACTGCATAAGAGTGATGAGCCTGCACTTTCCGATGACGATACCGCTTCTGATGATGACTACCGCATACATGATGCCGAAATAGATTATGGTCTTTGCGATAGCTGAACCCGAAATGGTAAACTTAAAGCTTGTCATATCGGCTTCAAAGAGGTTTGCGACTACTGCGCTCATGACCTGTGAAAGTCCCACGCCGATGAGGAGTCCCACGAAAAGCGAGCCTATACCGATCATGACGGTCTCGCAGAGGAGAAGTGCGGATATCTTCCATTTGCTCATGCCCAGCATCATATACAGGGCGAACTCCTTGTTTCTCCGCTTCATAAGAAAGCGGCTGGCGTAGACTATGAGAAGTCCCAGCACTATGGCTACGAAGACGCTTACTGCGGATATTGCCTGCACCAGGAACTTGATGAACTCCCTGTGATCCTCGGATACATTGAGGAAAGCGGTCTGGGTCTCGATGGCGTTGAATACATAGAAAACCGCAACTCCCACAACGAGGGTGAAGAAATACACGGCGTAGTCCTTCAGGCTCTTGCGGATATTGCTAAGTGAGATCTTAAAGAGCATCGCTTACGTCACCTCCGAGAAGAGTAACAACGTCGATTATCTTGTCAAAGAACTGCTTGCGGCTGTCGCCTCCGCGGTTTATCTCGTTGAACACCTTTCCGTCCTTGATGAAAAGCACGCGGGAAGCGTAGCTTGCCGTGAAGGAGTCATGAGTTACCATTATGATAGTTGCATCGTGCTCATGGTTGAGGTAGCCGAAGCGCTCAAGGAGCATCTTTGCCGACTTTGAGTCAAGAGCTCCCGTAGGCTCGTCTGCGAGGACAAGTTTCGGGTTTGTGACGATAGCTCTTGCGGAAGCAACTCTCTGCTTCTGACCGCCCGACATCTGATAGGGATACTTATTCAGCACCTCAGTAATGCCAAGCTGCTCAGCAACGCTCTTTACCAGTTTGTCGATGTCCTTTGCGGAGCGCTTCTGAATGGAGAGCGCGAGGGCGATGTTCTCGTAAGCTGTCAGTGTGTCCATAAGGTTGAAATCCTGGAAGATGAAGCCAAGCTTCTCACGGCGGAACCTGTTCAGCGCCTTGCCCTTCAGCTGTGTGATGTCGGTGTCCTCAAGGAAGATGTGACCTGCTGTAACGCGGTCGATAGTTGAGATGCAGTTAAGGAGAGTGGTCTTGCCGCTTCCCGAAGCTCCCATTATAGCCGTGAACTCGCCCTTGTCAACTGTGAACGAGATGTCATCGACAGCCTTTGTGAGACTTGACTTGTTTCCGTAATATTTCTCGACGTTCTGTAATTTAAGTAATGCCATTTCTGTATCTCCTTATTCTGCATTAATTGTTCTCTTTTTTCTTCCCATATACCATGCGCACAGGTAATAAACTGCCAATGTGCTCCAGAAGATGGCATCTACCACATTATTGCGGGGGTCGCCTGCGGTCTTGGGTCTGAATATCTCATATAACTCAACGCCGCTGAGGGGCACTATGCAGACACTGCTGACAATAAAAAGAACTCTGATAATTTTTGAAGTAAGATTTTTCATAAGATCATTTCCTTTCGGTATTTATCTTCGGGAACTCTGTTTCCCTTTCCATGATCTTATTATACACCCGTAAACATTTCAGGTCGCGCGTTCAATATTACTCAACATTACAATTTTGTAAGGTTGCGTCAGTAATTAGTAGGGACGCCCATCGGGCGTCCGCTATATGATCATATCATCTTATAGAACTGATTTTTTGCAAAGGCTATGGTGAACTCGGTGTACTCGCCCTTTACCGATGAGGCGGTTATGCTGTGCCCCAGCCTTTCACAGAGGCTCCTGACGATATATAGTCCCATACCCGTGGACTTTGCGTAGGAGCGTCCGTTCTCGCCTGTGAAGCTCTTGTCGAATATCCGCGGCAGGTCTGCCTCGGGTATGCCTGTGCCGTTGTCGCGGAAGTGGAGGAGCACTCTGTCGGGGAGCTCCTCAGCGGAGATACGTATGACAGGCTCCCTGCCCTCAACGGTGTATTTGAGGCTGTTAGCCATGAGCTGTCCCAGCATGAACTCCAGCCACTTGCCGTCGGTCATTACTGACAGGTCAAGTCCCTCGGTCTCGATGAAGGCTCCGCAGAGCTGTGCGGATTCGCGGTTTTTCAGCGCCACATTCGCCACGGTGCGCCTGAGTGGAGTCTCTTTTATAATGTAGTCCTTCTCAGCGTTTTCGGAACGGGCATAGTAGAGCACCTGATCTGTATAGCCGTCAATGCGGCGGAGCTGCTCCTGGAACTTCTCTCCCAGCTCGTCACTGTGATTATGGGCCATGAGCTGGAGGCTCGCCACGGGCAGCTTTATCTCGTGTACCCACATCTCTATGAACTCGCGGAAATCGTCGGCAGTACGCTTATATTCCGCCACGTTCTCGCACATGGACTTGTTCGCCTCACAGAGAGCGTCGAACAGTATCTGCCCGTCCAGGAAGGAGGGCTTTTTCAGCATTTCGTGAATAAGATATTTCTTGTCAAGGCCGTCAAGCTTGCCCTGCATATCGTCATAAAAGCGCTTCTTCCGCAAAAATCCCGCTGTCTCCTCGGCTATGAGGAAAAATCCGAAGATAACGCAGATAGTGGCGGTAAGCTGTCCGCTCACCCTGAAGGCGGTGAGAAAGAGCAGCATAAGTCCCAGTGAGACTGCGGCAATGAAGAAGAACCACAGCCTGTCTTTAAGATAGTCCCAAAGCTTCATCTCAGTATGTACCCCTGCTTCTTTCTGGTCTCGACGGCTTCCTCGCAGCCCAGCTCTGCCAGCTTTGAGCGGAGACGGCTGATGTTGACGGTGAGAGCGTTGTCGTTTACGAATTCGTCGTTGTCCCAGAGAGCCGTCATCAGCTCGTCACGGGTGACGATAGAGCCCTTTCTGTCAAGCATGAAGCGGAAGATTATCATCTCGTTCTTGGTGAGAGTCATCTCGCGGCCGCCATCGGAGAGGCTGCCCTTTGCGTCATTGACCTGCAAGCCGTTGTAGGTCTGCACAGATGCGGTGGCGGCGGAACGCTTCAGCACTGCGGATATCCTAAGAAGGAGTATGGTGGGATTGTAGGGCTTGGTGATATAGTCATCGGCGCCGTAGCTCATGGACAGCACCTCATCGGTCTCGAAGGTCCTGCTGGTGACCATGATAACGGGAGTATCTGTCTCCTTGCGTATCTCCTTCAACAGCTGCTCGCCGTTAAGATTTGGTATGTTTATGTCCATAAGAATAAGGTCAGCCTTTGCAGAAAGAACCTCCGCACGGGAGTTGGCAAAGTCCATAAGGCACTCCGCCTCATAGCCCGAATTCCGCAGGAGCTCAGCAAGCTCCTCTCTTATGGATCTGTCGTCCTCTACTATGTATATCTTGCTCATATTGCACCTCGTGAAATTAATTCTGAAACTCCCATAATTATAGCATATAATTATATTAATAGCAAGATACGCGGAGAAAAAGCTGCCATGCATAAGAACTCCGCCGTGAAACAGGGGGGCGACGGCTCGCCGCTTATAGCATATAATTATATTAATAGCAAGAACGATAACTAAAAACCAAGCACTAAGCACTTAAAACTAATAACTACAAACCGCAGACGCTTGACTTTTTCTACAGCTTTGTTTATAATATATAATGACTATGGGTCATAATTTTCACTTTAACTTTAATTGAGGAACTTATCATGAAAAAGATACAGGTATATTCGGGAATAGGCACCCTTCCATCGGGGGTCGCCTCAGATAACATCACAGAGGGCTGCATGGTGCTGGAGGGCGGCGCCTTCCGCGGCGTTTACACATCGGGCGTCCTTGACGCTCTCATGGAGGAGGATATAAATATGCGCTGCACCGTGGGCGTATCCGCAGGCGCTCTCAACGGCGTCAACTACGTCACGGGTCAGATAGGCCGCTCAGGCAGGATAAACCTCCGCTACCGCCATGACAGCCGATATGTGGGCACAAAGGCTATCCGCCGCAACAAGGGTATTATCGGCTTTGATTTTGTCTTCGGCGATATGGACAGAGTACCGCCCCTTGACAAAAGACGCTTCATGGACAGGTCAAGGCAGTTCTACATAGTTGTCACCAATCTGAAAACCGGCAGGACAGAGTACCTTGAGAAGAATTCTGGAATACCGCCTCTCCGCGCAGTCCGCGCCTCGGCTTCCATGCCCTTTGTCTCAAAGCCCGTTATCATTAACGGAACTCCCTATCTGGACGGCGGATGCAGCTGCAAGATACCCTATCAGTTCGCCATTGACAAGGGCTTCGACAAGATAATCGTCATAAAGACAAGGTATGCAGAGTTCAGAAAGCCCGTCAGCACAAGACAGCTCCGGGCAGAGAACATCGTCTACCGCAATTATCCCGAATTTGCAAAGGCTCTCATAAACAGCAATGCCGACTACAACAGGCAGTGCGATGAGCTGGAGAAGCTGGCTGATGAAGGCAGGATATTCCTTATTACCCCGTCGGAGTCTATTGATATAAGCCGCCTTGAGGGCGATATGGAAAAGCTGGGACACCTCTACCACATGGGCTATAATGACACCAGGGCAAAGCTTACAGCCCTGAGAGATTACCTTAGCCGCTGAATATGTTAAAAACCCCGGAGCAGTCTGTATACTGCTTCGGGGCTTTGTTTTTATCCGGTCACAGCTGCGGCTTTATCAGCTGTAATTCTTTGCTATGCGGTAGTCCACGGAACCTGTGAATGGGTCATAGAGTATATCCTCATTATCATCCTTGGCTACAAGATAGGAGGTCTTGTAGAACAGGGGCACGAAGCCGAACTGCTGAAGTATCTCCCTTTCTGCGGAAGCATAGCCGTTTACCAGTTCATTCACCGTTGAGCACTTCATGACAGCCTCGGAGCTGTCAACGCCTCCTGCCGCATTTTTAAGGCAGCCCACCTCTGTGAACTTATCAAGGACGGCAAGTCCGCTGTTGAAGTCGCCCTTCACCGGATAGAGGGCAATGCTGTAATCCCCGCTTTCTATCCTCTGACGGAACTCTTTGGAGGTAAGGTCCTCTATGCCGATATATATGCCCAGACTGTCCTGCCAGCTCTGGGAGAGTATGTGGAGATAACGTGAGTCCACGGTGCCGGAGTCAACTATTATCTTTACGCTGTCGATGGAGCTGACCTTGAGCTCAGCCTTAGCCTGCTCCACAAGCTCTGCAGCCTGCTGAGGGTCATACACGTCGAACTGCTTGTCAGAAGCCAGCTCACGGTAGCTTCTGCCTGCAATGTCTACCGCAGGGGGGATTATGCCGTATGCTGCCTTGAGGTCGCTGTCCAGCTCCTCGTCCAGCGCTTCCCTGTCCACCGCAAGGGCTACTGCCTTACGGAGAGCGGCGTTTGAATAGAGCCTGTCCTCCGGGTTGAATATCATACCCAGGGTCATTGCCTTCTGACCTGTGATGTTGTATTTCTTTGGGTTATAGCCTCCCACCTTCATAGTGGAGAAGCACTCGGTCTCGTCGTCCTTGAAAGCCTGCTTCACCTCAGCCTCGCTGTCCAGAACGGAGAAGCTTACAAATGTAGGCAGCACCTCGTATCCCTCATGCAGGTTCTTGTCGTTCCTGCGCATATAGAGGATATTGTTGCTGCCATAGGGGTCATAGAACCACTGGCGGACGTAGAAGGGTCCGTTAGACATAACCGACCTGTCATCAAGACCGTATCTGCCCTTGGTGGAGTTGAAAAACTCCTCATTGCAGGGAAACGCGGCAGGCGAGGTCAGAAGTCCCAGGAACTCCGCACAGGGATAGTCCAGGGTAAACTGAATGGTATAGCTGTCCAGAGCCTCAACACCGAGGCTGTCGGCGCGGTAGCTTCCCTCGGCTATCCTTTTGCTGTTTTTCAGGCACATGAAGTACCTTGAGAAGGGCGAGTGCATCTTTGGGTCAAGAAGGCGCCTGAAGGCGAAAACGTAGTCATCGGCGGTAACGGGAAAGCACTCCTCCTCGTCGATGATATCATCATCGTTCTCGTCAAAGAACCAGAAATTGTCCTCTCTCAGATTGAAGGTATAGACACAGCCGTCTGAGGAAACGTCATAGTCCGAGGCATTGCAGCAGACTATGCTTCCGTTCTTATCCTTCATCATAAGGCCGCTGTACATATTCTTTATTACAGTCGCCGAGGAAGGATCGTTGGCGAACTGAGGGTCAAGGCTCTGAGGATTGCTTGCAAGAGCAGCTCCGTACATATGACCTTCGCCGCCGCCCTTTTTGTCTCCCCCTCCGCAGCTTCCGAGGGAGCCTGCTGCCATAAGGGCACAGGTTGCAAGAGCGAGTATTTTTTTCTTTTTCACATTTTTCTCCGTTTCTTCTGCGCCAAAAGGCTTTTGCCGCACCAGCGGCACATCGTGTCATAATCAAAATATGTCCCCCGAAAACGGGGGACATTCAGCTTTAATTCATGCTTACGGTAATGATGAAGCCGTCAACGTTATTTCCCGATACCGTATAGGTCTTGTTGGAGGGAACGGGCACCTCTGTATCACCTGTAGCGTTGGCTGCTGCGTAGTATATCTGGTAAAGCTTACTGCCGACCGTGACCTCAAGGGGGCTTTCGTTAGTATGCTCCTTGATCTTGTCGATATACTCCTCGAGGCAAAGTTTATTCTGCTTCATATAAACTGCATGGGGAACTCCCACATACCTGTATGTATAGTCTCTCTGGCGCTCCCCTGTTACGGAGTCCTTACCCTCTGGGAAGCGGACAACGAAGCCGTACTCAGCGGCGTGCTCGTCGATCCAGCCGTAAACGCCCGTAGGCATATAATATCCCGAGCTTGAACCGTCTGTGGGGAAGATACCCAGATCGAAGCTTCTTCCGGTATGATAGTCGGAAAAGCCGCCCTGGAACTGGGAATTGCCGTTGAAGTACTTATCGCTCTGCTCCTCAGCAGTACGATAAGCGCCGATAACGTAGATGTCGGAATTTGCCTCAGCTTCATAGAAGCCGTCCATGAGCTGGTTGAGGTGATCCAGAGCCTCTGTATCCAGCTTTGTAACCAGATCGCTTACATGGTAATGTGTATCGTCATGGTTATAGTAGATAGTCTCTAATTCGGTATCGCCTTCGATGAATTTGTACTCATGGTCAGCATTTACGAGAACCAGGTTTCCTCTGTTAACATCGTCGGCCTTGTGTACTTCTGTTGTATACAGTGACTCCGAGGGCTTCTGACCGTCGGGAGTACCTGTTATAAGCGAGCTTGTCTCACCGTTGGATGTGAGGTTATCCACGATAGAGGACTGCTGCGTGTTGTCAGTGATAGTTGTCTGTGCCTGTTTACCGGAGGTTTTTCCATTGTCCTTCTTTGAACAGCTCTTACAGCAAGAGCCAAGTACAACCAGGAGGACAACAAGTACCAGTAACACCGCAACGAGTCTGTCGTATCTTACCTTGTAGCGTTTTGATACACGGTCTCTCTTGCGGTTTCTGCGCTTATCTCCGTTCGCCATAAAATGAAATCGCTCCTTAAAGAATATTCGGTTAAATCGTAACGATCAGCTGATGAGAAAGAGGGTAACAGTGGACCGTCTGCGTATGCACACCGCGCTAAGCCGCGGGATCTCTCCAAAAATTGCTCCCCAAGCGTCAATATATCATAAATTGCTCATACACTGTATTATATCACAAATTTTTGGACTTGTAAAGAGTTTTTTTGATTTTTTGCACTAATAATTTCATATAATTTGCGCATAGTGTACTAATGAAAGCCAAATGTCCACAAAGTTCTACTGTTCTTCCCCTGATAATACACGTCTGCGATACTCGGAGGGAGTGCAGTTTTTATGCTTTTTGAACTGTCTCATGAAGTAGGGCTCGCTGTCATAGCCGCAGTCCACGGCTATCTCGGACACTGATTTTTCTGTATTTTTCAGCAGCTCTGCCGCTCTGAGCAGTCTGCTCTCGATAACGTCCTGGCGGCAGGTAACGCCGAAGGCTGCGAACCACAGCCTGTGAAAGTAGGTCCTGCTTATGCGCATCTCCTCACACATCTCGTCGATGGACCAGCTGCTGACGGGATCGTCATATACAGCCTGTCTAAGCTTTTTCAGCTCCTCATACCGCGGTATAGTCTCCCCGGGAGAGGCGGGAGCATTATCGTAGGTCTCGCTGAGGGCGATGAAAATGATACGCATGGAAAGCTCCATGAACTCGCTGAAATGCCTGCCCCTGTGCATTGACTGAGACTGCATGGAGCGGAGAGTGCCTGATATGACGAAATCGTCCCCCAGCTCGATAGGTGTATCCTGAGGGAAGTTCATTGAGGCGATGTACTGTCTGTCAGCGGCAGATGTCCTGAAACTGACGATATCGTAGCGGAGGGGCTTGCCCTTGACGGGGCGGAAGCTCTGCTTGTAGCCGCTGGTGAGAAGTGCAGCCGAAACGCCCTCGGTCCGGCGCTGCTCGCCGCCCTCCTCATATATTATAGGAGTCCTGAGCAGCAGAAAAACCGGGTCTGCCCCCAGCTCGCCGCCGAAAGCGGTATCGCGTCGGCAATTCAGCTGTATACGGTTGATCTTCACAAGCGCTCCCCCTTTCTGCCATAGTAACTATATGTACTATTGTAACATAAACTGAACAAAAATGCAAGCCTTGCAGGGGACGCTGCCCTCGCCATAATTACGCATTACGCATTATGAATTACGCATTAAAAAAGGGGCATTGCCCCTTTTTGAGAATTATTCGGCAGTTTCTGCCATTTTAACAGCCTTCATCATGATAGCGCACTCAAGACGCTTCTTTTCCAGCTGACATGAGATCTTGTGAGCAGTTCTTATATCGCCCATATACTGGTAGTTATTGGCGTTGCAGCCGCCGCTGCAATAGAACTTCGCCCAGCAATCGCGGCAGTCGGGCTTTGAGTAAACGTGAGCCCTTGCGAAGTCTGCCTTCATCTCCTGATCGAAGGTGCCCTCGTCGATGTTGCCCATCTTGTACTCGTCAATGCCTACGAACTGGTGACATGGGAAGATGTCTCCGTCGGGAGTAATGGCTACATAGTCATTTCCGCAGCCGCAGCCTCTCAGTCGCTTGATAGCACACGGCCCCTGGTCCAGATCAAGCATGAAGTGGAAGAAGTTGAACTTCTTGCCCTTCTTCTCGTTCTCCAGCAGCTGGAGAGCCAGCTTTTCATACTCTGCAAATACCGCAGGAAGGTCCTTCTCGGTAAGTGCGTAGATATCGTCATCTCCTACAACGGGCTCAACGGAGATCTGGTCGAAGCCTGCCTCATTGAGGGCGAAAACGTCCTTGGAGAAGTCCAGGTTCTTGTTGGTGAATGTACCTCTTACATAGTACTCCTTGTCACCTCTGCCCTCAACCAGCTTCTTATACTTGGGAAGGATAATATCATAGCAGCCCTGACCGTTGGGAAGCACGCGGAAGTAATCGTTTACCTCCTTGCGTCCGTCAATGGAGAGTACCACGTTTGACATCTCGCGGTTGATGAAGTCTATCTTCTCGTCGTCCAGAAGGAGACCGTTTGTGGTGATAGTGAAGCGGAATTTCTTGTTGTATTCCTTTTCACGGCTCCTTGCGTACTCAACTACCTTCTTTACCACGCCGAAGTTCATAAGGGGCTCGCCGCCGAAGAAGTCAAGCTCCAGATTGGGACGGTCGCCCGAATTTTCCAGCAGGAAGTCAATGGCGTGCTTGCCTGTCTCGAAGGACATGAGCTTTCTGCCCTTGCCGAAGTCGCCTGTGGACGCAAAGCAGTACTTGCATCTGAGCTGGCAGTCATGGGCGATATTGAGGCACATAGCCTTTACGGGAGAAGCTACGGAATACTTTGCATACTTCTCGTAATCGTCCTCTGAGAAGAGTATCTTATCGTTATACAGCTCCACTATCTCGGCATAGCAGTCGCGTATGTCCTCCTCGGGATAAGCCTTGGAGAGCTTGTCCACCACATTCTGAGGACATTCAGCCTCAAAAGGCGGCTCCACATTGTCGAGAAGGTCATATGTGAGCTCGTCAACGATATGAACGCCGCCGCTGTTCACATCGAGAACTATGTTCAGTCCGTTAAGCTTGTACTTATGTATCATTATTCATACCCTCAATTCAAAAAATATGAGGCAGCATTTTCATACTGCCTCCACCGTGTTTTCAGTGTTAAGAGCTTATCTCTCGCACTTCTGGTTAGCAACTGTGCAAGAGGTCTTGCAAGCAGACTGACATGAAGCCTGGCACTTGCCGCAGCCGCCCTTCTGAGCAGATTCCTTGAGATTAGCCTTATTGATAGTCTTGATGTGTTTCATTTTTTACCCTCCATAGGAATGTACGGCACTCTGCCGCATAGTACTTTCTGATATTATATCATATTTTCAGCTTCAATGCAATAGGTATTTCAAATAATTCAGATTTTTACCTTATTCTGCATGAAGGCTGTCAAAGACGAAGTTATAGATATCGACGTAGGTCCCGTCCGTATAGTGGAGACCGTCAACAGTTGAGAAGCCGTTCCACATAAGGAATGTATAGGAGTCCAGGAAGGTTATCCTGCTGTCGAGACCTGCGCTCATATTGCTGTTGAACTGCTCTATCCTGCTGTTGAGGTACTGATAGCTGCCGTCGCAGGGATTTACAGCCATTACGATGACCTTATTGTTGTCGAGGAACTCGTCGGGCATACTGTTATAGAGATTGAGGTAAGCGGTGCTGTCCAGATCGTTTACGCCCAGGTTCATGATGACCGTCTTATCGCGTATCTGGTAGATAGACTCGGCATTGTTCCTGAAGAAGCTTATGGTAGCTCCCACCTTGCCGATATAGTCGATGTCGATGCCTCTTGCCATACCAACGGTACGTGAGTCGCCAACCCAGAACCACTCAGCATACTCGCTGTCGATACGGGGGATAGTGTACTCGAAATTGCCGAATTCAAGGGGAGGAACTTCCTCCGCAGCAGCGGCAGTCTCACCGCCCTGCTCCTTGACCTTCTGCTCTCTTTCCTCCTCGGTCTCGCGCTGTTTGAAGCTGTTCTTCTCAAGGAAGTCGGTCATGATAGCACCCTCGTCGCTGGTAGCAGCCCAGGCATAATATGAGAGTATGAGTGAAGCGTCCACTGCGTCAACATGGGTGTCGCCGTTGAGGTCGGCAGCCGAAAGCTGATATGAATACAGGGGCGATTCCTTTCCTGCTGATGTACACGCGTATGCAGCAAGTACAGATGAAGCGTCGATAGCATCGACAACTCCGTTGCCGTCTATGTCGCCTATCATGAACAGTGAAGCTTCACCATGTGCGGTGATGCCTGCTGAAGAAAGGGCGACAGCCGCAGAAGCGGCAAAGCTCATAAGCGTTTTGATTTTCATAAATTACTCCTTTTCACTGGTCAAGCTCAATAAGAAGCTCGAAATCCTCATCGATCCTCTGCTTAAGCTCTTCGATCTCGGCGCATTTCTGGTTCATCAGCTCATAGTCGCTGTAGACATCCTCCCTGCCGATCTCCTCGGTAAGGGAGTCTATCTGCGCCTGAAGGTCGTCGATTTCCTTTTCAAGGCGTCTCATTTCGTTTTTTCTCGCAGCGTCGGCACTTCTCTGCTGCTTGCTGCGATAATTCTTAGCAGTTTTTTCCTTTGCTGCTTCCGCAGCCTTCTGCTGTTTTTCGGCCTCTATGGTCCGTCTCTCGGCAGCCTGCTCCTCACGGAGGACGTCGAGGTATTTTTCAAAGCCGTAATTATGAAGTCTGTAGGTTCCGTCAGTGAGCTCTATAAGCCTGTCGGCAATTTTACTGAGCAGATAGCGGTCATGGCTCACGAAGATGACCGTACCCGTATATTCAGCCAGAGCCTCCTCGATAGCCTCTTTAGAGCTGAGGTCGAGGTGGTTGGTGGGCTCATCAAGAATGAGTACGTTGCCGTGCTCCTGCATCATGATAGCGAAGCAGAGCTTGGCACGCTCGCCGCCGCTGATGACTCCCGTCTCCTTGAAGACGTTCTCGCCGATAAGGCGCACCTGAGCCAGAAGGCTGCGCACCTCAAGGTCGGACATTGAGGGATAGCGGCTGTGGAGCTCCTCCATAACGGTAAGCTCCTTGTTGAGGTTGGTGCTCTCCTGCTCGAAGTAGGAGATCTTGATATTGCTGTTCCAGCGGACCAGTCCCTTATGTGGGAGCTGCTCCTGTATTATGCGCAGCAGGGTGGATTTGCCGATGCCGTTGTCACCGATGACACCCACCTTTTCCCCTCTGCGGACCTCGAAGTCGATATTGTCCACAAGAGTCTTTCTTGAGCCGCCCTCTCCCACGGAGATATCCACGCCCTTGACTTTAAGGACGTCGATGGGGGGCTCAACTGCGTATGTGAAGCGAATCTTCGCATTTTTTGTATCATGAACGGGGCGCTCAATGCGCTCCATTTTCTCAAGCTGCTTCCTGCGGCTCTGAGCCATTTTGGTAGTTGAGGCACGGACCAGATTTTTCGCAACATAGTCCTCAAGCTGGGCTATCTGCTTCTGCTGGAGCTCATACTCCTTCTCACGCCGCGCGTCGCTCTCCTCTCTCTGGCGGACGAAGGCGGTGTAGTTGCCCTTGTACCGCGTCAGCACTCCCCTCTCTATCTCGCAGATAGAGGTGCAGAGCCTGTCGAGGAAATATCTGTCATGGGAGACTATGAGGACGGCGCCCCTGTAGGAGCGGAGGTAGTCCTCAAGCCACATGATGGTCTTGAAGTCCAGATGGTTGGTAGGCTCGTCCAGAATGAGGAGGTTAGGCTCCTCAAGGAGCAGCCTTGCAATGGAAAGGCGGGTCTTTTCGCCGCCGCTGAAGCCGGATACGGTACGCTCCAGCTCCTCACCGGAGAAGCCCATGCCGTTGAGGACCATTCTGATCTTCACATCGGTATTGTAGCCGTCGTTGGCTTCTATCCAGGAGGAGAGCTGCTGATACTCGTCGGCGGAGGAATTATTTCCGCTCTCTATCTCCAGCTCTATCTCTCTCAGGCGGTCTATCGCCCTGTGAACGGGCTCAAAGACGCTTCTCATCTCCTCGATGACAGTGTTCTCGGTATTGAGTCCGCCCATCTGCTCAAGGTAGCCCACGGTAGTCTTTGCCGCCATGGAGATGACTCCGTCCTTCTCGGTGAAGCGGTCAGGCTCCACAGAGCCTGTGAGTATCTTCAGCAATGTGGACTTTCCGCAGCCGTTTTTTCCCACGAGACCTATCTTGTCGGTCTCGTCTATGGACAGCGACACATTGCAGAGCACCTGGTTACCGTTATAGAATTTATTTACATTAGTTAGGCTTGCAAGCATATTTACTTTCCTTTGTCTGCCAGTATGCACAAAAAACAGTGTGATTATTTGTGCAGGCTGCAGTTATATAACTTTATCATACCATTTTCTGAGGAAAATGTCAACTGTCACGGTAAATATAAATGGGAGGGGGATTTTTTTCGATTTTATACATAATATATCAAGAAACGGCTGTTTTTAGCATTTTTCGCAATAAAAATGAAAAAAACCTCCCGCTGGGGAGGTCTTTTCCGAGGGATAATGAATAAAAAATAAGAGAGAGAACAAAAATATGTCGTCCTGCACTATACGCGGCTCCGTGAGCCGAGACCGAAATAACGCCGTGAGTGCCTATTCTCACGATGTAGGAGGGCGGTCATTCCCCTGAAAGGCATATCGGATGGGGGAGGACAGCTGCCTATGCTGTCCGAAAGGATCCGTGTTTACCTTACGATATATATTATACACCTTATATCGACAAAAACAATGAAAAATACTATCTTTTTGAGGAGATTTTTTGAAATTATAACAACAAATATATAAAATCATCTTGCAATCCCATCATATATATGATACAATAGTACATAGATAAGACGGCTGACAATGTCCGTCCCACGCAAAAGCCATACAGAAAGGAGAGATAAAATGAGCCGCAGGATACTTATAGGCGTTATCGTAGCTGACTGTCATATAGACTTTCAGTGCGAGATACTCAGAGGCATAATCACTCAGGCTTACAAGGGCAACTGCGACGTTGCAGTTATCTCACCCCTTCATAACTTCTCTATAAATTCCGTCCACAAGGACGCGGAAAAGACCATATTCGACCTTATCTTTTCCGACAGCATCGACGGCATAATCTATGACAGGAACTCCTTCCACAACGAGGAGATATGCAAATATATCGACGGGCTCTGCAAGCGTTCGGAAAAGCCCGTAATGCTCCTTGACCACAACGACCACAAGAGCTTCGAGACCACCTCCGTGGACGACCTGGAAGCCTTCGAGACCATCACCGACCACCTGATAAACGTTCACGGCTACAGAAAGATATACTGCCTGACAGGTCCGAAGAACACCTTCAGCGGCGAGGAGCGCCTTCAGGGTTACAGGAACTCTATGAAGCGCCACGGCATAAATATAGGCAAGGACTGGTGCGAGTACGGAGACTTCTGGACAGAGGCACCAAAAAAGTTCGCAAAGCGCATACTCAGCGGTGAGCTCAGCCGTCCCGAGGCAATAGTCTGCGGAAACGATGTCATGGCTATCACCCTTTCAAAGATATTCATCGACGCAGGACTCCGCGTTCCCGGAGATATAGCCATTACAGGCTATGACGCCTCAATAGAGGGCTACCAGTCCAGCCCCTCCATAACCAGCTACAGCCGCCCCAACTTCCAGCTTGGCGCTGAGGCTGTACGCAGGCTCTACCGCATAATCACGGGAAAAATATGCAGCAAGGTGCCCAACGAGAACGGCGAGCTTCGCCCCGGAGAGAGCTGCGGCTGCGACGAGAACCCCGGTCTGCGCAGGAGCATTCTCCGAAATCTCAGCATAAACAGCCGCTTCGAGTCACAGCTCCTCTACGGCGATATGCTCTTTGATATAACCAACGCCGACAATATCCACACCTTCGCCGACAGGCTTGACAACTACACCTACCTGCTCCACAAGATGAGAAGGCTCAGGATATGTCTTACCAGAAGCTACGTCGACGCAACGGTGGACAAGAACGCCGAGGAGCTCAGCTTCCATGTGGGCGACGATATGAAGGTGATACTGGCGAAGTCCGCTATCTGGCGCGAGGCTGAGACTCATGACTATTTCAGCTCAACAAAGCTCCTCCCCGACTACAGCGAGGAGCGCAGCTACCCCTCCGCCTTCTTCATCTCTCCCCTTCATTATAATAATAACTTCTTCGGCTACTGCGCAGTTTCCTTCGGAAAGGAGCCCCGCTCCTTCAGCTCGCTGTATCTGAAGTGGATAAACTATGTCAACGTGGCACTTGAACAGGTGCGCATAAAGGCTATAATGAACCGCACTATCCTCAACACCAGCAAGGCTCTCCTCTATGACCACATAACGGGTCTCATCAACAGGAGCGGTATCGAACAGGAGTTTGCAGCGAAATTCGGCGGACAGTCAGGGAGCACAATCGAGTGCATGACCTTTGAGCTCCACGGTCTGAAAAAGGCATACTACCAGAGCGGCGAGGAAAAGTCCAACAGCATAATGGCAGCCTTCGCAAAGAAGCTCCGCTCCTGCATAAGCAGCAGGGAGATATGCGGCGCCTGGGCTTCACAGACCCTCTGCGTCATCAGCCCAGACCAGGGACGCGCGGAGACCATATACAACGACCTCTGCAGCAGGATAAAGGAGACCCAGTTCAGCAGCGGCGAGGAGAACTGCAACATCGACTTCACCATGGGACAGTGCAGTCTTGCCCTGAGCCCTGCGGCGGACCTTTCCGACGCCATGTACAAGGCTACCATGAACCGCGTATTCTCCTATACCATCTCAGAGCCCACTTCAAATCCACAGTTCGAGAAGCTCTGCCTCCTCCGCAACAGGATAATGAAGAACCCGGAGCTCCCCTGGAACATCAGCGAGATAGCCGAGAGCCTCTACCTCAGCAAGAGCTACCTCCAGAAGATATACAAGTCTTATTTCGGAAAGAGCATTATCGAGGAGATGATAGAATTCCGCATAGACAACGCCAAGACCCTGCTCTCACAGACGGATATGACCGTCACGGAGATATCCAGGGAGTGCGGTTACTCCTCATACAACTACTTCGTCCGCCAGTTCCGCACCAGCGAGGGCTGCTCGCCGTCGGACTACCGCGATGAACAGAAAAGGAAGGCTGAAAACGATGAAAGCTGAAGTTATACTTATGAAATGCCCCGAAACAGGGCGTATATACGGAGTAAGAGCCGAGGAGCGCCACGGCGACTGGTTCAGGACATGGGCTTTCCCCATAGATGCCCGCCGTGCCTCCAGTGAGGGCTTCGACAGGAACGAGATAAAGGGCAGCCTTGACTACACCGAGGACTACAACGGCTGTCCCTACTGCAAGACCAAGAGAATGGTCATATGCAGCCGCTGCGGCAAGCTGAGCTGCTGGAACAACGAAGAACGCATAACCTGCGGCTGGTGCGGTCTCACGGGAGACGTGCTCACCACCGAGGGCGATATAAGCGTCAAGGGCGGAAGCTACTGACCACAGGAGGCTGATAGATATGGCAGTTATAACCGTAAGGGGCAGGAGCAGTATCTCCGTAAAGCCCGACCTCATACACCTGGACCTGGATATGCAGTCCCGTGATACGGACTGCGGCGCCGCCATGGAAATGGCAGAGGCTTCCCTTTGGGAGCTGCGCCTGGTGCTGGAGGGCTGCGGCTTTGAAAAGGGCGAGCTTAAGACCTCCGGCTTCGATGTAAGGACGGAATACGAGACCGTCCCCGACGAGAATGGCAATTACCACAATGTATTCAAGGGCTACTGCTGTGCTCATACCATGAACGTGGAGTTCCCTCTGAACACTCAGCGCCTTGCGGAGGTGCTGGGACGTATATCCGCAACAGGAGCTGCTCCACAGCTGTCGGTAAGGTTCACGGTGAAGGACGCCGAAGCCGCCCGTGAGGAGCTGATACGTCAGTCCGCAGCCGACGCCCGCAGAAAGGCAGAGCTGCTCTGTGAAGCTTCGGGAGCCTCTCTCGGCAAGCTTGTCAGGATAAGCTATGACAGGTCAGATATGAACATGATATCTGAGGCTCGCTACGCCATGGGCACAGACTGTCTCCGCGCCTCGGCAAAAGCCGTGAGCATAGATCCCGACGACATAAAGCTCACGGACAGCGCAGAATTTGAATGGGAGATAAACTGAAAGGAAGCATACTTCATTGAACAGAGATAAGGTCATAACCCGCACCAGTATCATAGGTATACTGGCAAATATTTTTCTCGCGTCCTTCAAGGCTGTGGTGGGCATACTCAGCTCCTCCATCGCCATCGTACTGGACGCCGTAAACAACCTGAGCGACGCACTTTCGTCGGTCATAACCATCATCGGCACCAAGCTTGCGGGCAAGCGTCCCGACAAGAACCACCCCTACGGCTACGGCAGGATAGAGAACCTGAGCGCTACCCTCATCGCGGTCATCGTTCTCTACGCAGGTGTCACCTCCCTTGTGGAGTCAATAAAGAAGATAATCCGCCCGTCTGTCCCCGACTACTCAGCGGCAGCCCTTGTGATCGTGGCAACGGCTGTGCTGGTGAAGATACTGCTGGGACTGTATGTAAAGAAAAAAGGCGAGAGCGTAAACTCCGACTCACTGATCTCCTCGGGCAAGGACGCCCTGCTGGACTCGGTGATCTCCGCCTCTACCCTTGTGGCAGCAGCTATCTTCCTCATCTTTAATATAAGAACAGAGGCGTGGCTGGGTGCTGTCATCTCACTGGTCATCATAAAGTCCGGACTTGAGATGCTGGGCGACTCCCTTTCAAACATCATCGGAAAGCGCATAAGCAGCGACCTCTCCAGGGAGATAAAGCAGACCGTAACCTCCTTCCCCGAGGTGCAGGGCGCATATGACCTGCTGCTCCACAGCTACGGCCCCGACCTGATGATAGGTTCCGTGCATATAGAGGTGCCCGACACCATGCCTGTTGCTGAGCTCGACAAGCTGGAGCACCGCATAACCGAGAAGGTGCTGTCTGAGCACAGCGTTATCCTCACGGGAATAAGCGTCTATGCGGTCAACACTAAGAATGACCGTGCTGCGCAGATATACGGCGATATCCGCAGGAACGTCATGTCCCATGAATACCTGCTCCAGATACACGGCTTCTACCTTGACGAGGAGCACAAGACCATACACTTCGATATCATCATCGACTTCGGGACTCCCGACGCCAATGAGATATATCAGCATATTCTCACGGAAACACAGGAGGCTTACCCAGACTACAACGTGAGCATTACCCTGGATACAGACGTCAGCGACTGAAAAAAGGCTCCCCTCGCGGAGCCTTTTTTATACCTCAAGTAGAAAAAAGCATTGTGCTATGTACCCTTCGCTGCAAATGAGCAGCAAGTCCTCTGTTTTTTTCTATGCCCGCATTTGAATATCACACGAAAACGTCACGTTATTGTCACATAAAATTGTATAATAAATAACAGAGCGGTCGACTACTCAATAATAAATTTACAAAGGATATTAAAACTATGAAACACATTTTCAAAAAGATCGCAGCAACAATCTCCGCTGCAGCTATGTGCGCTGCTCCTATGGCAAACGCACTCTCTGCAAACGCAGCAGCAAGCGCTAATGCACGCTATACATTCAGACAGGTATACTGGGCAGACGGCTCAGCTAACGTAAAGAGATTTGAATTCTCTTTCGCAGTAAGAAAGTATCACGATTCTGTACCTTTCTATAATCTTATCGGTAATCAGGCAACTATCGCAGGCGGCGGCAGCGCTGGCGATTCATATTACAGCTGTGGAGGCACTGTAACTGCAAAGACACGTCTCAGCGGTCCTTTCCTCTCAGTATCAGCTTATTCCGAGAATCCTGCTGATTACGCTGACAGCTTCGGTACCTGCCGTGCATACAAGGCAAACGGACGGCAGTCATACAACAGCATCTACTATTCAAACAATTGCAATCCTGACTATCTTGACTGCGCTGCTTTCCTCGTAGGCGACCTTAACGGAGACCTTATCATCGACGGATATGATTATTCTATCCTCGAGTATGCTGTAAACCAGTTTGGTATCAGCTCTTATGGTTACAACTCTGTATTAAGCATCTGGGGCAACACAGTTAAGAAGTACCAGATGGATATCGACAATGACGGTGATGTTGATACCAGTGACGTAGCTCTCCACCTCAAGTATATCAGCAACCAGATCACAAGATTTGACAAGTAATCACTGAATAATATTATTGCACATACAAAAAGGCTCCCCTCGGGGAGCCTTTCTTAATTACTGTTTACTTTGCCTGCGATACCAGGAGCTTTCTCAGCTCCACCTCGTCATAGACGTCAACATTTCCGTCGCTGTTGAAGTCGAACTGCATCGCCACCTCCTCAGAGGCGAAGGGGTCAAGTCCGAGAAGCATCCTTCTCAGTCTTACCAGCTGTGCCACCTTGTACACCTTCGGAGGCTTTGTGCCGTCGGGCTCAGTGCCGCCGACGAGCTTTCCGTCAGCGTAGACACACACGTTCTCACAGCGCTGTGCAAACTCTACGCCGCTGACGATGTTGTCATAGTCCTCGCCCTCCTTGGTAAGGTCTATCATGCCCTTCTTGCTCCAGTCATTGGAGGAGTCCCAGTTCTCGCCGTAATAATTTCCGATGATGAGCTGATACTTCTTGTTTGAGTTGGCAATGGCGTACTCAGGCCACGATATCTCGATGTAGTAGATGTCGTCCTTGTACTGCTTCGGCTGTGACAGCACTGCCGCTTTGCCTGTGACCTCGGTCTCCACCTGATCATAGGTCTTCTGGAGCACGAAGCTGCCTGGTATCTCCTTCTTGTCGAACTCCTCTATGCTGAAGTAATAGCGTATTGAGATATCCTCATGGGGCTCAAGGGAATCGGTCTTCACAAAGAAGGTCAGCTTTGTTACGCCTGCACCTGTCTTTTCGGGAGCGTCTGAGCAATAGCCTGCCACATAGAAATCATCTCCCGAGAAGAGCTGTGTATCGTCAGCCTTCTCTGCGGGCGGGAAGTCTGCCTCGGGCTTCATGGTGCCGTCATTCTTAGCGAGATACATACCTGCTGCAGCGCCCACGATTGCTGCGTTGTAGTCGATGGTTACCTCGTTGTATATCCAGTCCTTGGTGAGGTCAACGTGCTGGTCCTTTGCGTCGGGACCGCCTGCCAGAGCGCCGTATAGAACGTGCTTCTGAGGAGCGGTATCCTCAGCCATTGTAAGTCCCGAAGCCGCACGGTGATGGGGGTTCTTTACTGCATTTTCGCCGTAGCCAACGATATAGCACCTGCCCAGAGGGTTGTCGCCGATGATGTATTCCATCTGACCGATAGCCCAGTCCGTAAAGGTGTAGTCGGGATTTTTCTCGTTGTACTTGTCCTTGCCCTTGTTGTACTTATCGTATACCAGAGCCGTGAACTGCACCGCAGTGTTGTATCTTGCGCTTCCCCACTTGTCAAGGTAGAGATAGCCTCCGGGAGAGATCTCGCCCTTCTTGCCTGATGTTACCTCATTGAGAGCCTTTGCCTGCATCTTCCAGAAGTCCAGCACCTCATACTGGTTATAGCCTCTTGCGTCACGGGTCTCGGCGCAGACCTCAGGGTAGATGTCCTGTATCCTGCCGAATACCAGTCCCACGCCGTTCCACATATCGTTCCAGCAGAGAACATATCCGGGAGGCGCATAATAGTCGATATATTTCTCGCAGGCTTCAAGGTAATCGTGGTCCTTGGTTATGAGGTAGAGCCAGCCTGCGGCGAAGCAGAAGTCGTCCTCCCACTTGCTTGAGGTATAGAAGCTGGCAGGTCCGTCACCGCCTGCCCCCACCTTCTTCTCGTTCTTGTTTGCAAAGTCAAAGAGCGCCTTGGAGTAGTCCAGACACTTTTTTGCGTACTCAGGGTCTGTCTCCTTGAAATTAAGGTAGTTTATAGCCAGAGCCGCCGCACTTTCCGAAACATCGTCGGTAGTGGGCAGGGACGATGTGGCGAAGAATGCAGGGCGTCCCATTGCGTCTATCTCCGGAGACTGCCAGTATTCGTGGTCTACGGAGCCGTCGCCCACCTGATAGCAGAAGGCTATGACATCGCCCTTATCGTCGCGGAAGGTACTGCGCATGAAGTAATCGCAGAAATGGCGGCATATGGTCTCAACGTGCTCAGCCTGGTCTGTCTCCTCGTAAGCCTGCCGGAATTCATAGTAGCCCCAGGACACAACAGAAGCGGCATAAGCCTCGGGAAGTCCGAACTTAACGTGGTCGCCCGCATCGTGGAAGCCGCCTGAAACGTCGATATATCCGTCACCGTCCGGGTCCAGTATATCCTTGTACTTCTCCATGAAGCTCTCAGACATATTCACACCTGTGTGGTTATCATCTATGGGGTGCATGGGCACCTTTGAGTCATAGACATGGCAGTTGCCCCTCCAGCTGAACCTGCTCTTGCCTGTGACGTCAGTGCCGCACATATTTGCATCATAGAAGTGGAGAGTGTACTGCAGCACCTTTGCCCAGTTGTTGTCGGTCTCCTCATAGTCCGCCTTGTAGGGAGTCGCCGCAGCGTCTGCCGTGAAGGTACATGGCACCGCAGAGAGTGCCGTGACCGCCGCAGCTGCCAGCGCCGATATTTTTTTCACTATTCTCATCAGTATCATTCCTTTCACAGGATATATTTCTGTATTTTTATTTTACCCTATAAGCGCTCCCGTGTCAATTCAATACTTGCGGAGTTTTCGGCTTATCCCGTGCCTCGGTGCGCCGGGGGATAAAAAAAGACACTTCCGCCCGGAACAGGCAGAAGTGCCCGATAAATATTACTCTGTCTTACTGTGCTGATGCCATTGCTGCGGCAGCCTTTCTCTCCTTCTTCTTCAGTCCCTTTTTGGTCTTTCTGAAGCAGAAGCCTATTATAAGCTCCGCTGCGCCTATTGCGATAAGCATTACCGAGAAGGGCAGCAGCAGACTCTCTGTCAGGTAGAAGCACACGTTATGTGTGAAGGTGAAGCCTATTGCTGAGCCTACGATAACGATAAGTCCCGCCAGGAACACGATAAGTCCGACAAAGGTGAATATGGTACCGTAGAAGCCTGTGACAAATCTTGCACGTCTTCTCACGATGGCGGCTATCCAGATGAGGAACAGCAGGAAGAGCGCACCGAGGATACCGATAGTGATGAATGAGGTCGCGTAGCTTACATTGTTCACGTCAAAGCCAAGCTTCCTGCTCCACTCCTTAACACTCATGGTGTCAGAGAACTTGTCCTTTTCCAGATTTTTCTGGAGGAGGTCATAATTCTCTTCTGTAAGCTCATAGTCGAACTCCTTTTTGGCAGCGTCCTTGTTTCCTCTGATAAAGTCATTAACGAAGTCCTCGGCAGTTATGGACGGGTCACCGCCCTCGCCGTCAACTATGTAGTCAAGATAGCCCTCTGCGACTTCGCCTGCATACTGACGAAAATCAGTATCCAGCATATATCTCTTGAAGCCCGCTTCATCGGCAGCTCCCTTTGTTGCTGTCCTGAAGCCCAGAGAATCATAGAGAGTCTTTGACATCTCCTTGCCGTCAAAATGTGCTGTGAGAGTAGTATCGGCGTCCAGCTTCTCGGCTCTGCGTCTGATGATGCTGCCGTTTGCTCCCACCTTTACTGCGGTGAGGAAGCTGAGGAGCAGCAGGAATATTATAGTGAATATGGTCACCAGTGAGGCACCGAATACCCGTCCGCCGCCTACCTTTGCCTTTGCCTTGGGCTTTGACTCAGTCTGTGCAGGCATTGGTGCAGGCGCTGACTGAGGCATGGGAGCCGACTGTGGCATAGGCGCGGGCTGTACGGGAGCCTGCTGCTGTGCTGAATACACAGGCGGAGGAGGAAAGCTGCCGTTCCGGGGGCTGCTTTCATTTCCCGCAAACTGGTTGGCGTGTACGTTGTAGGAGCTGTAGGGCTCGTTCTGAATGGGTATCTTCATGGTGTCACTGTTATCATTGAGACTGTCGGGAGCACCGTTCACAGGCGGCTCTGGAGCCTCCTCCTGCTTTGGAAAGCTCGCGGGCTTGTCAAAAATATTCTCCGCAGGCGGTATGGGTTCAGCCTCGGGTATTACCACCGTATCAGCTGTGCTGAGTATCTCGGTGGGCTCATCCTCAAGAAGCTGAGCCTGCTCCTGAGTAAGGCTGAGAGCCTCCTCGTTATCGGCGATGACTTCTTCAAGGTGGGGCAGTATAGAGGTGGGCTCGTCATCGATATGAACGCTGTGAGCTTCCTCATTATTCAGCGAGGCGCCGCATTCAGTACAGAACTGTGCGTCATCGGGCAGTTCGCTTCCGCATTTATAGCATTTCATGAAATCCCTCCTGTAGTAGTATTGGGGCTTATGCTGTAATAATTAATGTCTGCTCAATAACAAAAAATTGGCTTTATATAGCTTTTAAAAGCCAATTTTTTGTTATCAAAGTGCAAGGAAAAATAATCCTGTTTTTTCTTGCACTTTGTTTTGCCCATTAGGGCAAAATGAGCATAACATAAAGAAATGTAATGCGCAAATTCCTCAAATTATAAAGGATTTGCGCTCCCCGAACTCAGTTCGGGGCAATAACCGCCTAAAGGCGGTTATTGAGTTTACATTAATTATAAGTCATACGGTAAAATATGTCAAGTAAAAAAATAATGACATTAGATTACATATCGGTGTTATTTCCCGATTTAGCGCAGCTGCTGTCATTAAGCCGCGAAAAGCCCGCATAAGCGGGCTTTTTTTGTGTTTTTATTCGTTTTTGCAATATTATGATGTACTGAAGCTTATTCCTCTCCCTGAACAATGGCTTCCGCCTGTTCATCTACTGTATCATAGATATTCCAGTCAACTTTCCAGGGCTCCCAGGGATTTATTCCATCTTCCGGGAGCACAGAATCAGGATCGTTATAGGGATTCCACGGATTCCACGGATTCCATGGATTCCATGGATCCCAGGGATCAATTGCTTCAAGATCTTCTTCTGTGAGTTCGGAATCAGTATCCCAGAGATACCAATTATCAATTTCCCCGCTCAGCTCGCCGGTTTCCGGATCAATTTTCAATCCCCATGGATTATCAGACAGTTCTATTGGTTCTGTCGACCACTTATCGGGATCAATGCCGAAATAATCAGTAACATCTGTGATAAGTGAGGAGATGAAATCCTCCAGCTCCTGATCAGTCTCGTCAGTTACGAGAGCTGCGTAATATGAAAGCACCAGCGAAGCGTCCACGGCATTAATGCTGCCGTCCTTGTTGACGTCACAGATACTGATAAGCTCATCATTGAGCTCTGCTGCACCCACGGATACATCTGCATACAGGCTGAGTATGTTTGAGGCGTCTACTGCGTTTATCTTTCCGTCGCCTGTAGGGTCGCCCAGCTTTATGCCGTCTGTCTCAGAAGCAGCTGCTGCCGTGAAAGCGGTCATGGTTGTCAGGAAAGCACCCGCCAAAACCCCTGTTAATATTCTCTTTATGTTCATAATGACTATGCCTCCTTTAACGTCCATAGATTTAATGTAACTTCATTATATAATAAAAAATCGCCAATGTCAACGGAATATGGATTTAATTCACAGAATTACGTTAATTTCAGCCTGTGATATATTCCGTAGAAACACCTGCACGCCGATTTCGCCGCGCACCTTGCATTTTTCAATATTCTGTGCTATAATAATAGATAACCCTTTTCTTTCATTCGGAAACGGGAATTCTTACACTCAGATTGGAGCGATTTTTATGTCAAAAAGACCCTTTTACATCACTACGCCTATCTATTACCCATCGGGCAATCCCCATATAGGCCACTGCTATACAACAGTTGCCTGCGATTCTATCGCCCGTTATAAGCGAATGCAGGGCTATGACGTAATGTTCCTCACAGGTACTGACGAGCACGGTCTGAAAATAGAGCAGAAGGCTGCCGAGCAGGGCGTGACTCCCAAGGAGTACGTTGACGTTATCGTTGACAGGTTCAAGAGCCTGTGGAAATATATGAACATCTCCTACGACAGATATATCAGAACTACCGACGACTACCATGTGGAAGCCGTTCAGAAGATATTCAAGGCTCTCTACGACAAGGGCTATATCTACAAGGGCGAATACTCCGGCAAGTACTGTACTCCCTGCGAGAGCTTCTGGACTGATTCTCAGCTGGACGAGAACGGCTGCTGTCCCGAATGTCACAGACCCGTAAAGTACGCTAAGGAGGAAGCTTACTTCTTCAAGATGTCTCCCTTTGCAGAGCGCATCGAGAAGCTTCTTCTTGAGACAGATTATCTCCGTCCCAAGACAAGAGCCGTTGAACTTGTAAACAACTTCATCAAGCCCGGTCTGGAGGACCTCTGCGTTTCAAGAACGACTTTCAAGTGGGGCGTGCCCGTATCCTTTGACGACAAGCACGTTGTATATGTATGGATAGACGCTCTTTCAAACTATATCACAGCTCTCGGCTATGAGAACTCCGCACACAATGACTATGAGAAGTACTGGCCTGCCGATGTTCACATGGTAGCAAAGGATATCATGCGTTTCCACGCTATCATCTGGCCTGCAATGCTCATGGCACTTGACCTGCCCCTGCCCAAGCACCTTGCTGTTCACGGCTGGATAACCATGGCAGGCAAGAACGGTGAGAGTGAGAAGATGTCAAAATCACTGGGCAATGTTGTAGACCCATTCGTTCTCGGTGAGAGATACGGTCAGGACTCCATAAGATACCATATCCTCCGTGAGATGGCTCTTGGAGCAGACAGCTTATTCTCAAACGAGATAATGATAAACCGCATAAACTCCGACCTTGCCAACGGCTTCGGAAACCTTGTTTCACGTACAGTTGCCATGGTTGACAAATATTTCGGCGGCACTATCCCCTCAGAGCGTGAGGGCGATGCCCTTGACGAGGAGTTCAGGGCTGTTGTAACAGGTCTCCTCCCCGAGGTGGACAAGTACATCGACGAGACAAAGCTGAAGCAGGCTCTTGAGGAGATATTCAAGGTAGTTGACCGCGCTAACAAGTACATCGACGAGACCGAGCCCTGGAAGCTGGGCAAGGACGACACAAAGAAGGCTCGTCTGGCATCGGTGCTCTATAATCTTCTTGAAGCTATCCGCGTAACATCTGCACTCCTTGCACCCTTCATGCCCACTGTTATGCCTAAGGTTTGGGAGCAGATAGGCGCTTCCGCAGCTGATGTGGAGTACGAAAAGCTGGGTGTATTCGGTGTTCTTCCCGAGAACGTTACCGTTCACAAGGGCGAGATACTCTTCCCCAGAATAGACGTTGACAAGGAGATAGAGGAGCTCAACGCCATTCTTGCAAAGAACATGGCTGAGGCTCAGGCAAAGCTCTCCTCAGAGGAAAAGGGCGAGGCAGCTGCCGAGCCTGAGAAGATAGAGCTGAAGCCCGAGATAACCATTGACGACTTTGCCAAGGTAGAGATAAGAGTTGCAAAGGTAACTGCCTGCGAAAAGGTAAAGAAGTCCGACAAGCTCCTGTGCTTACAGCTTGACGACGGCATGGGCGGACGTCAGGTGGTATCGGGAATCGCGCAGTATTACGCTCCCGAGGACCTCATCGGCAAGAAGATACAGCTCATCGCTAACCTCAAGCCCGTAAAGCTGAGAGGTGTTGACAGCAACGGAATGATATGCGCCGCAGATACTCCCGACGGAGTAAAGGTGATCTTCGTTGATGACAGCATTCCCGTAGGTTCAAAGATAAGATAATATGAAAATATGAAACGCCTCCGCAGGACCGACCGTAGTCCTGCGGAGGCGTTTATTATATCAAGCCGCCGACGTCAGCGGCATGACAGCGGTATAAGGGCTGCCGTGGGTGATATTACTCACCGTCGGCTTCTGAGATTTCTGAGTTTTCTGCTTTATCTGTTTTTTCTTCCATTTCTGCTTTTTCTTTTTCAGCCGCGCTCTTTTTCAGTTCCTTCAGATGTGCGATGAGCTTTTCACTGCCCTTTGATCTGAAGCACAGATCATAAGAATTAATGACCATTATTCCGTCAGTCGTAATATAGATCTGTCCCGTCATCATGTTCTTGAATACAGGATAGATCGTGCTTGAGTAGCTTACGCCTGAGGTATCAACGGTCCACTCAATATCCTTCAGCAGCTGTTTCAGTTCCTTCTCACCGGTTTCAAAGGTATAATACTGTAACATAGCTTCCTGACCCGATGGTTTCATCATAAAGAACTTATCGCTGTTGTCTTCGTAGAGTATAAGGTCGATGAGATAATCTGCCAGCTCGTCATCATCCTTGAATTCCGTACACCTCTTTGTGACTATCGCTCTGACAGCTTCATAGTCATCTTTTTCAATGCGGTAAAATTTCGCTTCAGCGTGAGAAGAAACTTCTAATATGCAGTTTCCGTCAGGCCACAGATGCAGACAACTGTCACCGATCTGTATGATAATCCCATCATAGGTGAAATATCCAATCTGGTTTGAATTGTTCATCTTTTTCCATTCAACACCCTCAAGGGCCGCAAACAGCTCTTTCTTTTCATCCTCGGAAAGGATAGCACCCCTGGACAGCGAGCCATAAACTGAACCGCCCACACGTTCCATACTATGTGCTGTCACCATCCATAACTCGTCCTCGCTGTATTCTATAGGACAAGGACACTGAACACCCTTATCGACAATGCTCTTCATATTCTCATATTCAACTGCTGCAAAGCTGTAATATGACACAGTGCCGTCAGCATCAACGGAAGCTCTGCCGTTGTCACCTATTATAATTTCGTATTTTCTGCCCTCAGACTCAAGATCAAGGGTCATGGTATCGCTGCTGTCCTTCAGCTCGTCTGTATCCCTTGGGTTCCACTGTACATAGTTTATGTATGACGCCAGAGAGATAGCTTCACTGCTCGTAAGAGGACCGTCGTAGTTTTCTATGTGGAGCTGTGCGCCTGAGAGATCGGCTTTTATGCCGAACTTATCCAGCGTCGTCAGACCTTCACTGCCGAAGATGATGTTTCTCATCTTTACGAAGGTATCATCAGGGACCCTGTAGAACTCACTGTATACATCGTCCTGTATGAATGTGACCTCGACTATCCCGTTATCATGGAAAGAGGCATAATAATAATCATTGTGGAAGTCAATGATCTCTCCAGAGCCTTCTGCGAACGGATCGACAGTATCCAGCTTTTCAAAATCTGTTATGGAAAAAAGCGAGATAAGCTCCTCAGCCACATCCTCTGTGGTGACTACTGAGGGGATATGGCTCATAAAGTTGCCATGGCTCATAAAGTTGCCGAGGCTGTAATTGAATACCATTCCGTGAAGGTCTGCCGAACCAAAGGGGAAGGCAAAGGTCTTATCATCGTAATAGGTGCTGTCCTCGTTGGATGGCGTACCGAGGAATGACTCCCTGTTATGATATAGCAGTCCGCCGCCTCCGCCGCCTATGAGCAGTACAGCTGCCGCAGCTATGGCAAGCCCCTTGTGTCTCCTTTCGGGAACGACGTCAACGTGAGTCACTTCGTCTGTATATTCATCTGCCTCTGCTATTTCCCCTGACAGCTTTTTTTCCATCTCCTCGCAGAACGAGCTTCCCAGCCGCAGCTCATTCAGAGCGTCTTTATAATCTTTTCCCTGCATATTCCATCCTCCCTTTCAAGCTCCGTCCTGAGCTTTTCTCGTCCCCTTCTCAGAAGCGAGCCCACCGTGTTCTCATTCTTCTCCAGTATATCGGCGATCTCCTTTATACTGTATCCCTCGTAGTAATGAAGGAATATGACCTCGGCATACTTTTTTGGAAGCGCAGCTATCTCCTCGCGGAGCTCTCTGCCCTCGGTGCTTATCTCACAGATAGCCTTGGAGTGCTCCAGCTCGTCCAGTGAACAGGTCCTGCTGAAGCGGAAGCTCCTGCGCAGGTTCTTGCACTTGTTTATAGTCACTCTGAGAAGCCAGGCTTTAAGGTGTTCGTCATCGTTGAATGAGCGTGGTTTTGTATGTAATGAAAGGAACACGTCCTGAACTATATCCTCTGCCTCGGCATAGCTGCCGCTTATGGCAAAGGCTGCGCGCAGGACAGTATTTCCGTATTTTCTGAAAGCGTATAATGCAGTACTGTCATTATTCATTGCTGTGCCCCCTTTCACCTATAACACACCTGAGAAAATGATAATTGTGCGCTGAGAAAAAATAATTTTAAAAAAGTCAGAGCCGACGGCAAAAATACTCCGACGGCTCACTGTTCATATAAGCTTTCCGGCAAGCTTTGCAGCGCAGCGTACACAGTCATCGCAGCTGCACAGCATCTTTCCCGTCTTTATACCCTTGAGCTCTCCGCATTCCGTACTGCCGCACATTGCTCTGAAGGTGCCGTAGAGCACCTTTGCGTCAGCCAGCACAGACCTGCCGCTGAATCTTTTCAGTCCCAGTATCATCTGAGCTCCGCAGAGAGCACCGCAGGTGGCTTCAAAGGTACCCATTCCGCAGCCGAATGCTGCTCCCATGGCTCTCAGCTCAGCCTCATCTCCGCCAAGCTCATCTGCAAAGGCAAGAAGCACCGCCTGACAGCAGTTGTTTCCGCTGTGCTTCAGCTCTACCGCTCTTTCAGCTCTGTCCATACTTCACCTCATTGCTCGCCGCAGCTGTGGCTGCCGCAGGAATGGCCCTCACCGTGACCGTGGTGGTCACAGGTGGCATTGGTTATCTGCAAAAGGCTTCCGCTGATAAGCATTTTTACAGCTGCATCAGCGCTGCCTGTATTGCCAGCATAGAGCTTTATGCCTGCCTCAGCCAGAGCCATCTGTGCTCCGCCGCCTATGCCGCCGCATATAAGTACATCTGCACCTGCATTTTTAAGAAAGCCTGCAAGGGCGCCGTGGCCTGCTCCGTTGGTGTCGACCACCTGACGGGAAGCTATCTCTCCGTTTTCAATATCGTAAAGTGCAAACTGCGCACAATGTCCGAAGTGCTGGAAAATCTGTCCGTTTTCATAGGTTACTGCTACTCTCAAGGTATTACGTCCTTTCTTTTTTCGTCCGCCGGTATTATCGGCATATTTTGCATAAAGTATAACACGGTTTGTGTTATATGTCAAGTATGCGGAGTATGTACTGCGGCTAACTGTGTTTGACTTCACCGCCGCCCTGTGATATACTTATTTCAAAGGAGGCGCAAGCCATGACAAAGATAGACCTTATTACGGGTATTCTCGGCTCGGGGAAGACTACCTTCCTTATGAAGTATGCCCGTCACCTCATTGACAGCGGGCAGAAAATAGCCATTCTGGAAAACGATTTCGGCGCTGTCAACATAGATATGATGATATTGCAGGAGCTCAGATGCGACAGCTGCCAGCTGGAAATGATTGCGGGGGGGCTGCGATGCGGACTGCCACAGGCGCCGCTTCAAAACTCAGCTCATATCCCTTGGTATGCAGCACATTGACCGCGTTATAGTTGAGCCCTCGGGCATTTTTGATATGGACGAATTTTTCGATATCCTCCATGATTCCCCTCTGGACAGATGGTTCGAGATAGGAAGCGTCCTCACTGTTGTGGACGCAGAAATGGAGGAGCAGCTCTCGCCCCAGATGGAGTACCTGCTGGGCTCTGAGGCTGCCTGCTGCGGAAAGCTGGTGCTGAGCAAGCTGAACCGCATTAAAAATGAAACGCCCGAACAGGTCTCTCAGCGGATACTCGCCCATGTGAACCGCTCCCTTGAGGATATTCGCTGCGACCGCAGATTTACGGAGCGCGACCTCATAGCTAAGAACTGGGACAGCTTCACCGCCGAGGACTTCCGTATGTTCAGCCGTGCAGGCTACCGCGGCTCAAGCTATGTGAAAAAATTCAGCCCCGAGGACATAGAGAGCTCCGTCCATTACTTCATGCACATAGCAATCCCCAAGGACAGCATAGAGGAGCTCATCAGCAGCATCTTTGCCGATGAGAGCTGCGGAAGGATATTCCGCATAAAGGGCTCACTTCCCATAGATGGCGGCTGGCTTAAGATAAATGCCACCCGTGAAAAGACCGAGACCGCTCCCGTGGCGGAGGGGCAGCCCGTGCTCATTGTCATAGGCGACAAGGTCTCACGTCCGCGTATAGATGAGTACCTGACAGCCCTGAATACCGACCCGGAATACGTTTCGATATAAAAAAAGAGCCATAACCGCTCCCTTCCCCATGATGGGAGCTGCTATGGCTCATATTATTATGTATCAGCTCCCTGTAAGGGGGCTTTTATATTACGCTCAGTCCTCTTTCTTTGAGCGCTTTGCAAGTATTGCTGTGCAGCCCAGTGCAAATGCAGCGAATACATATGCAGCTACAGGTGTTGTGTCGCCTGTCTTGGGTGAGTTGGAAGCCTTTGCAGTTGTCTTTGCTGTGGTAGTAGTTGTGGTGGTGGTAGTGGTAGTTGTAGTTGTTGTAGTTGTGGTCTCTGCTGCCTTTACTGTAACGGAAACTTCCTTTGTAAAGCCGTTGGAGCTTGTAACTGTGATAGTTGCTGTGCCTGCTCCCACTGCCTTGACTGCGCCGTTTGCGTCAACTGTTGCAACGCTCTCGTCGCTGCTTGAGAATGTAACTGTCATGTTGTCAGTGGAGCTCTCGGGATCCTTTGTAACTGTGATGGCAGCTGTGCCGTCAACTGTAAGCTCTGCTGCGTCGATGGAAGCGTTTATGCCTGTCATGGGAACTCTTTCAGAATCGGGAACTGTTACGTCCTCGTTCTTCTTGGCTGTCCATGTCTCGTCCTCGTTTCCGTCGCCGTCCTTGTCAACGCTGAGAACAGTTGTCTCCTCGTTGCTTGCCTTTGTCTTGATGACTGTCTTGTCTGTGATGGGCACGTTCTCGAATGTACGCTCGTCGATGAGCTCATCATTTGCGGTGTAGTGACGTACAGTATAGTTCATAGTACCTGTGCCTGTACCTGTAAGGTTCACGTCAAGGTCTGTATCCTCGTCCATACAGATCATCTTGATGTCATTGTCCTCGCCTATGAGGTCAAGACGTCCGAATGAAGCTCTCATGGACTCTGAGCCCTTTACAGAGCTGAGTGCGCCGTTTCCGTCAGAGATCTCTACGTCAACGGGGCAGGCGATCCTGATTACCATATATGGGTGGCTCATCTGAGGAGCGGGCTTTACCTCAGGTGTCTCGTCATCGAGGATATCGTTGATCCACTCAAGTGAGTCAGATACCTTTATGGTGTCGCCGTGGCTTGCGTCTACAGACTTCCATCTTCCATTGTCAAGGCTCTCTACCTGATCTGTGATGGAAGCAGAGAGATAAGGAACAGTTCCGTCGCCCTTGGTAGTATAGAAGATATCGCTGTACTTGCTCTTGTATGTATCTCTGTCTATATCATTGTAATAGTAATCGAACTTGAATGACTTCAGGGTCTTGTGGTTTGTACCCATTACGAAATAAGCATTGTCATAGCCAAGGAGCACATTGTAATCGGAGCCGCTTCCGTGGAGTGACTCCTGGAAGGCTACTGAGTTCTCAAACATGGTATCACCGAAGAGGCCTCTGAGCTTTCTCTCATACTCAGCATAGGACTGCTCGTGATCCTTGCTTGTCCAGATGGACTTGTCGTCCTGCCACATGGGGCAAACGCCTACATAGTTCTTTGTGGGTGTCAGCTCGGCAACGCCGCTGAAGGACTTCTTCAGGCTCTTTGTAAGTCCGAAAAGGCCGAGAACATAGTCATAGCCGTCGCCTGTGATATCCCAGTTGACTACTGCCTCTACAAGGTGAGGAGCGCCCTCATAGGGAGTTCCGCAGGTGACGATCTTGTCGATCTTACCGTCGCTCTCATGCTCCTTGAAGTACTTTGAAGTAACAAGTCCGCCCATTGAGTGAGCTACGATATCGACCTTCTTGCAGCCCAGACCGTCGATAAAGGTCTTGAGCTTTTCAGCGCTTTCGGTGTTGCTCTTTCTCCAGTCATAGCTGAAGATGTATACCTCACGGTCAGGGAACTCGGCACATACGCTCTCAGCCAGCGCCTTCATGCAGTTCTGTGAGCCGTAATCGGGAGTAACGTCTTCTCCGTTGAGGTTTACGGGCTTCTTTACATATAATGTCCTGCTGTTCTTGAGGTTGCTTTCAAGACTGAGCTGGAGCTTTGATCCCTCGTTGGGCGGCCATGCGCACTGGCTGTCGCTGCAATCCTCGTCGAGATAGAGTCTGCTGCCCATGATGCCGGGGATAAGAATGATAGGATCCTTTTCGGTGAGCACGTTCTGAGCCACATCTCCGAATGTAAAGAGGAGCTGATCAGGATCTGTAACGTCATAGTAATTTGAAGAGCTGCTTGCAAGGTCTTTCATGACCTTTCTGCCGAAATCAAGTCTCTTTCCGCTAAGGCTGTGGAAGAAGCCCAGGGTGTAGATGTTGTAGTCATCCTTCATATCTGCTGCTACCGAATAAGCAGCGTTGGCATACTTATAGAAGGTGTCATCAGCAGCGGTATAGGGACCTGTTTCAGATCTGTCACCCGCCTCGGGAAGTCCGTCTGAGCAGAATACGATGTTTCTGGTATTTGAGGGATCTATGCTCTCAAGGAGAGAGCCTGCGGTCTCAAGTGCAGAGCCGTAGTTGGTTCCGCCGTATTCGCCTACCTTTGAGATCTTCTCTGATATCTCATCGATATCTGTGGTAAAATTGCATTTTACCGATGCTCTTGTGTCAAGTTCTACAAGTGCTACATAGTTTGTGCCTTCTGCGGAGAGGATATCAGAGCAGAATTTCTGAGCGGCCTCTCTGCTTTGCAGCGGGAGTTCCCCACATACTGCCCGATGCATCCAGCACGAGTACAGTATAACGATCGTTTCCTGCTGCGTCTGCCACTTTGTCGGGAAGCTTAGGAAGCATAGTAAAAGCTATGATACCTGCTGCGGCTGTGGACAGAAGTCTGAGACAGTTCTTCATCATCATATCATTTCCCTTCGTAAATAAAATAATTTATTTTCAGATCCTCAGGATCAGAAAACCGATAACACCGGAACGGACAGCACTGCCCCCAGCACTGCTGCGGCTATGGTAATGAGCCTTTCCTTCCATCCCCATGTGTCAAAGCATTTCCTGCCAAGCAGGAGCACAACGCCCTGAACAGCTATCATAACGGCAACAGGTCCCAACAGCCAGAGATAGCTCTTTCTCTTTTCCTCCTTGGTGGGAGAGCCGAAAAAATGGGCATTATTCCCGAGAATACCGAAATAGATATACCTCAGTGTAACATAGCCCATTATCAGATAAGCAGCAAAAACTGCAATATAAAACAGTATTTTTTTCATATGCGTTCTCCTTGCAGCGACAGCTTTACAAATGTTATAGGAATTGATCATCAGCGGTTATAATTGCTAAAATATTACGTTTAAAAGTATATCACAATTCTATCACACTGTCAACACATTAAGCATAAATGTATGTATGCTAAAATAAAACTGAGCCAGATATGGCACAAATGATAATAAAAAAGTGAGCCACTAATAATAAAAATCCTGTATAATAAGAGAAAGAGCTTGTGTACAGGAGGAACAAGGAGTGGCAATAGCAATGGAGATC
>JAKPUQ010000067.1 GCA_029572815.1 Bacillota bacterium | reverse complement strand
TAAGAAATATATCTATTCCTTCAAGTTTGAAATGGTTGAAACAAATTTCCCTCTGTAAGCCTTTTACTGATTTGAATTTCTGATTTTGTGCATTGTGACGATTTTTTTATCTTCTGCCTACTTTTGCTTGACACTAACTTTTTCTCCCCGCCACTTGCTTTATCACAAATTATATAGTATAATATAAGGTGAATGTTTATGTGCAGAGGTGAAAACGTTGGAGCATGAGGTCCTTCACATCGAGGGCACCGTTGGGAATGTCCTTTATAAGAACGAAAATAACGGATATATAGTGCTGGACCTTGATGCAGGCGGTGAGCTCATTACAGTTGTGGGAGAGCTTGGCGACATCGAGGAGGGCGAAGGCCTTATCCTTGAGGGAAGCTATATCAGCCACCCTCGCTTTGGAACTCAGTTCAGCGCGGTCTACTGCGAGAGAAAGCTTCCCGAGACTGTAGTCAATATCGAGAAGTATCTGGCTTCAGGAGCAGTCAAGGGCATAGGTCCGGGACTGGCTAAGAAGATAGTTGACGTATTTGGCGACCGCACCCTTGATATAATGGAGAATGCTCCCTTCCGTCTTGCGGAGATAAAGGGCATATCTCCGAAAAAGTGCGAGGAGATAGCCGCTGAGGCGCAGAAGCTTTTCTGCCTTCGGAATCTTATGGCATTTCTGTCCCAGTATGAGGTGAAGTCCCGCTTTGCCATGAATACTTACAGGAAATTCGGCTCCGACGCCATGACACTGCTCAAGCTCAATCCCTATCTGCTCTGCGGCGACGCTATTGAGCTGGATTTCAGCAAGGCTGACACCATCGCTCATGATATGCACATAGCCAGAAATGACAGTAAGCGCATTATCGCGGGAGTTCAGTACATTCTCCGCGCAAACGGCGGTATAGGTCACACCTGTCTTCCGCTGGAGGTGCTGGCAAAGAAGACCCAGGACACCCTTGGAGTCTCTGAGAGCGATTTCTACAGCGCTTACAACGCCGCGCTTGACGACAATGAGCTTTTTGAGTACATAAAGGGTGAGATAGAATTCGTCTACCTGCCCGACTACTTTTACGCAGAGAGCTTCATCGCCGACAGGACACACATTCTCAAGGACTTTTCCTCTCCCGAGGATTTTAACTATGATATCCTCATAAATATCGAGGAGGAAGAGCATAACATCAAATACGAAAAACTCCAGCGGCAGGCTATCACTACCGCTGTTTCAAGGGGACTCATGGTGCTGACGGGCGGTCCCGGTACAGGTAAGACCACTACCCTCAACGCTATAATCTCCATATTCGAGAAAAAGGGCATGAAGGTGCTTCTGGCGGCTCCTACGGGTCGCGCAGCGAAGCGTATGTCCGACCTTACAGGCTGCGAAGCCAAGACTATCCACCGACTTCTTGAGGTGGTCTATGATTCGGGGGACAGGCTTACCTTTGCCCATAACGAGAACAATCCTCTGGACTGCGATGTGCTAATAATCGACGAGATGTCCATGGTGGACGTGGTGCTTTTTGAGAAGCTGCTCCGCGCAGTGCGGCTGGGGTGCAGGCTCATAATGGCGGGGGACAGTGACCAGCTACCCTCGGTAGGCGCGGGAAATCTGCTTGGTGACATCATCGACAGCGGCATAGTCCCTGTGACCGAGCTGAAGGAGATATTCCGTCAGGCTCAGCAGAGCTGCATAGTCACCAATGCCCACAGGATAGTGGCAGGAGAATACCCTGACCTTACCCGCAAGGACAGCGATTTCTTCTTCTTTAAGCGCACCGACTATCAGCAGGCGCTGAAGCTCATAGTTGACCTTGCAAAGACAAGACTGCCAAAGGCGTACAACTATTCTCCAACAGAGGATATACAGATACTTACTCCTTCACGAAAGGGTGTAACAGGCACTGTTGAGCTGAACAAGCTGCTCCAGGCAGAGCTCAATCCTCCTGCAAAGAACAGGCAGGAGAAAAAGGGCTATGTCTATACCTACCGCGAGGGCGACAAGGTAATGCAGACCCGCAACAACTATGACATAACCTGGTCCAAGGACGGGGAGCAGGGGGCGGGTATCTTCAACGGCGACATAGGCCGCATAATCAGCATCGACAACAGAAGCTCACTTGCGGTCATAGACTTTGACGGACGGAAGGCTACATATACCTTTGACCTGCTGTCACAGGTGGACCTTGCCTATGCGGTGACAGTCCACAAGAGCCAGGGCTGCGAATTTGAAGCGGTAATACTTCCCATTATGGGCGGCTTCGACAAGCTGTGCTACAGAAATCTGCTGTACACGGCGGTAACAAGAGCAAAAAAGCTCCTCATACTCATCGGCAGTGAGGAGAATATAAATAAAATGGTAGACAACAACAAGCGCACAAGGCGGTACACCTGCCTGCGCCATATGCTCGCAGGAGCGGCAAAGCAGAAAAGCTCCTCTCCCTTTGAGCAGTAAGAAAGGAACGTAAAAATGGCAAATACTGATATCGGAATAGACCTCGGTACATCAAATATCGTAATGACAATGGGCAACAAGGGCGTTGTGCTCAGTGAGCCTTCAGTCATTGCTTACAACACAAGAACAGAGCGCGTACTTGCAGTTGGCAAGGAGGCCTATGAGATGATAGGCAGAAATCCCGACTATATTGCAGTTAAGCGCCCAATCAG
The DNA here is from genome assembly GCA_029572815.1 of Bacillota bacterium. Classification (GTDB taxonomy): domain Bacteria; phylum Bacillota; class Clostridia; order Oscillospirales; family Ruminococcaceae; genus Ruminococcus. The sequence continues at coordinate 12,301 of JAKPUQ010000067.1, read as the reverse complement.
CGAGGGAGTCATCTCCGATGATGACCTTACTCACAGCATGATAAGAGAGTTCATACTCAAGGTAACAGGCAGACAGCTCATGAAGCCCCGTATAGTCATCTGCATTCCCTCTTTCATCACCGACATCGAGAGCCGTGCAGTTGTTGATGCTGCAAAGAGCGCAGGTTCAAGGCAGGTATACCTCATACAGGAGCCCATTGCCGCTATGATAGGCGCAGGTGTCAACATCACCAAGGCAAAGGGACACATGATAGTTGACATCGGTGGCGGTACCACAGATGTGGCTATCGTTTCCATGAACGGTGTAGTTACCTCTCATACAGTCAAGGTGGCAGGAAACTCCATAGACCGCTCCATAATCAAGTATATGCAGAACAAGTACAAGCTCCTCATCGGCGAGAGAACAGCGGAAAAGGTAAAGATAGAGCTCTGCAACCTCTATGACCCAAGCGAGGAGATGACCTATCTGGTAAAGGGCAGAAGCCTTCTCAAGGGACTGCCCGCACAGGTGCTTCTCAGCGAGACCGAGCTTTTTGAGGCTATCGAGGACGATACCTTCGCTATCATGGAGGCTATCCGCAAGGTGCTTGAGGATGCTCCTCCCGAGCTGGTGGGAGACATCTATGACAACGGACTTCTCCTCACAGGCGGCGGTGCTCTCCTGGGCGGACTTACCCAGCTCATCAAGCGTACACTGGGAATAAGCTGCAATATCGCCAAGGACTCCATAAACTGTGTAGCCAAGGGCACAGGCATGGCATTCGGAAGAATGACAACGCTATTAGATGGTTTCGAGGCAGCTACAGTTTACAAGTACAGATAAAACAACCGTAAAAGCTTCCCGAGCCCATGACGGGAGCGCAGGCACTGCGCATGGATTTGAGGCAGCTGCAGTTTACAAGTACAGATAATACATATTTAAAGGGACGACACTTGCCGTCCCTTTTGTGTTATATTCACTTGTCGCCGAAGCTTATGGTTTTGGTGGCTATTTCTTCACGAAATCTTGTATCATGCTCCACGAAAAGCATGGTGGGGGAGTACCTTTTCAGCAGGTCCTCTATCTGCATACGGGAAAAAACGTCGATGTAGTTCAGGGGCTCGTCCCAGATATACAGGTGAGCAGGAGTGAGCAGACTTGCGGCGATGAGCAGTTTTTTCTTCTGCCCCTCGGAGAAGTCCTCCATGTTTTTGGTGAGCTGGCTCCTCTCTGTGCCCAGCTGACGCAGGATAGTGCAGAGCATACTCAGATCCAAGCCGCGCTCCTCGCATAGAGAAGCAATATTGCCGCGGAGCCATGAGGTGTCCTGGTCGATATAGGAAATGATAAGTCCCGAGGCGGTGTCACAGGCGCCCTGCTCTGTGAACTGAACAGGTTTACGGGCATATCCCGAGTGACTGAGCACAGCTTTTATAAGTGTGGATTTCCCGCAGCCGTTGGTGCCGTGGAGGGCAACTCTCTCTCCCTGCTGTACAGAAAAGGTCATGGGAGAGAAAACAGGCGTGTCGGAGCTGCCGTAGATCACCGTAAAGTCACGGAAGTTGACGATGGTTTTTTGTGGTGGACAAGCGGAGAGAGCTTCAGTTCCGCCACTCGCTCTATGTCGCTGAGAAGTCCCTCCTGCTGAGCGATATTGCGGTCTATGCGCTTCTCCATCTGTTTTACGCGGCTCTGCATTTTCTTGGTCTTGGCTCCGATATAGGAGCGGGTGCTGATACATCGGTCATTCTCCTTGACAGGGTCGAAGCCTATTTTGGTACGCTCATTCTTGTCAGCCCACTCCGCTGTCTGACGTGCAGCCTGCCGCAGCTTTTTTATCTCCTTGCGGTGCTTCTCATTCTCAGCCTCTGCGAAGCTGTCACGCCGCTGCTTGTTCTCCCACCAGACAGAGAAGTTTCCGTTCTGAACATCTATGGACTTGCGGTTCAGCACCAGTACATGGTCGGTGCAGGCGTCCAGCAGGTCGCGGTCATGGGAGACGAGAATAAATCCGCTCTTGCCTGTCAGGTATTCCTTTACCTTCTCACGGGAGCTTTCGTCCAGGTGGTTTGTGGGCTCGTCAATGAGTCTGAACTGCTCTCCGCAGGAAAACAGCAGCGCCAGAAGTATCTTTGTGCGCTCTCCGTGGCTCAGTGTATTGAATGGGCGGTAGAGTATTTCCGCGGTCTTGCCAAGCTGTGCCAGTTCGCATATCATGCGCCATTCTTCGCAGCATGGGGAGACCTCTGGCAGGAACTCCGAGGCAGTGCGCTGTGCCTGTTCGTAGCTGACCGAGCAGGGAAAGAAACTGAATCCTACGGAAGCGGTGATAGTTCCGCTGTAGCTATACTTCCCCATGAGCAGGCTGAGAAAGGTAGTCTTGCTTTTGCCGTTCCTGCCGATAAATCCCAGCTTCCAGTCGGTATCTATAGAGAACGAGATGTTTTCAAAGACGTTGTCGGAGCTGCCGTCATAACCGAATGTAAGGTCGTTTACAAGTATCTGTGACATATTTATTCCTCCTTTCGGTCCACAAAAAAACGGGGACCGTTTGCTGCCAAACAGTTCCCGTTACATTCCATGACCTCAGGGCGCATCGACAGAATGAGCCTGTAAAAGTGCGCAGATAAATATATAGCACAAAAAAGAGGTTATGAGAACATAATCCACTTTTGGCAACATGATAAGACAGTATGCCTGTAGATCCACACTGTCAGGTTAATTATTCATGTGTTCAAAAGTGAATTATCTTTTCATCCTCACACCTCTTTCATTAATATCTGAGTGAATTATAGCATAGATTTACGGTATTGTCAAGGGGGAGCTTCAAAACTCTTGACTTTCCGTATTTTTTACTGTATAATGAGTTTTATTATGTTAGCGGAGGGCAGAGATATGAGACCATCGGAATTTCTTGATATACTTCATGTTGCGGAGAAGCTGAAAGACACACCTCGGCACTGTACAACGTCAAACAGGCGCAGGGAGAGCGTTGCGGAGCACAGCTGGCGGGTGTCACTGATGGCAATGCTGCTGAAAAAAAGAGTTCCCTGAGGCGGATATGGACAGAGTGGTGAGAATGTGCCTTATCCACGATCTTGGGGAGTGCTTTACGGGGGATATTCCCACCTTTGTCAAGACCGATGCAGACCGTGAGACCGAGGACAGCCTCCTTGACCGCTGGGTATCGTCTATGCCTGATGAAGTGAGGAACGAGCTTGCGGAGCTGTACGCGGAGATGAACGCTCAGAAGACTATCGAGGCGAAGATTTTCAAGGCTCTTGACAAGCTTGAGGCTCTGATACAGCACAATGAGTCGCCCTTAGATACCTGGTCGGAGAACGAGTATGAGCTGAACAAGACCTATGCCTTTGACACTGTTGCCTTTTCGGAATGGCTTACGGAGCTGAGAAAAGCAATACTCGCTGATACGCTGGAAAAAACAGAGCATGGGACTATATAAAAAGAAGCACGAAAGCGCATGGTACGCCTTCGTGCTTTGCTTTTGTTATCCGTTTATGGAAGAATGACTGTGGATGTAGAACTCCTCCTGACTTGGCTGCCAGCCCTTTTCCTTCGGCGGGAACAGCTTGTCGAACTCCTCAACTGCTTTCTCGTCATCACAGGGCTTGTCAACATCGCTCGGATAGTAGAACCACTTTCTGCCGTCAAGAGCGTCCTCATTCAGCACCTTCACAAGAAGTGCGGCAGGGAAGAAGTCTCCCTCAAAGCACACATTGTACTTTTTGCAGCTCTTGTAGCCTCTTGCCACGTAGTTATCGGGATTGCCGAAGTTGATAACAACATCGTATCCCATTTCTGCGGCAATAGCAAAGGTATGCTCCAGCAGTGCCTTGCCCAGTCCCTTGCGCTGATATTCGGGAAGTACACAGAGAGGTCCCATTGTCAGAATGTCCTTCTCATTGCCCGCTTCGTCCCTGAGCTTAGCGCGGCAGTACATAACACAGCCTGCTATTTTTCCGTCTGTTTCGATGACATAGTCCAGCTCGGGAACAAAGTCCTTATGCTTTCTCATTATGTGGATGAAGTAATGCTCAAAGCAGCCGGGGATGCTGAGATTCCAGAAAGCCTCTCTTGCGAGGTTTTCAACTTCACGGTAGTCCTTTTCTGTTTCCTTACGGATGATATAGTCATTTTTATTCATTGTTTTTTTCCTCCTGAAAATGTTGACGGGACATACGGAGGCTTGTGTGAGATAGAATTCGCAAACCTCCGTTTACGCTGCTATCTCTGTTCTGTTATTATTTTTCAAACAACTTCTCCTTAAAATTAAGATATATGAAATACTACGCAGTATTTCCAAGAGTATTGTAACACATGGCATCTCAAAAGTCAAGCTGAAGTCAAATTAAAGCTGTTGGTGTATAAAAACAAAGCGGCATTTGATATATAAAAATATAATGCAGATATATTGACATTATATTTTGAGTGTGCTATACTAAAATGTGACATGACTGGAAAAACAGCGGAAATAAGGCTTTCAGCAAATGATAATACCAATAGATGTTCTAAGCGGCGGTCGGTCAAAAAAATGTGAAAAGAGGACGTTATGGAGCAGAATCAAATCAATAACAGCCAGGGCGCTCCCGCACAGCAGCCTGAGCAGCCTGCTGCTGCACCGACACAGCAGCCCGTGCAAAATGTGCCATCAAACACAGGAGCACAACCTGCTCAGCCGCAGCAGAAAAAGAAAAGCAAAAAGCCTCTTATAATCGCAGTTGTTGCTTCACTTGTCTGCTCGGGTACAGGTGGCTTTTTCCTCTATCGTCATTTTGCTGACGATGACTCGGGAAGCGGAAAGCGCAAGGGCAGCAAAAAGGACGACAGCGCTGTTGAGGAGCTGATGGACCTTACCGACTATGATGCTGATACTGAGGAGGAGATGACCGAAAACATCTACGATGACGGTCCAGAGGAGAGCGAGTTGTCACAGCTCAGTCTCAGCTTTGATGACAACGGAGGCTTCCAGGTACTCAGCGGCAGCTTTGATACCAAAATATCCGAGGAATATGAGGCACTTGAGTTCATCGACAGCTATGCTGAGCAGATAGGCATAGAAGATGCCTATGATGAGCTCAGCTATATCAGCGAAAATACAATTGATGACTGTACATACTACAAATTCCAGCAGGTATATGACGATGTGCCTGTATACGGAAATGAGCTCATCGTTTCTGTCAATAAGGACGGCATCGTTGATTCCGTCAGCGGCGGATATACTCCCGTCGACATCGATACAGATCCTTCAATAGATCAGGAAGAGGCTGAGGAGATCGTCAGCAAGCATTTGGGCGGCGAAGCAAAGATCATTGAAAATGAGCTTTGTATTCTCCCTGATAGCGAGCTGTGTTCAGAGAGCCTTGCCTATGCGATCATGGCTATCGGAGATGAAAAGGCAGCTGAATTGCTGATCGATGCGAACAGCGGCGAGATAATTGATGAAAACCCGCTTTATTCCTCACTTGTTGAAGGTATGGATGTAGAGATAGACGGCTCGGTTTATCATGTCGAACTTGAAAAAAGAGAGCTTGTTGGTTATAATCTCTACGATCCGAATCGCAATATCACCGTAACAGATGCAGATAGTGCTTCTTTCAGTACTGCTATGGTTACAAATGTGCTTTTTGGAGGATTTGAACCGCTTGCAGCCATAAAAGTACCGGGCGGGGAAAATGGTAATGTAAAGCTTTATGTCTATCCTAAATTGGATTATACCGAGCTTATAGAACCTTTAGGAGTGCCAGGGATAGTTGAACTGCCCGATCCGATGCTTCCTGATTATACCGTCGGTTCCATGAGCAGTATCCAGAATGCGTATGATTATTATGATAATAAGTTTGGCTGGAAATCAATTGATGGACAGGGGAAGCCTCTGAATATTATTGTAGGCGTTAATGATACTCTCTTTCATGAAACTTACGAGGAGACAGATAAAACAATTATAGATTTATATCACTTCATTAAACTACTTATTCCAAGTTGGCGGAAATATCATAATGCGTGTTATGTAGGCGGTACAGATCTTTTTATGATCAGCGAATTAGGCGGTCAGGCGCTTGTCGGCAAAGGAACTCTCGGACACGAATATACTCACGGTGTAATGGATAACGTTGCTCATCTGAAAAGCAATGTATACGCAAAAACTGTAGACGAAGGATACGCCGATGTAATGGGTTCATTGATTTCAGGTGACTGGGAATTCTCAGTAAATGAGGTCTCAAAAAAATGGGCGGGTTATGACACTAATGTAAGAAGTGCTATCGATCCGAATAAGTACCATGCTCCGGCAATTGTAGGCGACAGCGAATTTGATGCATCATGGAGCGATGAACATAATAATCCAACTGTTGTATCACATACCGCGTACATTATGAATCAGAAAGGTCTGTCAGAAGACAAGATAGGCGAAGTATTCTTCCATTCAATGTTCAGGCTTACAAGCAACCCTGATTTTGAGAAAGCAGCAATTGCAGTTATTAAAACCGCACACCTGTTAGGCTACAGCCAGGAAGAACAGCAGGCTGTCGCAAAGTCGTTTATCGAGACCAAAATGCTTGATCCTTCCGGAAAGGTTTCAGTTAACGTTCACTGCGGCAAACACATTGTTCCTTATGCAACAATAACCGTCAACGGCAAAGAAGTCGGAACAACTGACGATGAGGGAAACCTGACCTTTGATTTTGATCCTGAGTGGGCAGGCGGTGCGGAGCCGAGTGCAGAGGCTGACGGATTTAAAAAGCTGGATAAGATCATCTATTTCATGCTTGATGACGAAAGCATTGACATTAACCTTGCATTTGGCGGTGACTTCGGCTCCGTTCATGGCAGCGATGCTCCTGTCTCGGACGGTTCCACAGGCGAGAAGGTAAAGGTGACCATTGTTCAGATGGCTGCGGACGGAACATCGGAGCATTCCAAGCAGAAGGCTCAGGATTACTACGTTCAGAAGGGATCAAGGATCTCCCTTAAGAAGCTTGTTGAGCAGCTCAACAAGGCAATGAGCAAGCTGAAGGGCTCAAAGCTTGACGAGATCATGGATATCAACATCACTACCGACGGCAGCAAGATATACTTCGATACAGGATATATGCCCGTGGAGATGTCCTACGTTATCTACGGTACGGATGAGGTGTTCGACTTCAGCAAGCCTGTCACCGAGGATGTGGTCATTGAGCCGAGAGTCGGGGTAAACTTCTCCGGCTTAGGCTTTGGTGATGAAAGCTTCGATATGGACGATATGCAGGATCTTGCAGACGCTCTGGACGGTATGTTCAACGGCGGAGGCAAGAATTAAAAAACGATAAATAACAAAGCTCCCGCTATGCTTAGTGGGAGCTTGTTTTATATGTATTTATAAGTGTGCAAGGATTACTATACCTATAGCGAACATCGCTATGCCGAAAGCTGCAAGTACTCCGCCCATACAAATCAGTATTATGGAAATAGTCTTTGAAAGTGGAGCATCGCGCTCAACAAAGGCGTGTTTCGGCTTATTGGGATCATAGAAAACATCAACGTTCTTGCCGACAGGGTACCTTTCTTTCATGGCAGCCTGGGCAGATGATGTGCCGCCTTTTGTTTTTACGACCAGGGGGAGTTCACCGTCTGCTGTTATGTTTGAGGAACTGCTGAGAAGCTGCCTGCCAGCAACTTCAGCGAAGACATCTGTTCTTCCCGCAAACCTTGGACCTGCCACCTTGTAGGTCTGTCCGTCCACAGTGTAGCTCACCAGAGGTACACGGATATCGTTGCTGGTGATATTGGACATACGCTCAACAGTGCCGATAGTATGACCTGTAAAGTGGGTCCTTCTGTATTCGGGGCGTCTGAAGCCAAGCCATATAATTATTCCCGTAGTTATTGCGCCGAGTACGATGATAAGTATTCCCGCAAGTATAAGGGCAAATGATAGTGTACTGTGCATTTGATCGACCTCCATGATAATCATTTATGAGCTTAGGATAAGTATAACATAAAAATAAAGGCATATCAAGAGTCATTTGAAGATAGGGGATTTTATTATTTATTTCAGGGGACTATTGCTATTTCTTTGTATTTGTGCTATAATAATTTAGAAATTCTGAATTGTGACAGAAAGGATAATGTAATTATGAATATGAACTTCAAGTGTAAGCTCCCCATTCCTGCTGAGGTAAAGAGCGAATACCCCGTATCTGAGGAGCTTGGCAAGGTAATTGCCGAGAGAAATGAGAAGATCGCGGAGGTCATCAGGGGAGACAATGACAGACTCATGCTCATCATAGGTCCCTGTTCCGCTGATAATGAGGACAGCGTTATAGATTATATCTGCCGCCTCAGAGAGGTCCAGGAGAAGGTGAATGACAAGATCCTCATAGTTCCCCGTATCTACACAAATAAGCCCCGTACAACAGGCAAGGGCTACAAGGGTATGCTTCATCAGCCCGATCCCAGTCAGAAGCCCGATATGTACAAGGGTATAGTTGCTATCAGAAAAATGCACCTGAGAGCTATCCAGGAAACAGGCTTTACCTGCGCTGACGAGATGCTCTACCCGGAGAACCATCGTTACCTCAATGACCTTTTAGGCTATGTTGCTGTAGGAGCCCGCTCTGTTGAAAATCAGCAGCACAGACTTACTGCAAGCGGACTCAATGTTCCTGTAGGTATGAAAAACCCTGTAAGCGGAAGTCTTCATGTGCTTATGAATTCCATCGAAGCTGCACAGTCGGGACATACCTTTCTCTACAGAGGCTGGGAGGTAGTTACCGAGGGCAATCCTCTCGCTCATGCTATCCTCAGAGGCTATGAGAACCACCACAGCCAGAGTATGCCCAATTATCACTATGAGAACCTCCAGCTTCTTGACCAGTTCTATGAGGCAAAGGGCTTCAGCAATCCAGCCTGCATAATAGATACAAATCACTGTAATTCCGGCAAGCGCCCCTTTGAGCAGCCCCGTATAGTAAAGGAGGTCCTCAGCAGCCGCAGATACGACGAGAGGATCCGCAAGCTGGTAAAGGGCTTTATGATCGAGAGCTACATAGAGGACGGAAATCAGAAGGTAGACGAGCACGTTTACGGAAAGTCAATAACCGATCCCTGCCTTGGCTGGGTGAAGACAGAGCAGATGATAATGGATATTGCCGACAGATTATGATCTGAAGAGCACAGAAAATCTAAGATATCACATCAAAAAGAGCGCTGCCGTTTCGGCAGCGCTCTTCATGCTTTTATAGAGGCATATAACCCCTGATATGTTCAGTTCTGTTTGAAATACACGTTTCTGTACCAGTCGATGGTCTCGGCAAGTCCCTTGTCCACAGAATATTCTGCCTTCCAGCCAAGTCTGTCAAATGCCTTTGTAGCATCGAGCTGCTGGATAAGTATCTCGGAAACGTCGCTCTGCTGTACAACAGAGGGGGATATCATCGCAGCCCATAATAGATTTGATCTTATTGACTACTGTCTCTATATCAGTAGCGATACCTGTACCGAAATTGAATGCGTTTCCTACAACGTTCTCTTTTTCGATATTATAGAGCATATACATATAAGCATTTAAAATATCATTGATATAGAGGAAGTCTCTCTTGAACACGCCGTTTGCAGGGTGTCTGATAACAGGAGATTCACCATTTTCCAGCTTCTGGATAGTTCCGGGAACCAGTCTGTTGAAGTTGTTGTCTCCGGGGCCGTAGATATTTCCGAATCTTCCGACTACAACGGGAAGACCATAGCTGTGATAGAAGCTTCTTGCGAGCATATCCTGACATACCTTTGAAACGTCATAGGGATTGCTTCCCTGGAGTACCATGGTCTCATCATAGGGAAGAACATCACTGTCTCCGTATACCTTATCACTTGATGCAACAAGAACGCTCTTTACAGTATCCATGTGAAGTCTTGCTGCGTCTAAGATGTTATATGTACCAACAATATTTACCTGGAAAGTTACCTTGGGCATCTTATATGCAAGATCCTGAAGTGCAACAGCTGCAAGATGGAAAATGATCTCGATCTTCTGCTCAACGATGATCTGCTCGATGAGAGCGCCGTTGCTGATATCGCCGTAGTAGATATTTACCTTTTTATCAAGTCCGCAGATACTGAAGTAACTGTTGTTGTCACATCTTTCAATGAGTACAGTCACATTTGCACCCTCATCAATAAGATACTTTGTAATGTGTGCACCGACAAATCCTGTTGCACCTGTTACAAAAATACGCTTATCCTTTAAATTCACTTTATTCCTCACCTTTCTTATTCGCCTGTTTTGATAGGGTGATTGTTGTGAAGTGTCAGATATCAGCAGTTTTTAGCGTTTACATAACAGGTCATACTAAACATATATTTTATCATAGATCTTGTGCTTTGTCAAGTTTTTTTAGCTTTTACTGCTGCGGTGAATATTTTTAAATGGTTTTTTTCCAGCTATTGACGAATACGAAAAATTGTGATATAATATTTTGGTTTGTGCATATCGATGCATCGTCTGCATCGGCTGTCACCAACATTTTTTACATTTTTTTTGGAGGTACTGCTATATGAGTCTGCACTCGCAAACGGGCATTGCAGCATACTCCGATGTGAAGCTCATCGGTATTGCTGCAAAAAATGAAAACATAACAAGAGGGGAGGAAGCAGAATGAGCGAAGTATTAAGAGAGAATAATCCGAAAAAAATATTTGTTGCTAATGGTGTTTTACACGGACATTTTACAGGAAGCGTAGAAGTAGTAAGAGAATTAGCAGAATTAGGATATGATGTTACATGTTTTGTTACAGACGAATTTGCAGACAGATTAAATGATATTCCTGTAAAAAAGATAGTTTATTCATCAGATGTAAGTGAAGTTGCTAAAAAAATGCCTCCGTATGTTCCTCCTTTTGCCATCAATTCATTTTTTTGGTCGGCAAGGCAACATATATGGTCATTGAGCATTTATTGCAGGATAAAACAGACTATGATTACTATATCTTTGATGCTTTCTTTGATATTGAAGAGATGAACAAGATCCTGAAGATAGATCCTTCAAAGTTCACCATCATCTATCCTTCATTCATACTTACCGATGAAAATCAGTTCGATAATTCAAGATTGATAGGCTTACTGTGGACAAGCCAGCATTATAATATCAATCTTCGTGATTTCGTTGGACTTATATTCACTCCCAACAAGATCAAGAAGCTGATCCTGACATCAAAATTCTTCCATTTAAGACCTGAAGATACTGATGAGACCTGCTATTTCCTTGGTCCTCATATTGAACAGAGAGTTGTTGATAACAGCTTTGATTTCAAGAAAGAAGAGGGCAAAAAGCTTCTTTTCATCTCGCTTGGCACTATCTTTGGCAAAGACCTTGATTTCTACCACCAGTGTATTGAAGCATTCAGGGATTCTGAAGAATATCAGGTCATCATGTCAGTCGGGAAATTCGTTGATATCGAACAGACCTTCAAGGATATCCCCAAGAACTTCACTATTTACAACTATGTACCTTAGCGGATAGTGATCTGAAGCGAGCAACATTCCGCACAATAGAGAGACTGGCTGACCACACTAAAGTAAGCTTTGAAAGTATAGTACATCCGGGAACATACCTGACGTCTACTGCTTATGGGGATATTGCTCTGACAGACGGCAGTGATCCTGCTTCGTGTACATTCAGTATCTCACCCGATGGAATTATCCCATCAGTGATAAAAGGAGACGTCAATGCAGACGGTGCATTCAATATATCCGATCTGTTACTTTTGCAGAAATGGCTGCTTGCTTTTCCAGATACGAAACTGAAAAACTGGCAGGCAGGTGATCTCTGTGAGGATAACAACCTTGATGCATTTGATCTGTGTGAAATGAGACGCGAACTGGTGGCTCATAGTGAGCCGAATTTATGATAAACAGCAAGCTGTAGGGAGACCTGAGGCTTGCTGTTTATAGGCATACTCACGAAAGATACCTTCTGCGTCCTATTACCTGGTACCAAGGAAGGAATAGAAGTAATAAAAAGAAACAGCCCGAATAATCGGGCTGTTTATATGGTGCGGGTAACAGGAGTTGAACCTGCACGGATTGCTCCGCCAGAACCTAATGGTAATGTAACGCTGTTGGAATTAATGTTCTGCACTTATTTCAAAACTATTGAAGCATATGATTAAAGATGCATCAAGTTGTGCGCTATGTATGCTAAAATAAAACTGAGCCAGATATGGCACAAATGATAATAAAAAAGTGAGCCACTAATAATAAAAATCCTGTATAATAAGAGAAAGAGCTTGTGTACAGGAGGAACAAGGAGTGGCAATAGCAATGGAGATC
>JAKPUQ010000062.1 GCA_029572815.1 Bacillota bacterium | reverse complement strand
ATTGCGATCTATCTTGACACTACTGAATCCGTCCGCAGCGTCACGCTGAAGCTCTTTCCCGGCACTCCGGCAGAGAGTCCGCAGCTTCCAACCATTCCGCAGGATGCCGATCATGTGAGACTGCTCATGTACGCTGTGCGTCTGAATCCGGGTGCAACATCGTTGACAGAGCGTGACTGGTGGGATTATCGAGAGGACAGAAATGTATGCGGATACTGCCGCTGTATTCTCGGCAAATGCAAAGTCACGGATATGCTGGCTCAGCTTGCACAGATCGAGGCAGATATGCAGGAGTATAACGAGACTGTTCAGGCTTTAACTACACAGGTTGAAACCTTGCAGACCGAGGTCGATGATATTATTGGCGGTATCGTGGAGATCGGCACTTGCGGTGAGAATATCCATTATGTCCTCTACGAAAATGGAAAGCTACTGCTGCACGGCTCCGGTGCAACTTATGATTATGAGATCGGAGACTCGCCGTTCTGGGAGAGAATGGACATCCGTTCCCTTGTTATTGGTGAGGGTATCACAACGATTGGAACCAGTGTATTTGAGCGATGCTACAACATGGCTACGGTCACATTCCCGTCTACTATAACAACCATCAAGGCACGCGCATTCTTCATGTACACGCAGGGTGGTCTGACATCTCTGACAATTCCACCATCAATCACAACAATCGGCGAGAAAGCGTTTGTGGATCAGGCTCTTACCTCCATCATTATGCCTGCAACACTCACTACGCTTGGCACCTATATCTTTGATGGCAGTGATACTTTGACAACCGCAAGAGTTGAATGCTCAGAAGTGCCGGGATTCTGCTTTGTAATGTGCCACAACTTGTCAAATGTTACACTCAGTCATAATGTAACAAAAATCGGCTCTCACTGGATCAACTACTGCAACAGCCTTACCCAGCTTACCTATGAGGGAAGCCTTGATGAATGGGCTGCTGTTGTAAAGGGCGGCAACTGGGACGGCAGAGGCGGTCAGCTTGATGGCACACTTGAAAAGGTCATCTGTCTGGATGGATATATGCAGTTTGATACAGAAACCAGAGAATGGACGGAGGTGCGTGAATAATGTGGAAATTTCTTGTGAAAAACCAGAGCATTGAGATCCTTGAGCGTGAGGTGCTTGCAGATCACCAGATCCAGTATGTGCAGTTCAAGTTCACCTTTGATGGCGACTGGAAGCGTTTTCACAAGGTCGTGCAGTTCTCGCAGTGCGATGAGGTTTATTCCGTTGTCCTCGGTGTGGACGGTACAAGCTGTTATCTGCCTGCGGAGCTTCATGTGGGTGCGGTGAAAATGGGCGTCTACGGCTATGATACCGCATCGGATACGACTGTGAGAGCGACAACAGTTCCGGTCACACTGAATATCCGTGAATCCGGCTTTGAGGGTGAAGAACCGCCCATTCCGCCGACACCGGATCTGTATACACAGCTTCTCAAACGCATCGAGGACGCAGAACACGGGCTTGACGGCAAATCTGCGTATGAGATCGCTGTGGAGCATGGGTATGTTGGTACAGAGGAAGAATGGCTCGAAAGTCTGAAGGGCAAGGACGGCATCACGCCGGATATGTCCGAATATCCGAAGACAACTGAGGTCACAACCATTATCGAGCGTGAGATTGCACCTGTCGCTGAAGATGCGCATACGCACGCCAACAAGGATGTCCTTGACAGCCTGACTGCGGCTCTGTTGGAAGATTTGCAGGGTTTGCAGCAGTTCGAGGACAGCACGATCTATGACATTCAGACGGTCAACGAGGAA
>JAKPUQ010000088.1 GCA_029572815.1 Bacillota bacterium | reverse complement strand
GATTTCATCTGATAGCTTTAATGCTTCTTCTTTGAATTCTTTACTGTACTTCATAGTCGTTTTCCCTTTCCGGTTGTATTAATTATATTCTACCAGATTTTTGGGTGTTTGTCGACTGCTCTTTCAGTATAACACTTCACTGTTATTAAATGAAGCTTTCCCTTATTTCAGCTTCGAATCCCTAACCTGGTCAGATGAGTACCCATTCTCCGTCCCCCCGAACGGAGAATGAGAACAGCTTTCATTGCCGCTCCGAGAGCAGCCGTCATTTCCCTCGAAAGACTTTTATTCATTGCAGTCCTGCGTATCAATTTCAGTGCTGTCCCCCGTATCGGAGCTCTTACGCTTTTCGGCGTCAAGAGCGGCACCTATGGCAACTCCGATGGACATCCCTATTCCCATTCCAAGCGCCATATTATCAAAAACCATCTGTCCTATGAGCATCCCCACGCTCATTCCGATACACATAAAGCACGCAAGATACGAGTCCTGCCCCTTATGAGCTGTTTTCTTGTTTACATCTTCATTTTTCATAGTATAGCCCCATTTGACTTACATTTCGTCGAGAACGATCTCCAGCCCCTTCTCCATCTCAGTTCTGAGGAAACCGCTTCTGTACCCCATTACCATGACGAACATAGCCTTTCTCAGCTTGTCGTCATCGGCGATCTCCCTGGTATTCTCTGCCACCTCACGGGCGACGAGAGTTCTGATCTGGTCGCTGTCGAAGGCGCCTTCGTCCTCGGCTGTAAAGATAATCCTGCAAAGGATATCATAGAGAAGGACCTCCTCAATGATGTCATCTGAGGTATCCTCCACATCGCCGTTTATGTAGCGCATAAGATTTGCAATGTCCTCCAGCTTCATAGCCTTGCGGAGCATATTGATAAGCAGGATACGGAGTATCTGCTTTTCTGAGTATTTCTTACCCTTGGTAGCGGATACCCAGCCCCGCTTTATCCAGTTCTGGATAGTGGTGCCCTCAAGACCTGTGAGTTTTGAGAGCTGGGAAAGAGTGAGTCCGCCTGTGGCTTCAAGAACGGGAGAGATAAGTGAAAACGCCGATTCTCTTGCCTGTTCGGAAAATTTCATTGTAGTACCCGGAATAAGTCTGTTCATAGTCTTTAACTCCTCTCTGACGATGATATGATTATATCACAGGTTCACACGAACTTCAAACGTCATCCGCAGCTGATTTCAGGCTTTTTGAGATATTTTTTTGCATTTATCTCGCTATTTCATTAGTTTTTATAATTTTTCACGTTTTTTCGCATTGGTCTGACCACTTGACGCATGCAGTCTTTTACCATTTGTGCAGAGAACGCCGTACCCGTTTTCGCGCTTTAATCCGGACAAGCAAGAGCTCTTATCCCACGTACCTTGCTTTTTTGTGCAGTTTATGTTATAATATAACGTAAACCAAAAATCAGCCCTTATACACAGGCTGAGGAAAAGGCGGTATGTTATGATAATCATGTCTGTGGACTTCGGCGACGCAAGAACGGGCATAGCTGTCTGCGGCAAAAGCGAGATGATAGCTTCCCCCGTGACGGTCATCGCGGAAAAGGACTTCAATAAATGTATAGAGAAGACCGCAGCTCTTGCAAAGGAGCAGCGTGCGGAGCAGATAGTGGTGGGCTATCCCATGAATATGAACGGAACAGTCGGCGAAAGAGCCGAGAAATGCAAGCTCTTCGCCGAGGAGCTTGAAAAGCTCACAGGCTGTCCCGTAAAGCTCTGGGACGAGCGCTGCACCACCGTTTCGGCGCATAACGCCCTCAATGTCACCAACACCCGCGGCAAGAAGCGCAAGGCTGTTGTGGACGCTGTTGCGGCTGTGCTCATACTCGAGAGCTATTTAGGCTACAGACGCAACTCCGGCGAGCCTACATAATTACCGACTTTATATCGTCCAGGAGATTTCCTGCGGCTCTTAGAGCCTTTCCTGCGTCCCGCTTTATGCTCATCTTCTTAATGGGACGTGCGCTTGAGAGCGCATAGCAGGCAAAACCTACCGCCGCACCTGCGGCTGCACCTTTGGCAAGTGACTTAATATCCATTTCAAACACTCCCGTCAGTTATTGTCCGTTTCTGCGGACGATGATATTATCTGTATTTCAGAGAAAAATATTCTGAGAACATAAGGAGAAAGTCATAAAAGCAAAACTCGCAGCCCTTTTCTGCTTCCGGCAGCGGCAGAGACAACTGCTGTATAAAGGCGCTTTCAGCCAAGTAAACACCCTGTTCTCCTTACAGAAGAGAACGATACTATTATAAATAACAGAAGGATAATTATGCAGAACCTTAATATCGTCCTGGTTGAACCCCAGATCCCCCAGAACACGGGAAATATCTCCCGTACCTGCGCCGTCACGGGCGCCAGGCTCCATCTGGTGCGTCCTCTGGGCTTCGAGGTAAGCGACAAGCACCTGAAGCGTGCAGGTCTGGACTACTGGGACAAGCTGGACATCACATACTATGACAGCCTTGAGGACTTCTTTGAGAAGAACAAGGACGGACATTTCTTCTACTTCACCACCAAGGGACTTCACGTCCACAGTGAAGCGGAATACCCCGATAACGCCTATCTCGTCTTCGGACGGGAGGACAAGGGACTTCCCGAGGAGCTCCTCCGCGATAATCCCGATAACTGCGTAAGGATACCCATGCGCAATGAGCTGCGGAGCCTGAACCTTTCCAATTCCGTAGCCATAGCGGTATATGAGGTGCTGAGGCAGTGGGACTACCCCGACCTTTCCCGTGAGGGAAAGCTGACAAAATACGAATGGTAAAGGAGATATTATTATGTCAAAGATAGCATTACTTACCGATTCATGCTGCGACCTTTCAAAAGAGACTATCGAGGAGCTGGGGATAAAGCTGCTCCCATTCACCCTCACCGTAGGCGGCGAGAGCTTCCGTGAGACTATAGACAAGTCAACTCAGGAATTCTATGAGCTCCTCGAAAAGACAGACGAGATACCCAAGCATTCGCAGATATCTCCCGTCACCTTTGAGGAAGCCTACAAGGAGCTCTTTGAGGAGGGCTATACCGATATCATCAGTGTATCCATCAACTCACAGGGCTCGGGCACATACAATAATTCACTCATCGGAAAAAACGATTTCTTCGAGAACGTTCCCGAGGCTAAGGGTAAGGTGCGCATTTTCAACCTTGACTCCAAGTGCTACACCCTTTTCTACGGCTATCCCCTTATGGAAGCCGCAAAGAAGATCCGCCGCGGCGCTGATGCCGAGGAGATAGTGGCTTATCTGGAGGACTGGTTCAATGTATGCGGCATATACGCAGTTCCCTACAACCTCAAGTACGCCAAGAAGTCGGGACGTATCTCCGCAGCCAAGGCTTTTGCGGGAGAGCTTTTAGGTCTCAAGCCCGTTATCCTTTTCGCCGACGGAACTACAACTACCGTTG
The DNA here is from genome assembly GCA_029572815.1 of Bacillota bacterium. Taxonomy (GTDB): domain Bacteria; phylum Bacillota; class Clostridia; order Oscillospirales; family Ruminococcaceae; genus Ruminococcus. The sequence goes on along the minus strand of JAKPUQ010000088.1, from coordinate 15,281 downwards.
ACAAGATAAGGGGCGAGAAAAATATCGTTCCCAAGCTGGCAGAGATAGTGGAGAAGAACATGACTCCCCAGACTCCATACCTGATGATACACGGCAAGGACAACACCCTTGCAAAGGAAGTGGAGAAGGAGCTCTATAAAAAGACAGGCAGAAAAGCTGAGATGTACGGCAGCATCGGTGCGGTCGTCACAGCAAACATAGGCCCCGAGCTGGTAGCGGTACTGGTAAGACGCAAAAACAAGTGATATTATCTCAAAAGAGACAGGGCAGCCGCTCCGTCTTTTTTGATGTTCGCATTTGCCTGTATTTCGGGATGTAAAAGGGCTTTGACATGGCTTTTCCGTCAGTTGTAAAAGGCTTTTTGCAGCATTTTTTGCAGATGTAAAAACAGATTGGTAGCATTTTTCTCACGGGGCAGGTATACTGGTATCTGTTAGGAGAAAAAGCTCCGAAGGAGGAAATATGGAGATCGGAAATCAGATCAAAAAGCACAGGACCAGACTCAAGTGGTCCCAGGAGACCCTTGCGGAAAATGCTTATGTCAGCCGCCAGACCATATCAAACTGGGAGAACGGCAAGAGCTATCCCGATATCCATAGCCTCCTCATTCTCGGAAAGCTTTTCAATATATCTCTTGACGAATTAGTTAAAGGAGATGTTGAAACTATGAACAACGAGATCAGCAAAAATGAGGTAAAGAAATTCAATGCCCTGGCATGGGTGCTTGCGGCGGAGCACATTATAATGTTAGTATCTCCCCTGCCGCTGATAAAGTACCTGGGCTGGGTCGGCGGAGCCATATGGGCAGTCATCACCGCGGTGTCACTGTTTACTGCCGTAAAGGTGGAGAAGCTGAAAAAGGCAAACGACCTTACCACCTACAAGGAGATAAAAGCCTATATGGAGGGCAAGCCCCTTGAGGAGATATCTGCCGAGCGCATAAAGAAAAGCAACGGTAACCTTATGAAGGTGCTTTTCGGCGCAGTATCTGCCATGATAGGCTTCACAGCCTGCATACTGGTGGCATGGCTGCTGAAATGACGTTCTCTCCCGAAGGTCAGACAGCTATAATATGACCAATAACACATGATCTGGCGGTAAATATTATGATAAAGGGATTTAACGATAAATTTACAATAAAGCTCGACACCTCAGCCTGTACATCGTGCATTTCAGGTCACAGCACAGAGCTTAATGACACATGGTATTACAAGGATCTGACCTTTGAGAGCGGTAAAATTTACGGCTTGGTAAGCGAATACGGTCTGGGCTGTGAGTATTTATCCTATTTTCTGGGCGGCAGGATAGAATTTGAGGAAGTCAGGGTCTATTGCAGCGGCACCCCCATAAGCCGTCAGGACCTTTGTGATGTATCATGGAATCTGGAGCCCTCACGAGAGCCCTACGGCAAAAATCAGGTGAAAAGATCAATAGAAAAAGTCTTGTCGCGGCGCTCAGATACCATGAGCTTTCAGGATATCACCGGGAAGTTCCTGCTGACCGAAGAACGATACAGCAGAAAGTTCACAGAGCTGAGCGGAGAGCGCTGGAGAGCCTCTTCTGCCTATGGCTATGCTCAGAACAAACGAATTTACTTTGCCCCGTACAATTCAAGCGCTTTTTACGAGAGAATGTGCAGCTCTAACTTATTAAAAGCGTTGCATGAGCTTACAGACAGCGGCGCACTGGTGGTCCTTCCTGTGGGAAGCGACGAATTTATAAAGCATATCGCAGATGAAGTCATTTACCTTGGAAAAAGCTATAACATAGCAGAACTGAAAAACTTTAACACCGCTTTTTTCGGTGAAGACTGGGTACATTGAAATAACGAAAAGGGAACGCAGAAGCGTTCCCTTTTTTATTATGATACAGCTGTTACTGCATCTTATATGAGTCGATCATCTTCTTGACCATGCTGCCGCCGATAGAGCCTGCCTCTCTTGAGGTAAGGTCACCGTTATAGCCCTCCTTGAGGTCGATGCCCAGCTCGTTAGCGGACTCCATCTTGAATCTTTCGAGAGCCTCTCTGCCCTTCTGTGTCATTACGCCCTTGTTATTGCTGTTATTGCTCATTGCTGTTTCTCCTTTGAAAAAATATTGATGCCGTGATAGTATTATAGCCTCAGGTGTAATTTTTATTACATGGAAATAAATGCACGAAAATTTTTTTAATTTATGTGAGAGTTTTTTATAACATAATCGTCTAATATATGTACAATTAATTTCAAGGAGTGACTCAATTATGATCCTGCCTGTAATTATCCCCCTTCTATGCTTCGGAGCCGCCTTCGCTGCGGACATAATCATCGCAAGGAAAAAGTCCGATAAAAAAGCAAAGCCCACTGTCCTCAAAAAGCTCATCGCAGTTTTTCTGGTGCTGAGCGGCGGTATGCTGATGCTTGCGGCACTTGCCTCCGCAAACATGATAGACGGCGATAAGGGACTTTCCGCCGCAGCCGTAACGGCGGTCTCACTGCTGAGCTTTGCCGCAGTGACCGCACGTCCCTACGCTGACAAAAGACTGGCAGGACTTCTGAAAAAGAGCGCTGTCTGCGCGGCTGTGCTTATAGCTGCAGAGGTGCTCATCTTCAACGGAAAGAGCTTCACAAGAATAAAGAACATAACGAACATACCTCTGACATCTGTGGGCATAGATGACGATACAGAGCTGACCGAGGACAACAATATACGCATAAAGAGCACATCTTTCATTTATCTTAATTCTCTTCCTAAAGACGCCCGTGCCCTTGAAATTGACATAAAGGGCGAAAAGGACGTGGTACCCTTTGATGTGAAGATGAAGATGACCGACGATGACCTGACCTCCAGTGAATTCGTGGTGCAGCACAAGCACCCCAGCGGAAACGATACCCATCTCTCCATGACCTTCCGCCCCTACGGAAAGGTCAGGACCATGTCAATATTCATCGAGCGCACCAACACCGACCTCACTATAAGCGGAATAAGAGCCCTGAGTGCTCCTCGTTACAGCTTTTCGGACGCAAGGTACTTCTTCCTGCTGATACTGTGCATAATCGTCGCAGCCATAAAGGAATACCGCTTCTACAGCGTGGTATACGACAGAAAGAAGACCTCGCATATATTTGCAGTCGCCGCCATGACCCTGGCAGTGGTAATATCTGCCACATTTCTGGCAGTCCCCGACCAGCACGGACGCCCCTATCCCGACACTCCCGATATAGGAAACGACCCATTTGCCGCCACCTTTGACGCCTTTATGAAAAAGCAGTCCTGGCTGGACCTTGAGGTGGACCCCCGTCTTGCGGAGATGTCAGACCCCTATGACAACAATCTCCGCGCTGAGCTCCAGGTGGGCTTCAACTGGGACTACGCCTTCTACAAGGGGCATTACTACTGCTATTTCGGCGCTGCTCCCGTTGTCACCTTCTACTATCCCTACTACAAGCTGACGGGATTTATCCCCACACTGGCAACAGCGAACAATTTCTTTACGGTACTTGGCTCCCTATTCGTCTGCACAGCCATTCTCGCCTTTGTCAGGGCAGCGAAGCTGAAGGCGAACCTGCTCATGCTGCTCCTGCTGATGCCGACAGCCGCGGCGACCGTCGGCATATGGCACACGGGAAGCTGGATAGACCGCTATACACTGCCCTCCGCCGCAGGAATATGCTTCCTTATGCTTTGTCTTGCGGCAGGCTTCACTGCTGTATGCACAAAGAAGCATATCAAGCGCTGTCTGCTGCTGTTTGTCAGCGGAGCGGCACTGGCGCTGTGTGTGGGCTCCCGTCCCACCATATCACTGTGCGCGGTGGTGCTCATACCATTTTTCGTGGATATACTCCGCAATAAAAAACTGAGCCTCACTCACCGGCTCGTACAGGCTGCAAGCTTTACCCTGCCCGTAGCGGTGGGGGCTGTGCTCATAATGCTTTACAACAACGCCCGCTTTGACTCACCCTTCCAGTTCGGCAATATATATCAGCTGACAGTGAACAATCCCGCTGCCAACGACATATCGCTGACCTATCTCCCCGATGCACTGCTGCACTACTTCGTACAGCCCTGCCGATTCAGGACCTCATTCCCCTTCATCGAGACCTTCCCCATAGACCGCGATAACTACACCCGCTTTTTCTACATAGCCTCCGGCTGCGGCGTACTGAGCTATCCCGTGATACTGCTGGGAATGTTTCTTATCCCACACGCTATTGGCAGAAAGGAGAATTCTGCGGAATACCGCAGGAGAAGGCTGCTGATATGCGTATCTCTGGCAGTTTCCGTCACCACAGCCTGGCTGGACTTCTGCATGGGCGGCATAGTAGCCCACTACATATTCGACTTCATGCCCCTGCTGTTCATGGTGACCATGACAGGCATATTCCGCAGCAGCGAAAAGCCCTCGGAGTACAGGAGCAGATACGTCATTACTGCCGCCATAATGGCAGTGACCATGGTGTTCTCCACCGCCCTGAACTGCGGCAATCCCGAGGATTCGCTGCTGAGACATTTCCCGCACCTTCTTGACGCTGCCGAGGATACAATAATATTCTGGCAGTGATACAGTGCAGAAAGCCCCTGAGCGCTTGAAATGCTCAGGGGCTTCGTGTTTTTTCTGATAAATCAGAATTTAGCGCGTATGCGCTAAGTTGATAGTTGAAAGTTGAGAGTTGAGAGTTAATGTGTTCGCTTCGCTCACAGCATTTAAATATTGTCGCCGCAGGCGACTCCACAACTTTCAACTCTAAACTCTCAACTCTAAACTCAAATCATAATTTTGCTCCGCAAAATTATGATTTATGTTAGCGCAGATCATAGCTGTCGGTAAAGCGGTGGACGCCCTCATTGTCCTTATAGGCAATGACCGTATTAACGTTGACGTTCTCCACGCTGCGGAAGATATTCTTCTCCACCTGTGGGTTCACCTTTTTCAGCTCCGCGATGAGGTTCTTTATCTCAAGGCGCTTGGACACCGAGCGGCTGTCGGGAGCGCAGGTGGTGCAGGTATCGGTGAACTTGCAGGCGCACTGTATGAAGTGGAGACCGTTGTAGTCCCTCCAGTGCTTTATATCCGCCTCTCTTACCAGATAAAGGGGACGTATGAGCTCCATACCCTCGAAGTTGGTGCTGTGGAGCTTGGGCATCATGGTCTGGACCTGTCCGCCGTAGAGCATACCCATGAGGATAGTCTCGATAACATCATCGAAGTGGTGACCGAGAGCTATCTTGTTGCAGCCCAGAGCCTTTGCATGGCTGTAGAGGTATCCCCTTCTCATTCTCGCGCAGATATAGCAGGGGTTCTTCTCGATATTATATACCGAATCGAAGATATCCGACTCAAAGATATGTACGGGTATGGACATTGACCGTGCATTTTCTCGATAACGCGGCGGTTCTCGGGACTGTACCCGGGGTCCATAACAAGGAACACCACCTCAAAGGGAAATTTGTCATGGCGTTTCAGCTCCTGAAAGAGCTTAGCCATGAGCATTGAGTCCTTGCCGCCCGAGATACAGACAGCTATCCTGTCTCCCGGCTGTACCAGCTCATATTCGTTTATCGCCTTGGCGAACTTGCACCATATTGACTTCTTGAACTTCTTCCGCAGGCTCAGCTCCACAGCCTCGGTGACCTGGCTGTTTTCCATTTTAAGCCTGAGCCACTCCACATAGCCCCCTCAAGGTTGTATGCGTCAAAGCCCTTGTCGCAGAGCTCATCGGCAATATCGCGGCTGATGATACCGCTGCGGCAGCAGATGATGAGCTTTTTGTCCGTTGGGAGCTCCGCCGCGGCAATATCCTCCTGAGCGATATTCACCGCCCCGTCGATATGCCCGTACTCAAAGGCAGAGCCGTCACGTATATCTATAAGCGCATAGGAGCCGCTCTCAAGCTTTGCCAGCTCCTCAGCCGTAATACTGTTTCCCATCAGAACACCTCACTGTTTTTTCTCTATGGGCAGCTCAACGGCGAACACCGTTCCCCTGCCTGCTTCACTGTCAACGCGGACAGTTCCGTTGTGGTACATAACGCCGTGCTTGACAATTGAAAGCCCCAGACCCGTGCCCTTTATCTTGCGGGAGCGGCTCTTGTCCACGCGGTAGAAGCGCTCGAAGATGCGTCCGATATGCTCCTTCGGAATTCCCATTCCCGTATCGCTGACGGTTATAATGGCTCTCTGAGGGATATGTGATATCTTGACCTCCAGCTTTCCGCCGCTGACATTGTACTTTATGGCGTTGTCACAGAGGTTGTACATTACCTCTCCAAGTATCGTCCTGCTGCCCATAAGGGATACCCTCTCTCCCGAAACGGAAGCCGTGACGCCCTTTTCGTCCGCACTGAGCTTCAGGCGGTCAAGTACCTCCTCCGCAAGGGCATAGAGCTCAACGCTCTCGTTCTCACGGGGTGCGGAGTCCTCGTCCAGCTTTGAGAGGGCAACTATATCGTTTATCAGGTTTATGAGCCTTTCCGCCTCACTGCGTATGTTTCCGCCGAACTGCGCCACGTCCTCCTGCTTCACCATGCCGTTTGCCAGTATATCGGCAGTTCCGTAGATAGTGGTAAGGGGAGTTTTCAGCTCATGGGACACATTTGACGTGAATTCACGGCGCATGGTCTCAAGCTCCTGCTTTTCGGTGACGTCCATGATGAATACCACCAGTCCGCAGACCATATCTATGCTGTTTGCAGGGCTGGCAATGACCTCGCGCTGACCGTCTCCCGTGCGGAGGATACACTCCGAACGCCTGCCGCCCAGTGCATTTATGAGGCAGCGGCGGAACACATCTGAATTATTGAGGGCATATATGCTCTGACCCTCGGTAAATGAGCCTGCTCCCAGAAGCCTTCTGGCACCGGAATTGCAGGTTAGCACATTGAGCTTTGGGTCCGCGATTATAAGTCCCTCAGTCATGCTCTCTGTCATAAGGGCGAACCGCTCACGGCGGCTCTGTATCTCGTCCATCTGGCGTGTGACCTTTATGTTCTGGCTGCGGAGCTTATCCAGCAGAGGGGCAAGCTCTTCGTAGCCCTTTATGTTACTGGGATGGGCAAGGTCGATGCCGTTTATGGGCTTTACTATGTTGCGCGACACCTTTGAGGCTGCCAGCGCCGAAAACAGCACCAGTACAGCCAGAGTCAGCAGCATTGGCGTAAGCACCTTCAGCAGCTGAGCCGTCAGGGAGGTATGTACTCCCAAAACTCTTATGACGGAGCCGTCGGACAGCCTTACAGCGTGGTTCGCAGTCTTATGCATTATGGTGGTGGAGTAGCGCGATGAGCTTCCCTCGCCTGTTTTCATGGCCTCAAGTATCTCCTTGCGGTCGGCATGGTTTTCCAGCTCGGCAGCTTCCTCCTCAGAGTCAAAGAGCACCTGTCCGTCACTGCCTATCCAGGTAACGCGGACATCATCGGCTATACCGTCAGTCTCAAGGTAGCTGCCGCCGCTCTGCTCCACTGCGGAGGCTATGAGCTTTGCGTCCGTCCTCACCTCTGAGGCAGCCAGCTCCGCGGAAGCCACGTAGAGTATGGCGGTTACTATGATTATGGCAGCCACGACGGAAAGGCTGCAAATGGTGATTATGCTGAGGAATATCTTCTTAGTCAAGGCTTCCGTCACCTGCCTTGTAGCCTACTCCGCGGATAGTCTCGATAAGCTCTCCGCAGTCGCCCAGCTTCTGTCTGAGAGTCCTTATATGAACGTCAACTGTACGGCTCTCACCTGCGAAGTCGTAGCCCCATATCTCTCTGAGGAGGCTGTCGCGGGAGAAAACCTGTCCCCTGTTTCTCATGAGCATGAGCAGCAGGTCATACTCCTTCAGGGTAAGGTTCACCTTTTCACTTCCTGCGAATACCTCATGCTTTGAAGGATACACCGATATGCCGCCCAGACTCAGTCTGTCCGTATCCGCATGGCTGTCGGCAGTACGTCTCAGCAGCGCCTTTATACGTGATATGAGCTCCATAGCACCGAAGGGCTTGGCGATATAGTCATCAGCGCCGCTGTCCAGCCCCTCTACCTTGTCCTGCTCCGTGCCCTTTGCCGTAAGCATTATCACAGGCAGCTTCCGCGTACGGGGATCACTGCGCAGCTTTTTCAGCACCTCCAGACCGTCCTCATCGGGAAGCATACGGTCAAGAAGCAGCAGCTCGGGGAGCTCCTCATTCACAGCCTCATAGAGAGCTGAGGGAGCCTCAAAGCCCCTGGCATCGAAGCCCGAGCTTTTCAGGGCATATATTACGAAATTCCTTATGCCCTCCTCGTCCTCAAGCATATATATCATGAAAAAACCTCCTTTTCCCATAGGGAGTGGTCAGTGGTCAGCAAGCAGCTATCAGTGGTCTGACAAATAATATTATACGTCGCTTTACGGAAAAATTCAAGTCCCTGTTAAAAACAGCCGAAAATACGCGAAAATGCGTCATAAATTTTTTGTGTATTTTTTAAAAATTCAGTTGAATTTCTCGTCTGTTTGTGTTATACTGTAATGTGCAGACTTTTGCAATCTTATAAATTTCCGCCTTTCCCGAAAACCCAAGGAAAAGACGGAGGATCGGAGATATTATGAACTTCACAGATATGCTCACCTCTCTCGCACAGATCTCGGACACCGAAAATCCTACGATCTTCCCATTCCCATTTCCAATGCACATCGCACTGGCAGTAATATCCGTAATCTTTTTCAGCTACAGATTTGCAGTACAGAAAAGACCATTCCAGCTTATCTTCGCTATAGCTGTTCCACTTTCTCTCCTCTTATGGGTATCCGACAACAAGACACTGTTCTACACTATCGGACTCATCGAGCTCATACTCATTCTCCTCGCTATCATCACTTCCATATTCTCAAAGTCAAAGAAGGAAGAACCTGCCGCCGCTGCTGCTGACAGCAAGAACGCTAAGGCTGACAGTAACAAGACTGAGGACGAGGACGAGGAGGAATAATCCGTGAAAATAGCAGTCCTTGACTGGTACACGGTCAACATCAGCGGAGATATCCCCACAACTCAGCTTGAGGAGCTGGGCGAGGTAAAGATAATACCGCTTACAAAGCCCGAGGAGACCGCCGACAATATCGGCGACGCAGATATTGTCCTCTGCAACAAGGTGCTCATCACAAAGGAAGTCATGGACGCCTGCCCCAACATAAAGTATGTGGGACTTTTCGCAACAGGCTTCAACAACGTGGACATCGACTATGCCGCTGAAAAGGGCATAACCGTATGCAATGCAGGTCAGTACTCCACCAACGCCGTGGCTCAGCAGACCTTCGCCTACATACTTGACCGCTTCAGCCGCATAAGAGACTACGATACAGCCGTGAAGAACGGCGAGTGGGAGCGCTCTCCTGCCTTCTCATACTTCCCCGTGCCCACCTCAGAGCTGGCAGGCAAGACCCTCGCCATAGTGGGCTATGGCTCAATAGGAAGAAAGGTAGCCGAGATAGGCTCAGCCTTCGGCATGAACATAGTTATAAGCACAAGGACTCAGCCGGCTGACTGCCCTTATGAGGTCACAGACCTGTTCACAGCGGCAGAAAAGGCTGACGTCATCACCTTCCACTGCCCTCTTACGGACAAGACCGCAGGCATTATCAACAAGGAGCTTCTCTCCCGTATGAAGCCCTCGGCAATGCTGATAAATACCTCAAGAGGCGGAGTGGTAAACGAAGCCGACCTTGCAGATGCGCTCAGCAGCGGCAGGATAGCTGCTGCTTACCTTGATGTGCTGGTGAAGGAGCCCATGTCTCCCGACACTCCCCTCAAGGGCGCAAAGAACTGCGTCATCACTCCCCATACCGCCTGGGCTCCTCTTGAGACCAGACAGCGCCTCGTGGACATCGTCTGCGAGAACATAAGGGCATGGCAGAGCGGAAAACCGCAGAATAAAGTCAACTGAAGGAAGACATTACCTATGAGAAATATATCCGAAAAACAGCGTATCGTCATAAAGCTGGGCACTTCCACCCTGGCTCACAAGACGGGAAAGCTCAATATACGCCGCATGACCAACCTTGTACGGGTTATTTCCGACCTGCACAACTCGGGACGCGAGATAATCATGGTCTCCTCGGGAGCTGTTGGCCTGGGCGCAGGTAAGCTGGGACTCCCCGAAAAGCCGAAGGACACCAAGACCAAGCAGGCTGTAGCCGCTATCGGTCAGTGTGAGCTCATGCACGTCTATGATGATATGTTCGCGAAATACAGCGTTACGGTGGCGCAGATACTGCTCACCAAGACCATCATCAACAACCCCAATCACTGCGAGAACTTCATGAATACCGTGGAGAAGCTGGTGAATATGGACGTTATCCCCATCGTCAACGAGAACGACACCATCGCTATCGATGAGCTGGAGCTTGAGATAGGTGAGAACGATTCCCTCTCCGCCCTTGTTGCGGAGCTGTCAGGAGCAGACCTTCTGCTGATACTGTCGGACATCGACGCTCTCTACGACGATGACCCACGCTCAAATCCCGACGCAAAGCCAATCCCCCTTGTTGAGGAAATAACTCCCGAGATAGAAGCAATGGCAGGCGGCGCAGGAACGAGCCTGGGCACAGGCGGTATGTCAACCAAGATAACCGCTGCAAAGATAGCCACAAATGCAGGCATCGACATGGTCATCATGAACGGCAGAGACCCCGAGAAGCTCTACGACCTCTTTGAGGACAAGGAGATAGGCACCCTTTTCAAGGCAAAATAACCGCCGACGCCATTCACGGAGGTGCTATATGATAATTTCCAGAGGCAGCGAGAGAGTGTCCAAGGAGGACACATACCTCAACTGCGCAGAGGTATTCGCTTACAGGAGCACCTGTCTCAAGCGTAAATACGGCGCGGTCATAGTCAAGAACGACGCAGTGCTGTCAACAGGCTACAACGGCTCTCCCCGAGGCACGGAAAACTGCTGTGACAGAGGAGAATGTCCCAGGATACCACTTGGGCTCCACCAGGGCGAGGGCTACGGTATGTGCAGGGCTGTACACGCCGAGGCAAACGCGCTTCTGAACTGCTCCCGCGAGCAGACCGTGGGTGCCGACCTCTACCTGACAGGTGTGAACCCCTCCGACGGCAGCGTACACAAAGCAAAGCCCTGTCCCCCTGTGCGCAAGAATGATAATACAGGCAGGGATAAGGAACGTATATCTCCGCCAGAGCGACGCTCCCAATGACTATATCAGAATGCCCGCCGACCAGCTTAAATGGTACCTTGAGGGATAAACAGCAAGCTGCTCACAGCGGCTTCATCGTGTACACAAAACAAAATATCCGTAATATATAACAGAGATCAAACAAGAGGTGTGAATAATGAACTATACAGAGGAACTGGGAAAAAGAGCCAAGGCAGCTGAGGCTGCCGCAGCAGGCGCTTCAACTCAGGTAAAAGACAGCGCCCTTGCAGCTATATCAAAGGCGCTCATCGAAAACAAGCAGCTTATCATCGAGGCTAATGCCAAGGACATCGCCGCTGCACAGGCAAACGGCATGACTGAGGCAAAGCAGGACAGACTGAAGCTGGACGAAAAGCGCATCGAGGGCATCGCCAAGGGAGTTGACGAGCTTATCGCCCTGAAGGACCCCATCGGTGAGGTCATCGGCGGTGGAGAGCGTCCCAACGGTTTGCAGATAATCAAGACCCGCGTGCCCCTGGGTGTTATCGGAATAATCTTCGAGTCACGCCCCAATGTTACCGTTGACGCCGCTGCACTTTGCCTCAAGGCAGGCAACGTTGTTATCCTCAAGGGCGGCAAGGAGGCTATAAACTCCAACATCTGCCTGGGCAATATCATGCGTAAGGCAGTTGAGGAAGCAGGTCTCCCTGCGGACGTAATACAGGTAGTTGACAACACAGACCGCGAGACCACCAATGAGCTCATGCGTCTCAACGGCTATGTGGACGTTATTATCCCCAGAGGAAGCGCAAACCTTATCCAGGCAGTAGTAAAGAACGCAACTGTTCCCGTTATCGAGACAGGCGCAGGCAACTGCCACACCTACATAGACGCCTCAGCAGACCTTGACATGGCTGTGAACATCACCGACAACGCCAAGACACAGCGCCCCTCGGTGTGCAACGCTATAGAGAGCCTGCTGGTACACAAAGACATCGCAGACAAGTTCCTGCCCCTTATAGCAGACCGCTTCAAGGAGCACGATGTGAAGATATACGGCTGTGACAGGACCATCGCTATTCTCGGCAGCGGCATCGAAAAGGCTACCGAGACCGAGTACGCCACAGAATTTAACGACTTCGTCATAGCAGTCAAGGTAGTTGACGACATCGACGAGGCTATCGCACATATAAGAAAGTACAGCACAAAGCATTCGGAGTGCATAGTTACAAGCTCGCTTGCAAATGCACGTAAATTCCAGAAGCAGGTAGACGCAGCAGCTGTCTACGTAAACGCTTCCACCCGCTTCACAGACGGCGGTGAATTCGGCTTCGGCGCAGAAATAGGCATTTCCACCCAGAAGCTCCACGCAAGAGGTCCCATGGGACTTACTGAACTTACTACAGTAAAATACCTGATCAACGGAGACGGACAGATCAGATAAATCTGCCGCTCCCAGCGGCACCATCAGAATATTCACTTGATTTTGGAGGTCGAAATGGCTATTAGAAAAGATCTTGACGATATGCTCAACAGCCTTATGGACGGCGGCGGAAGCGGAAGCAGCAGTACTCCCGCAAGAAGCCATACTACGCCCAGGGCTGTGCGCAAAAGCAAATTCGACAATATGTCGGTGGACGACCTGCTCCACGCCCTTGAGGAGGAAAAGCACCACATTGAGGACGAGCAGCCTGTAATTCCCGATAATACGCCCCCTGCGTCCTGGGAATTCGCTCCGCCCACACATGAATTTGCTCCTGCACCCGAGAATATCGCCCCCGAGGAGCCCTCTGCCGAGGAGGCGCCCAACATCATTGCCGAGGTGATGCACACAGAGCCCACAGCGGAAATGACAAGGGTATTCGACACGGTACCTGCAAGTGAGGAGCTCCCCAAGCCTGCAAAGAAGAAGAAGATAGTTATCACAGGAGAGCCGCCTGACTATGAGGCGCTCCGCCGTCAGGAATTCGAGAGAGAGCAGCAGGCACAGAGAGCTGCGGAGGCTGCTGCCGAGGAGGCAAGAGCAGCCGAGAGAGCAAAAAGGGCTGCGGAGGCAGCTGCCGAGAGACAGCGCCTTGCAGAGGAAGCTGAGCAGCGCAGACTTGCCCGTGAGGAAGCCGAGAGACAGCGCCGCCTTGCGGAAGAAGCAGAGCAGGCCCGTCTGGCTGAAGAAGCCGAAAGACGCAGACTGGCACAGGAGGAGGCTGAGAGACAGCGCCGCCTTGCAGAAGAAGCAGAACAGGCTCGTCTGGCTGAGGAAGCCGAAAGACGCAGACAGGCAGAGGAGGCTGAGAGACAGCGCCTTGCCGAAGAAGCTGAAAAGCAGCGCCGCATAGAGGAAATGAAGCGTCTTGCGGAGGCTGCCGAGGAAAAAACAGCTGATCCCGTCACCTTCGCTGAGGAGATAATCGTAAATTCCGCAGCCGAGGAAGATGTGGACGCCGCAATAGAAGCACTCGGAGAAGCCGCTGCCGCTCCCGCTGAGGAGACCGCAGAAGCTGCTGCCGAGACAGCAAAGCCCAGGAAGATCAGCCTTTTCAAGAAGCTGAAAAACAAGGGCAAGGAGGAGCCCAAGCCCGAGACGGAAGCTGCTCCCGAGGACGGACTCTTTGAGCCCGCTGAGGAGCCCTCCGCCACAGACCTTATCGACGCAGCAATAGCTGCTATCCACGATGAGGAGATCTCCCACGACAGCGATCCTGTGGGAAATATGCTGGAGAATATCCGCGAGGACGCCGCAGAAGCTATCGCCGATATGGACGAGGTCAAGGAGGAGGAGCCTGCCGCAGCAAGCGACCAGCCCCTTATAATGTCCGATGAGGACATCATCTCAGGCCTCACACCCGACCTGAAGGAGCGCTTTGACGCTCTCCCTGCCGACAAGCAGCAGCAGGTCATCGAGATGCGCCGCGCACAGATGGGCGCCATCGCTCCCCCTATCGTTATTGACGAACCCGAGGAGGACATTCTCCCCGAGGAGGATACAGACTTCGTCGAGCCCGAGACTGAGGAAAAGGCTGATGAGCCTGAACAGTCAGAGGAGAAAGCTCCCGAAAAGAGCGAGGAGCCCAAGGAAGAAGCAAAAACTGAGGAAGCAGCACCTGCTGCCGAGGAAAAGCCCAAGGGCAAGGTGACCTCCGCACTTGAAAAAATATTGGACGAGGATCCCGATGAGCTCATTGCACAGCGCAAGGAGAATGTGGAGAGCAGCTCAGCAGATACCGCGAAGGATCCCAACAGGAAGAAGCTCCTCTACACCATTCTTGGCGTGGTAATGACAGCATTTGCCGTTATCGGCATCATCGCCACCATTGCCAAGGGCGTGGGACTTGCCAAGAGCTTTACATCGGGCGAGGTCAAGAAGGACAGCTTCACACAGATGGTATACCCCGCTGCTATCATGGATATAGAGCCATTCAGCGATCCCTCACAGCTCACCTCAGAGCAGATCGTCACCGCTACTATATGGTCTATCATCATGGACGACAGCAAGATCTCCAAGTATGACCTGACCCTTGATACAGTAACCATACCCGACGTTGACGTAGAGAAATATGCAGTTGAGCTGTTCGGCGAGAATATCCCCCAGTTCAATCACTGCACCGTAGGACCTATCGAGTCCAGATTCTACTACTCCGACGGAGCATACAATGTAAAGGTGAAGCCTATCACCCATACATATTCTCCCGAAGTAAAGTCCATCGTCAAGAACGGAAGCGAGTACACACTCACCGTTGATTATATCGCGGAGCTTCCCCAGTGGATGGAAAAGAGCGTCGCAAAGCAGGCAGAGTACAAGCTCACCGAGAAGGAAGACGGCACATTCCGCTTCAACTCCATGAAGATACTCTCCGTAAACAGCGGCAATATCTGATACAATACAGAAAGCTCCTGAGCGCTTGAAATGCTCAGGGGCTTTTTATTTGCTAAGATAAATCATAATTTAGCTTTGCTAAATTATGATTTGAGCCCTTAGCCGTTAGCTAATGTAGGGGACGCCGCCCTCGGCGTCCCACAAAAATCGTAGTATAGTGGCGACTATCATCCGCTCAACCAGGGGACGCCTTCTCTTACAAGGCGTCCCCTCTCCAAAAACAGTCCACCGGACTGTTTTTGGATTCACCCCTTGCGAGGCGCCTGACGTAATAAGGGGCTCTGCCCCTTGACCCCCGCCAGAGGCGCTGCC
>JAKPUQ010000043.1 GCA_029572815.1 Bacillota bacterium | reverse complement strand
GGCAACAAGCCGGTAGTATTCATTGACTACTTGCAGATATTGAAGCCGAACAACGAGAGGGCCACAGACAAGCAAAACATGGACAAGGCGGTCCGGGCGTTGAAGCGGCTGAGCATGGAGTACAAGATACCGGTTGTCTGTGTATCGAGCTTTAACAGAGAGGCATACAAGAAGGAAGTGCAGCTAGAGGCATTTAAGGAGAGCGGCAACATCGAGTACAGCTCCGACATAGTAATAGGCATGCAATTCACAGGGACGGGCACTAAGGGCTTCGACATCAACGAGGAGAGCAAGAAGCCGGAGCGTGAAGTGGAACTAGTCCTACTCAAGAGCAAGACCGGCAGCCCTGGGTATGTTATCAAGTATAAGTATCATGCTGGATATAGCTGCTTCATCCCTGCCGGGAGCGACTTCACAGAGGTAGACTTTACAGAGGAGTAACCGAGCCGTTTAATTGAGCTATAAGCCCTTGTAATCAACGAGATGGCAAATCATACGGGCGGATGGCCCTGAACGCCTCTGAGGGCATTGTAGGGGCTGTGGCGAGGGCTTAAGAATACGGGCAAGACAGTAGAAGCGGGGGGCTTATGGTCTGCCCGCTTTGCTTATGTATCGGTATATGAAAATAGTGTTTGACAAGATGAAGATGTGGGTGTATAATAACATACAGTTAAAGACACCAGCATAAGAGCATACACATAACGGTATACACACAGAGGGGGGCGAGGGAATGAACGAGCTGCAGATAATCCAGGGCGGAGACATGGCGGCCCGGCAAGCGATAACGACGGACCTCTATACCCGCTTCATATCATACATAGACGCAAGCCCCAAGACTGTGGAGACATATGGCAAGGCATTAAAGCAATTCTTCAGATACCTTCACCTTAACGGCATAGGACGGCCTCAGCGTGAGGATGTAATAGCTTTCAGGGATGAGCTCAAGGCGAGCGGGCACAAGCCCACCACAGTCCAGGGCTATGTTACAGCCGTTAGATTATTCTTCAAGTGGACAGCCCAGGAAGGGCTCTACCCTAATGTGGCGGACCGCCTGAAGGGTGCAAAGCTGGACCGGGAGCACAAGAAGGGCTATCTAACGAGCGGCCAGGTTAAGGATGTGCTTTCAGGCATAGAGAGGGACACCCTGCAAGGCAAGAGAGACTATGCCATCCTCACCCTGATGGTAACGGGCGGGCTCAGGACCATCGAAGTGATAAGGGCGAATGTGGGGGACATAACCACCGCCGGGGATAACACAGTCATATACCTTCAGGGCAAGGGCAGGGATGAGAAGGCGGAATATGTGAAGCTATCAGGCCCCGTAGACAAGGCCATCCGGGACTATCTGAGGGCAAGAGGGGCTGCACAAGACGATGAGCCGTTATTCACATCAACGAGCAACAACAACAAGGGCGAGCGGCTGACCACAAGGAGCATCAGCGGCATAGTGAAGACGAGACTGTGCGGGGCGGGCTATGACAGCAACAAGCTCACAGCTCACAGCTTGAGGCATACTGCTGTAACTCTCTCCTTACTTGCCGGGCGGGACCTTGCTGAAGTCCAGCAATTCGCAAGACACGCAAGTATATCAACAACAATGATATATAACCATGCAATAGATAAGGCAAAGAACGGCTGCAGCGAGGCGATAACGGCGGCTATATTCTAACCCTCTGAGGCCGCCACAGAGAGGAGCGGGCTGATGGACACCTTAGCGGTGATTAACCAAAAGGGCGGAGTAGGCAAGAGCACCACAGCTATGGCGATAGGGGCGGGGCTAAGCCTAAAGGGCTACTTGGTCCTATACATCGACCTGGACGCACAGGGCAACTTAAGCTACTCAATGGCGGCAGACACCACAAGCAAGACAGCCCTGGATGTGCTGCAGGGGCTCAGCTCACCTCAAGCGGCAATACAGCATACAGGCCAGGGGGA
>JAKPUQ010000028.1 GCA_029572815.1 Bacillota bacterium | reverse complement strand
GCGCAAGCGCTAATAGTGATTAGTGCATAGTGGTTAGTGATTAGTTAATGTGTTCGCTGCGCTCACATTATTTAAATAACGTCGCCGAAGGCGACACCACAACTATTCACTAATCACTAATCACTATTCACTCAAATCATAATTTTGCTCCGCAAAATTATGATTTATTATAGCAAAAATGCCCCTGAGTGCGTTATAACGCTCAGGGGCAGAACTTATATATGGGTATGGATCAGTCCTTCGCTTTCTTCTCATGCTGCGAGATTATGAGCCTTATGGAGTTGTACAGATAGGGCTTCAGCTCCACAAGTGAGCAGGGCTCCTTATACAGTATTGCTGAATAGCAGGTTGAGCTGACCAGCTCGATTATCATGAACAGCATTATCTCAGGATCGCGGAAGCCGTGTGGAGACTCCGCCAGCATCTTGTAGTAGACCTCAGAGAAGTTCACATCGTCCTCGGAAACAGGAGTGGTAATGGCGTTCTTGAATATGCCCCAGCTGAGGTTTTTCGATATGAAGGTGAGCAGGGACTGGTTATTGTTGAGCTGATTTATGATATTGTCGATTATCCTTATGAGCCTTTCCTCAAAAGGCAGGTCGTTTATACTTTCCCCAAGCTCGCTGAGAGCAGTCTTGAAAAGCTGGCTGGACTTGTGGAACACAAGCTTGTTGCGGATATCGTATTTGTCCTTGAAATAGAGATAGAATGTACCCTTGGCAACTCCTGCCTTGTTCACGATATCGGTTATGGAAGTCTTGCTGAAGCCCTTGGTTGTAAAGAATTCAAATGCCGTTTTCAGCAGGGAATTCTCCTTCAGCTTTTTGTTAAGGTCAACCTTTCCCATTTTTACACACCTTTCCTGAGGATGTACGGAGCGTCCCCCACCGTTCCTTTATTCTTTCCGCTTTGTAGTTACATCATAATTATTATAGCCCGAAAAATCGGCTCTGTCAAGGCTGTAAAATTGACCAATGGTCAATGAAAAACAAAGAGGAATTTGTGCAGCTGTACAAAAATATGACCAAAAGTCATTTTTGTTGCTCTGTTGCAGTTGACTAACGGTCATTTTTGTAATATACTAAGGTATATCAAAAGATCGGACGCATATTGAACGTCCGCGGCAAGCTGTGTGCATCTGTTTTTCCCGGCAGATCAGCCCATTTTTCTCCTAAAGGTATAACCGGTCGTCCCTCAGATCCGACGAGGGGCAATCTCTTAACAGCGCTGCGGACCTTCAATATGCGCCCGGAACAAAATGATAAGAAGGGATGATAAGATGCTTAAATTCGGTGAATGGATAGCTAAGCACAGGGCACTGATACTGGTTGTTGCAGTGCTCCTGCTTATTCCTTCGGCTATAGGTTATATCAACACCCGCGTGAACTACGATATACTTTCCTATCTGCCAAAGGACATAAATACAATGATAGGTCAGGATATACTCAAGGAGGACTTCGGTCAGGGGGGTTCTCTCTGGTAATGGTAGAGGGCATGAGCGACAAGGACGTGGCTGAGACTGCCGACAAGATATCAGACATAGACCACGTTTCAGATGTAATATGCTATCAGTCCATGACGGACTGCACTATACCCGTGGAGATACTTCCCGAGAATATCTATGACTTCTTCAACAAGGGCGACACCACCATGATGGCGGTATTCTTCGACGATACCACCTCAGGTGACGGAACTCTCGCCGCCGTTGAGGAGATGAGGAACATCACCTCGAAGCAGTGCTTCATCAGCGGTATGTCCGCCATCACTCTCGACATGAAGAAGCTTACACAGAGCGAGCCCCTCATCTATGCGGTCATCGCCGTTATACTCACAAGCATAGTCCTTACAGTGACTATGGATTCCTTCCTCATTCCCGTATTCTTCATGCTCAGCATCGGCTTTGCGGTAGTGTGGAACCTGGGCTCAAACATCGTTCTGGGCGAGATATCCTTTATTACACAGGCGCTTGCAATGGTGCTCCAGCTGGGTGTCACCATGGACTACTCCATATTCCTGTGGCACAGCTACAAGGAGCAGCTCACCTACTACCCCGACAGCAAGCAGGAGGCTATGGCACACGCCATTGCCGCAACTATAACCTCGGTTGTGGGAAGCTCCTTCACTACAGTAGCAGGCTTCCTGGCAATGTGCTTCATGACCTTCACCCTTGGTCTTGACCTGGGAATAGTAATGGCAAAGGGCGTTGTATGCGGCGTTATCTCCTGCGTAACGGTGCTCCCCTCAATGATACTCATATTTGAGAAGGCAATAGCAAAGACCTCACACAGGGACTTCCTTCCCTCATTCAGCCGCACCTCGTCTTTCATAGTAAAGCACTCATGGATATTCCTTACACTGGGAATAGTCCTGCTGATACCTGCGGTATTCGGCAACAACAATTACGATGTTTACTACAAGCTTGACAGTACTCTCCCCAAGACCCTTGACAGCGTCATCGCCAACACAAAGCTGGCTGAGGAGTACAATATGAACAGCACCCACATACTCATGGTGGACTCTGATATGAGCGCAAAGGACGCAGACAGAATGCTCGGCGAGATGAAGAAGGTGGACGGAGTTCAGTTCGCCGCAGGCTTCAATTCTCTGGTGGGACCCGCTATCCCTGAGGAGGCTGTTCCCGAGGAGATAAAGAGCGTCCTCAAGAGCGATGAGTGGCAGATAATGCTGATAGGCTCCGAGTACGAGGTAGCCTCCGACCAGGTAAACGAGCAGGTCACCGTTCTCAACAAGATAGCTCAGAGATATGACCCCGAGGCTATGCTCATCGGTGAGGCTCCCGCCACAAAGGACCTCATCACCATTACCGACAGGGACTTCAAGATAGTGAACTTCCTGTCCATCGCGGCTATATTCCTTATCATAGCCTTTACATTCAAGTCCGTGACACTTCCCGTGATACTGGTCTCGGTAATAGAGCTGGCTATCATGATTAACCTTGGCGCCGCCTACTATACAGGCTCAAGGCTGTCCTTCATCGCTCCTATCGTTATAGGAACCATACAGCTGGGCGCAACAGTTGACTACGCGATACTCATGACCACAAGATACCGCACCGAAAGAAGCAGCGGTCAGACCAAGAAGAACGCCATCGGTATCGCTCTCAGCACCTCCATAAAATCGGTCATCACCTCGGCGCTGGGCTTCTTCGCCGCAACTGTGGGCGTTGCCCTCTACTCCGACATCGGTCTTATCTCGGAGCTGTGTATGCTTCTGGCAAGAGGCGCTCTCATCTCCATGGTGATAGTAATAACCGTGCTGCCCTCTATGTTCATGGTATTCGATAAGCTCATATGCAGGACCAGCGCAGGCTTCTCGCCTAAAAGAAAGGTGCCCGGCAAGCGCCGTCATTTATTCGGAACAGTGTGATACAAAGGAGAGATAGATATGAAAAAGCTTAACAAGATACTTACAGCTCTGGTGGCAGCAGCTGTTTCCGCAGGAGCTACGGGTTCTATCGCCTATGCAAAGAACAACGGCGGAAGCACAGAGGCTCCCAAAAAGTCAGTAAAGGCAGCAGCCGACAGCGAGACAGGCTCAAGAAAGTCAAACGGTGAGAACGCCTACAAGGACGAGACCGTCTACGTCCTCTGCAACAGCGACTCCTCCGTGAAGAACGTAGTAGTCAGCGACTGGCTGAAAAATTCTCCTGCTCTGGGAAGTATCTCCGATATATCCGACCTGAGCAATATCGTCAACGTAAAGGGTGACGAGTCCTTTGAATTAAACGGCGATGAGCTCAGCTGGGAGGCTGAGGGCAGCGACATCTACTACAAGGGCAATTCCGACAAGGACCTCCCTGTGGACGTTACCATGGAGTACTTCCTTGACGGAAAGGAAATGGCTCCTGAGGAAATAAAGGGCAAGAGCGGACATCTCGTTATCCGCTGGACGTACAAGAACAATCAGAAAGTAACAAAGAATATAGGCGGCGAGGAAAAGGAGCTGTATGTTCCCTTCATGGCTGCCAGTGCCGCTGTACTCAGCACGGACAAATACATAAATGTTGAGGTCACCAACGGCAAGGTCATCTCAGACGGCTCAAAGCTCATCGTTGTGGGCATGGCATTCCCCGGACTGGGCGACAGTCTGGCTCTGGACAAAATAGAGGGCATGAGCATTGAGGTGCCTGAAAGCTTCGAGGTCTCCGCAGACGTGACGGACTTCGAGATGAATACCTCCGTGACAGTGGTCTCCAACGAGATATTCTCGCAGCTGGACGTTGACAACGCTGCCGACTTCGGCGACCTGAAGGATAAGCTCAAGGAGCTCAGCGACGGTGCGGAGAAGCTCTCCGACGGCACAGCAGCTCTCTATGACGGCATAAAGAAGCTCTCAGGCGGCACAGGAGACCTTACAGACGGTATCAACAAGCTCCTTGCAGGCTCTCTGGAGCTGAAAAACGGTGCCTCAGACCTTGACAGCGGTGCAAAGAAGATAACCGACGGCGCAAAGACTCTCTCAGACTCCACAGGCACATTTGCAAGCGGTCTGGGCAGTGCAAAGGACGGCTCCGCAAAGCTGAAGGACGGTCTTGGACAGGTCAGCAGCGGCGCTTCCGACTTATCAAAGGGTCTGGGCAGTGCTAAGGAGGGCTCATCGGCACTGGTGGGCGGCTTCTCACAGGTCACCGCAGGGGCTGACGCTCTCAGCAGCGGACTCAAGGACGCAAAGGCAGGCTCCGACGCTCTTACAGCAGGCTTCAGACAGGTGGACGAGGGCGCGGCTGCTCTCAACGCAGGTGCGGGTACGCTTTCGGGGGGCGTAAGCGCTCTCACAGACGGCAGCAAGCAGGTAAAGGACGGCTCCGCACAGCTTTCACAGGGCGCAGCTGCTCTCAGCGACGGTGCCGCACAGCTCAGCACTTCCGCAGGACAGCTTTCAGAGGGTATCACCTCCGCAAAGACGGGCGCGGACTCTCTCTCAGAGGGAATAGGCTCCGCAAAGGCAGGCGCAGACCAGCTCACAGATGGCGCGGCTGCTCTCAGCGAGGGCGCTTTACAGCTCAGCGCAGGCATAACACAGGCAGGGGCTTCCCTTGATACTACCATAGCCGCAAACGAGCAGGCTCTGGCAGCATTGCAGGCATTATACCAGCAGGCTCCCTCACAGGAGCTGGCTGTGGCAATAGGCACATTACAGCAGACCATCGACGGTCAGAAGCAGATCTCAGCCACTATGGCAGAGGGCGGTCAGCTCAGCGCAGGTGCAGCTTCCGTACAGGCAGGAGCACAGCAGCTCTCGGGCGGTCTGGGACAGCTCAGTGCAGGTCTTGACACTGCACAGAAGGGCTCCGCAGCTTTACAGAGCGGTCTCGGCACTCTGGACGAGGGCGGAAAGGCTCTCTCCGCAGGAGCACAGCAGCTCTCAGGCTCTACCGCACAGCTTTCAAAGGGCGCAGCAGACCTTAACACAGGCGCAGCTGCTCCGGATACAGGCATTGGCACTCTCGCAGGCGGCAGCACTGAGCTCATCGGCGGTCTGGACTCCCTCATCAAGGGTATCACTCAGCTCAGCAGCGGCAACGCTTCCCTGAATGACGGTCTGGGCAAGCTCTCCACAGGCGCTGTTGACCTGACGGGCGGACTTGGTCAGCTTTCAGACGGTGCTGCTGCACTGGACAGCGGTCTTGCTCAGCTTTCACAGGGCTCATTCACTCTGAATGGCGGTCTGGGACAGCTCTCAGACGGCGCTGCAACTCTGGACGGCGGTCTCGCTCAGCTCTACGGCGGAAGCACTCAGCTCTCTGGCGGCGCAAAGACTCTCTATGACTCTCTGAAGCAGCTCAGCGCAGGTGCAGCAAAGCTTTCAGGCGGTTCGGGAGATCTCTACAACGGGATCGGTACCCTCAGCTCCGGCAGTACCGAGCTCATTGGCGGTGTAGGCAAGCTTGAAAGCGGTGCAAAGGAGCTCAATGACGGCATGATAAAGTTCAACGACGAGGGCATTTCCGTGCTCACGGGAGCCGTTGACAAGAACCTCCCCGAGATCATCGACACTCTCAAGGCTCTCAGGGATGCCTCCCGCGACTACAACAGCTATTCCGGCATTTCCGATAAAATGGACGGCAGCGTTAAGTTCATCTATCTCGTTGACGGTACAAAATAAACAAAAAAGCCCCGAAGCATTTTATTCAAAGTGCTTCGGGGCTTTTTTGTTTGATTGCTCATAAAAATCATAACTTAGCGCGTATGCGCTAAGTTGATAGTTGAAAGTTGAGAGTTGAGAGTTAATGTGTTCGCTTCGCTCACAATATTTAAATATTGTCGCCGCAGGCGACTCCACAACTTTCAACTCTAAACTCTCAACTCTAAACTCAAATCAAAATTTAGC
>JAKPUQ010000027.1 GCA_029572815.1 Bacillota bacterium | reverse complement strand
AAGCGAGTGACCTAAGAAATCATCGGGACGGTCATTATTGAACTGAGCGAATAGTGCTTCAAGCGTAGCATTACCCCTGAACTCTCCGACCTCGCCCTCATACATAAGCTCATAATCGTCCTTGTTGAGCTGTACGCCGTCAGCTTTCAGCCTGTCCATACTCTCAAAGCGGACACCGTGATACTTTTCGCCGCTGGGAAGCTGATAGATCTTGAAAGTACCCTGAGCCTTTTCCATATCATCATAGGTGCGGATCGGGTGCTGTGCCTTGAAATCATCGAAGATACGCTGTTCCTCTGCGGTCAGCTCTGAATGTGCTTCAAGGAAAGGAACGAAAATGTCAAGCATTCTCTGCGCTCTTTCCTTATATTCCGGCTGATTGAACGGGTGCTGCGTATAGCCGAGGATACCCTCATTATAGGTGCGGATATGGTCGATCAGTGAACCGCCGCCCGTACCTTTGCCGTCACCAATATCAAAGCGGCCGTCATAGTTGAACTCCTCACCGCCGATGACAGCAGTAATGCTGAAATCGGTCTTTTTGTACCAACCCGCTTTCAGCTCAGGGATATTACGCTCCGAGTGCTGTTTATCGTCGAGATATTCAAGGACAGCATTGCCGAGAGCAAAACTGCAATCGGGGTGTGCAAGGGCAAAATCGTGAACGATGTCACTTTCACTAACCCATTCATCATTACCCTTTCCAAAACGGAAGGACAGACTGTCGGGAGCAATCTCAGGTTTTTCAGCTTCAAAGGTCACATGATATTTTTCCTTTGCGATGATCGCAAACGCCTTTTCGGTCTGCGCTTCATCACCGAGAATATCATAGAGTGCCTTCTTGATACGGTTGAGCTTCGGGATATTATCGCCGTTCTCCCAGTCGTGCAGAGCTGCACCGTCAAACGCTGTCAGAAGGTCTGCGACTATTTCATCGGAAATATCGGGGATAGCATCGAGCATATCGTCACGAACCCACCAGAAAGCAAGGTCATTGAACTCCTCATGGGTGCGGTCAATGAAAGCCTGTCCGATCTCCTCAAAGGAAACAAAACGCTCCATACCGCCGAAACTGCACATAAAGCCGTCCTCAGTCCTCTCCGTATGCAGGGAGTGGCGGAGGTTTTCAGCATAATAATAGGTGCGGTCTGAGATCTCGCCCTGTTCAAAGATAAACTCAATATCTGCGGCCCCGCTGCCCTCTAACAGACCGAGGGCAAGCTCACGGCGAATATCCTCACCGTCATGATAACGATGGGCGAGGTCATAAAGTGCTGGCTCAGAAAGATGATAGCCGAAAGCCGCCTTGTCGCTGGGCTTGTGCTTATCGAGATAACCGCTGTCAAACAGAGGGTAAGCCATATCCTCCCACTCATCAGAAGAAAGAGTACGCTCCGCAAGGAACTTCGCAAGGTCAGCCTTCGGGAACAGCACTTCTTCCTCAGTGGGAACTCTCTCTGCGTTCTCACGGTCAATGACCGCCTGCTTATGGGCAGTCAGGAAGTCAGCAACATCGGATTCCTGCAAAGCATTATGCAGAATCTCGTCATACGCCTGAATATCCTCAGCCGTGAAAGTCTCGTCAATGCTGTCGATCTGTCCTCTCGTCACATCGCCCACGAACATCGCCGTAATAGCGGCCCTCTGTTCATCGGAAAAATCGTGCTGAGAAAAGAAATCCGAAAGCTCGATACTGCGGTCAAAACTGGACTTTGCTTCAAGCATATCCGTGAGCTTACTGTTTTCGCCGTAGCGTTCAGCCGGAGCCTGAGCGATATATGCGTTCACAAGCGAGAGCATCTCGCCAAACTGTGCTTCATCGTATCTGCTGTCAAAGAAGTCAGCAAGATCAAGCTGCATATCCTCAACGGCAAGGCGGTGAACAACGGGCGAAAGAGCGATATTCTGCTCCATCGGCAGACCGAGGTCAGCCATTTTGCGGAGCATATTTGTCTCACGGACAGCGTTCTCCAAAGCCCTGTGAAATGCAGGAGCGTTCTCCTTATCGACTGCAAAAGCGACCTTGCCGTCACGCACAACAGCATGATAGCTTACACTTGTTTCGAGGAACGGCTTGACTTTTCCGAACTGTTCAGGTGTGAGCTTGCTCATATAATAATG
>JAKPUQ010000018.1 GCA_029572815.1 Bacillota bacterium | reverse complement strand
GGATTTTGAGTCTCGCACGTCTGCCAATTCCATCACGCCGGCGCATTGTTATAATTATAACACATAATATTACAGATTGTCAATACCAAAATTAAAGGCTGCCATATGCGGCAGCCTTTAGCTTTATTTATCATAGATATAATTCGCATCCAGTCTTTTTTCAAACTCCCCAACGGGAAGCGGCTTGTCGAAGTAATAGCCCTGAGCCAGCTTGCAGCAGTTGGAGGTGAGAAGCTCAACGTGTTCTCTGGTCTCAACGCCCTCTGCGATGCACTCCAGTCCCATTTCCTGAGCCATGGCGACGATGTACTTGAACATGATGCCCTTCTGTTCGTTGTTATTGCTGTTATTGTCGGGAAGCAGGCTCTTATCCAGCTTCAGCACATTCCATGGCAGTTCCTTTATGAGGTTAAGAGAGGAATAGCCGATACCGAAGTCGTCCACTGAGGTGGATATGCCTGTCTTGTGGAGACCGCTGATAGTGCGCTTCAGATCCTTGAACTCCACGTCGGCGGTGGTCTCTGTGAGCTCTATTTCTATGAGCTCATGTGGGACATTATGCCTGTCGATTATTTCCACGATACGATCGAGGAGGTCCATATCCGAAAGGTGGCGCCTTGAAAGGTTTACAGATATCCTCACCACTTTTTTCCCTGTATCCAGCCATTTTCTCATATCCCTGCACACCTTGTCAAGAACGTAGAAATCCAGCTTGCAGATATCCCGTCCCTGTTCCAGAACGGGTATGAAGTCTGCGGGGGAGATGAGCCTTCCGTTGTGGAACCAGCGTGACAGTGCCTCAGCGCCTGCGATATTCCTGCCGTCCAGAGCGATCTTTGGCTGATAGTAGACGAGGAATTCCTCGTCCTCAAGAGCCTTGGGAAAGCTTGCGGTAATATCGTTATGCCGTTTGCTTCTTGTGAGGAGGTTGTCATCGAAATATACGACATCCTGAGTGACCTTAGCAAGATGAAATGCCATGCTTACTCTGTCCATTATATCGGTGGGCAGAACAAAGCTCTCCATGTCGGGGATGACATAGACTCCGACGGTTGCGGAGATGAAAATTCGCTCCGACTTGCTGTCATCTATGGAGATGCCTGTACCCTTGAGAAGGTCAAGTACAGGCTTGAGCTTTTCATCAGCCAGGATTATAATAAAGTTATCGCCGCCTATACGGCAGACAAATTCATATTTATGGTCGAGAAGATCGTCAATCATGCTGATGAATTTTTTCATGACGCGGGTGCCGTTTTCACGGCCTATCTGCTGATTGACGATGGAAAATCGCTTCAGGTTGAAATAAACAGCGGTATAATCCTCGATCCTTTCCTCCTTGCAGAGCTGTCTCACGGTCTTCATGAACTGTTTCAGGTTGAACATATTGAGTTCGCTGTCGAAGAAGGTGAGTCTGTGCGTCAGCTTAAGAAGTCTTGCTCTTGCGTTGAAGGTGCTGAGCAGTGAGATAAAGACCTCTATCCTTGCGCGGTCCAGCTGTGTCCATTCATCAGCGTCGTCGCGGAGAATTATTTTATATACAGCTATGTTCTCATCGGGCGTGATAAGACGCCTTGTGATGTAATCACCGTCACAACTGCCCCCACAGTCATAAAAGCAATAGCTTTTAAAAAGTCCCATATGCTCAGAAGCTTCGTTATCGTAAGCGATAAAGTCTATTTTGCCGATCTTGAGGACATAGCAGAGGTCCTCCATTATTTCGGAAGTTTCAGGTGAAAGGGTATCGGGTATCACATACATACCGTTTATGAATTTTTCAAGTGCTGTCAGATACTCGTTTGTATTCATGCATATCCCCTCCGAACAGGCAGAAGCCTGCATCAGATTATTTTTATACACCATAATTATATCATAAGAAAATGCCATAATGATTGATATTCTATGAACATAGTGTGAATAATACAATGCTGGTTTTTGAATGTTACTTATTGTTGTGAAAAATCACCAAAGAGAAGCGGCTGCGTATCTTTTTGGAGTTGGATATTAAAGTATGGAGCAGCTGCTGAAATGACAAGAAAAAAATAGTTTCAGCGGATAAAAGTTTTAGAGTGGAAAAGCGTTGACAATTCACCCGGGCTATGGTATAATTTTTCTAAGATGACCGCAGTATTTTACGGCGGTCGGTCAAGTATCGGAGGTCGGTAAAATGAAGAAGATAAGCGTAAAGACGAGCCACCCCTACGAGGTGCTGATACAGCGTGGAGGACTTGCTCACTGCGGAGAATATATATCAGAGGTAACAAAGTCGAGAAAGGCAGCCATCATCACTGATGACATTGTGGAAAAGCTCCACCTACAGACTGCCCTTGACTCAATGAAGGCTGCGGGTTTTGAGTGCAGCGTTTTTGTTTTCCCAAACGGCGAGCAGTCCAAGTGCCTTGAAAATCTGGGAAAGATATATGACTTTCTCTGTGAGAGCAATATCACCAGAAGCGACATCATCGTAGCTCTCGGAGGCGGAGTTGTTGGCGATATTACGGGATTCGCCGCTGCTTCCTATCTCAGGGGAGTAGAGTTCGTACAGATACCCACCACACTTCTTGCACAGGTGGACTCATCTGTGGGCGGCAAGACCGCTATCGACATAACAGGGGGCAAGAACCTTGTAGGCGCATTCAAGCAGCCTGCACTGGTCATCTGTGACAGCGATATACTGAAGACCCTGAAGCCCGAAACTCTTGCAGAGGGCATGGGCGAGTGCATAAAATACGGCATGATAAGGGACGAAAGGCTCTTTGAGCTCATGGAGTCCAGGGACCTCGATACAGTTGACGAAATAATGGACGAAATGGTCTATGCTTGCATAGATATAAAGCGTATCGTAGTCGAGCACGACGAGTTTGACAGGGGAGAGCGCATGGTGCTCAATTTCGGTCATACTCTCGGACACGCCTTAGAGGGCTGGCACAATTACAAGGGCATTGCCCACGGTGAGGCAGTTGCCGCAGGTATGTGCATGATAACCGACCGTCTTGCACCACAGCTGGGGGACAGGCTCAGAAAGGTCTGCAAGGCATACAAGCTCCCTACAGGAAGTGATATCCCAATGAGTGAGCTGCTGCCATTCTGCTCCAAGGACAAGAAGAACGAGGCTAAGGACATAAACTACATCATTTGCAACGAGATAGGCAAGGGCGAGATAGTGAAGGTCCCCTTCACTGAATTCTGCCGCCTTATGGAGGGCTGACCATGGACGTAAGTATCAGACCCTCGGTACTCCGCGGAAAGCTCAGTGTTCCCGCTTCAAAGAGCTGTGCCCACCGTTCGATCATCTGCGCTGCTCTGGCAGACGGAGTTTCACACCTCAGCGGAGTTACCATGTCCAAGGACATTGAGGCTACTATCGGAGCTATGACCGCCCTCGGTGCTCAGTTCACCGTAGACGGCGGCGATATCACCGTTATAGGCTCCGGAAGCCGTAAGGCGGAGAAGTGCGTTATTGACTGCAACGAGAGCGGCTCCACTCTTCGCTTTATAATCCCCATAGCTGCCGCACTTGGCAGCGATACTGAGTTCCGCGGCAGGGGAAGGCTCCCGCAGCGCCCCATCGACATTTTCATCAGGGAACTGGGAAAAAACGGTGTTGCCTTCGACTATCACAACACCATGCCCTTCAACGTATCCGGCGGACTTAAAAGCGGTATTTTTGAGATAGAGGGCGACGTTTCTTCACAGTTCATCACGGGACTTCTCTTTACGCTTCCTCTGCTTGAGGGCGACTCCGAGATAGTCCTCACTTCACATCTGGAATCACGTCCCTATGTGGACATAACCATTGATACCCTGCGCAGATTCGGCGTTTCCGTGGAGGAGACCGACGGCGGCTTCCGCATAAAGGGCGGTCAGAGCTATGCACCCCACGATGAGAGGATAGAGGGGGATTACTCACAGGCGGCTTTCTTCTGTGTAGCAAATGCCCTCGGCTCACAGGTGGAGCTTGGAAATCTCAACGAAAACAGCGTTCAGGGCGACAAGAAAATCCTTGAAATTATACGCGATATGTGTTATAATGGCAATATCGGACACTACAGTGCCGACTGCTCGGACATTCCCGACCTTGTACCCGTGCTTGCGGTGCTTGGTGCCTTCGGCAGCGGCGATTCGGTAATATACAACGCTAAAAGACTCAGGATCAAGGAAAGCGACCGCCTTCAGACCACTGCCGCCATGCTCAATGCTCTCGGCGGAAATGTGGAGATAACCGATGACGGTCTTATTATCCACCCCACAGGTGCTATGCACGGCGGTACAGTTGACAGCTTCGGAGACCACAGGATAGTAATGGCGGCTGCCATTGCTGCTACCCGTATCGACGGGGAGGTGGTCATCACGGGAGCTGAGGCTGCGGAAAAGTCTTACCCCGCTTTCTTTGACGACTACAATATGCTCGGAGGTAAAGCAAATGTCATCATTCTGGAATAATAGGATATCTGTCTCCATGTTCGGTGAGGCTCACGGTCCTGCCATAGGCGTTACCGTGGACAATCTTCCCTCGGGAGAATATATTGACGCCGAGGAGCTTGCACGCTTCATGGCAAGAAGATATTCCTGCGGCAGTACTCATGCCGTTAATTCCATGCCCCATATCATGTCAGGTATCTTCAATGACCGCACTACGGGAACTCCCCTCTGTGCGTTCCTGCAGAATACCGACATATCCGCACCTCAGCATGAGCAGCCAGATAATCTGGTGAGACCCGGTCATGCTGACTATACGGGTACTCTCCGTTATAAGGGCTTCAATGATGTGCGCGGCGGCGGACATTTCTCCGACAGACTCACAGCTCCTCTCTGCTTTGCGGGAGCTGTCTGCGCCCAGATACTGGAAAGACGCGGTATCTACACAGGCGCACATATTCTTCAGATACACAACATCAAGGATAATCCCTTTGACCCCGTCAATATCACAAGAGACGGCATACTCAGCGTAAGGAACAAGGAATTCCCCGTAATCAATGACCGCAAGGGTTGGGAGATGACAGAGGATATCAACAAGGCTTTCGAGGGAGGCGAGTCTCTCGGCGGTGTCATCGAGTGCGCCTCGGTAAATGTTCCCGCAGGCATCGGCTCTCCTATATTTGACGGACTTGAAAACAGTATCGCTCAGCTCATCTTCGGTATCCCAAATGTCAGGGGACTGGAGTTCGGAGCAGGCTTCCTTTCTGCGAAAATGGTGGGAAGTCAGAACAATGATGAGTTTTACGTGGACGATCACGGTCACGTTGTCACAAGGACCAATAACCACGGCGGCATAATCGGAGGTATCTCCTCGGGTATGCCCATAACTCTCAGAGTTGCCTTCCGTCCCTCGGAATATGTGGGCGGTCAGCAGAATGCGGTGAACTACCGCGAAATGACCGGTGAGACCGCAGAGAGCGTAAAGCACATACCCTGCAATGTCCCTGCGGCAGTTCCCTGTGTGGAGGCTGCGGTGAATATTGCCCTTCTTTCCCATATGATGGACTATCCCAATTTCTGTTAAGGTGATAATATGCAGGACGAAAATATCATGAAAATGGCAGAACGTGCCGATACTGAGATAAGGGACATCCCCACCCTCAATATCCTCCTATGCTATCTTCTTTACAAAATAGACAGACCCGTCAGTCCCGACCAGCTCTATGATATTGCTATCGGAACGGGTATCATAAACTATTTCTACTATCAGGACTCTATCGGCTATCTCCTGAAAAACGGCCATATCACAGCCGAAAAGGACGATAAGGGCGAGGACTGCTATGTGCTTCAGCCAAAGGGCAGAGAGTGTGCAAAGCAGCTTAAAAACTATGCTCCCAAGTCCTACAGGGACAAGCTGGTGCTGGCTGCCCTCCGTTATTTTGCCCGTATTCAGTATGAAAAGGAGCTGAAGATAGAGTATGAGCCCGTGGGAAACGGCTATTATACCCATGTAAGGTGTATCGACTCAAGCTTTGACCTTATGGACCTGAAGCTCTATGCTCCCGACCTGACGCAGGCAAAGCTCATAGGCGAGAAGATACTTCTCAATCCTGCGGGATTTTACGGCAAGGTCATTGAAGTTGCCCTCTCAAACGAGGAGCCTCCATACGACCTAAGCGACAATTGAAAATATAAGGAGCTGTCTTTGGTCAGCTCTTTTGTTTTTGCCCGTTACATTGTGGGCAGCATCATCTCCGTTCTGAAAAAGTGCTTTCACTATAGGTACGGAAATGCTGTGTTTTCAACGGAAAAACGTTGTATAACTCAAAATTTGTTTTCAACTTTGTAGGAATGACTGAATCAGTATACGAATAATTGTCGGGTTTGAACAATAATACCGGCAACTTACAAGGAGTAAGATATGAAATACGGACTCGTTCTTGAGGGCGGCGCTATGCGCGGACTTTTCTCCGCAGGCGTTATCGACGTCCTCATGGAAAATAATATTATCCTCGACGGCACAGTGGGAGTCTCCGCAGGCGCTGCCTTTGGCTGTGACTACAAATCGGGACAGATTCGCAGGGCTATCCGCTATAATACGCAGTTCTGCAAGGATAAGCGCTATTGCAGCAAGCGCTCTCTCATAAAAACGGGAGACCTTTTCGGCGCGGAGTTCTGTTATCATACAGTTCCCACTGAACTGGATATCTTTGATAATGAAGCCTTTGCCGCTTCTCCTATGGAGTTCTGGGTGGTGGCTACTGATATTACCACAGGCAAGGCAGTGTACCACAAATGCGGTCCCATAGACTACGACGAGCTGGAGTGGATAAGGGCTTCCGCTTCTATGCCCGTTGTGGCGCGTATCGTTGAGGTGGGCGGCTATAAGCTGCTGGACGGCGGTATTTCCGACTCTATACCTCTCAGGTTCATGGAGAGCAGGGGCTACGACAGGAACGTTGTGGTGCTCACACAGCCCCGTGATTACATTAAAAAGCCTGCCAGCGGTATTGGTCTTATGAAGATAAAGTACAATAAGTACCCCGAGGTCATAAAGGCTGCCGAGAACAGGCACAAGATGTACAACAGCGAGCTGAAGTATATCCGCGGTGCAGAGGAGAAGGGGACCGCCTTCGTTATCGCTCCCGAGGAGTCTCTCCCTGTGGGACACGTTGAGCATGATCCCGATGTTATGCGCGAGGTCTACCGCATAGGCAGACGTATCGCAAAGGAGCGCCTTGATGATCTGAAAGCTTTTCTGGATAAAGAGTGAGGTAAATCAGAATTTAGCGGAGCAAAATTCTGATTTGAGTGAATAGTGATTAGTGAATAGTGAATAGTTGTGGTGTCGCCTTCGGCGACGTTATTTAAATAATGTGAGCGCAGCGAACACATTAACTAATCACTAACCACTATGCACTAATCACTATTAGCGCTTGCGCTAAATTATGATTTTATACAGCAATGAAAAAGTCCCCGAAGCATTTAAGCTTCGGGGACGCTTTTATATATCCGTGTGTTTCTTTATGCGCTCTGTGATGACAAGTGCAAGTATCAGCTTCACCACATCTCCTAGGATATAGGGAAGTACGCACAGCTCCATGGCGTGTATGAATGTCATGTCGCTGCCTGACTTGGTATAGCCGAATACGAACCAGATGGTGCCAAAGGTATAGCACAGGATAAGTCCGATCACCATGAGGGATACCCTTACGGGAAGGCTCTTGCCGAAGAGTTTCGTGCCGCCCCAGTATACCAGCGCCATCAGCACAAATCCAAGTATATACCCGCCTGTGGGGCCTGTTATGACTCCTGCGCCGCTCTGCATCTTCGAGAATACGGGAAGTCCGATACAGCCCAGAAGTATGTACACCAGTACGGAGAAAAGTCCGTTTCTTCCGCCTATGACGTTAAGGGCACAGAACACCGCGAAGGTCTGGAGAGTGAATGAGATTTCTCCTATTGGTATGGAGATTATGGAGCAGACTGCGATAAGCGCCGTGAACATGGCGGTGAGTACAAGCTCCTTTGTGGTGAATGGTCTATGTGGTTCCTTTACGGAAACAGTGCTGTTCATAATTCATTACTCCTTTCGGGATATGTTCTATTATAGCACGGGAGAGTCGCTTTGTCAACCTTTATGCATTATCAAGGTGACCAAGCGTGCGTGAGAACAGCTCTGTTTAAGCTATTCGGATATGTCAGTATTACGCCGTGTGCTGACCTTGATGAGTTCACCTGTCATGGCTCCGCCAATAATGAAGACTGCTCCTATGACCTGAAGCAGCGTCATTTTTTCATTAAGCAGCAGAGCGGCAAAAATAACAGCTGATAAAGGCTCTAAATATCCGCAGATAGCTACTGTCTGCACCGGAAGCTTTGAAAGAGGAGAAAAATAAAGGTAACAGCCTATGCCCGTGTTCAGTATTCCCAACATAAGTATCCATGGTATAGCTTCTGTGGGGATATGGAAAACAAAATGCTCCTTTATCCCTACGAAAATTGCGGTGGTGAGAAAGCTTATCATGAGCTGAACTGTTGCATTTTCCATCCCTGTGATCTCTTTTGACTGCTTGTTAAGTGTCACCATAAAGAAATACATTAATGCTGACATACCGCCGCATACCAGCCCTCTGATGTTTAGTCCCTCGGCGGAAGCCTGTCCGTTTACCAATATGATGCCGGCAATTACTGCAAGAAAGCCTGCTATTTTCGGAACTGTCAGCTTTTCCTTAAAGATGAGCGGCGACATTATCATTATTATGACAGGACCGCAATAGTAAAGAAGTGAGGCGATACTTACTCCTATCTGCTGGTATGCTTCGTATAAAAACATCCAGCTTGCTCCCATTGCAATACCTGAGAAAATAATAAAAATATAGTCTCTGCGATTATTCCTGAGATGAAACCTGCCTTTTGTCAGCAGAAAAAGTGATGCAAGCAGGACGCTGCCGATAAATGTTCGCAGGAACACTATCTCATAGCTGTTCATGGCGATATGGCTGGCAACTATGCCGTTCAATCCGAACAAAAGCAGCGCTGTCAGATATTTTATAAGTGCTTTGTTCTTCATTATATCAACCGTTCCTTGATCGTATACAAAAATCAACAACATTATATCATAATGCTTTTTTATTGTCAAGCTTACCCTATAATGCTTTATATCAGTTTGTCTCCCCGAGTGCTGCTTTATTTTGAATTATGTGTTATAAGCGGCAGCCTTCGCAGACTGTTTCGCGGAAAAGGTTTGCAAAGCAGAAGCATTTTTGCTGCACCTCTTGCCTTTTTTAAAATAGTATGTTATAATTAAAAAAGTATATTTTGCGAGGTGTTTATCGATATAATGAAAACCAGTGAATTCCGCGAGGTGACCGACCCGGAACGCTTCAAGGCTGATCCTGATGAGGGACTTTCTGCCTCTCAGGTAAGACAGCGTATCGCTGAGGGACTTGACAACAAGCCTGTTGAGTCGCCCTCAAAAACGGTGAAGGAAATTCTCGCTGACAACATTTTTACCTACTTTAACCTTATATTCGTTATCCTATCTGTGCTTCTCATTGTAGTGGGCTCATACCGAGACCTGACATTCATGCCTGTTATCATCGCAAATGCTCTCATCGGTATCATTCAGGAGCTTCGTTCAAAGTCCGTTCTGGATAAGATAACGGTGCTGAATGCTCCCGTGAGTACGGCGGTCCGCGATGGACAGGTCATAAGCGTTCCATCAAAGGATCTCGTGCTGGACGACATAGTCATTTTCAAGGCGGGAAATCAGATATGCGCGGACGCTATCGTGGTGGACGGAAATGTCTCCGTAAATGAGTCGCTGCTGACAGGTGAGTCCGACGAGATTACGAAGAAGCCCGGGGATACTCTCATGTCGGGAAGCTATATAGTTTCGGGAAGCTGCCGCGCAAGACTTGAAAAGGTGGGCAGACATTCCTACATCTCAAGGCTGACCCTCCAGGCAAAGAAGTCCAAGAAGGGCGAGCAGTCCGAGATGATACGCTCACTCAACAAGATAGTAAAGTTCGCAGGTGTGGCTATTATCCCCATCGGCATTATCCTTTTCTATCAGGCTTACTATGTGAACCACTATAATGTCAAGGAAAGTGTTCAGTCCATGGTTGCGGCTGTCATAGGCATGATACCCGAGGGACTCTTCCTCCTCGCCAGCGTTTCACTTGTTATAAGCGCTATGAAGCTGGCTATAAACAAGGTACTGGTCCACGACATGAAATGTATAGAGACACTCGCCCGTGTTGACGTGCTCTGTGTGGACAAGACAGGTACTATCACCCAGAACGAGATGACAGTTGCGGACGTTGTTTCAGCCTCCGATGACTATGCGGACGATGTGATACAGGGACTTCTCAGCGACTTTGCCGCTGCCCAGGAGTCCGATAACCAGACCACGACTGCCATGAAGGGACATTTCCACCGTCCCGCAGGAAGAACTGCAATATCCACTACGGGTTTTTCCTCCGAGTTCAAGTACAGCAGTGTTACATTCGAGCGCGAAGCTTTCGTTCTCGGCGCTCCCGAGTTCGTTCTCAAGGACGATATAAGAGAGTTCAAGAGCGTTATCGACAGCTACAGCCGAAAGGGCTACCGTGTTCTTGTGTTCGGAAGATACAGAGGCATTCCCGACGGAAAGGCACTGACTGCTCCCGTTGAGCCTGTTTGCTTCGTTATGATGTCCAACCCCATTCGTGAGAATGCTCCCGAGACCTTCAAGTACTTCGCCGAGCAGGGCGTTGAGATAAAGGTCATTTCGGGCGATAACCCCGTGACCGTTTCAGAGGTCGCCAAGCAGGCTGGTATCAGGAATGCAGGGGAGTACGTTGACGCTACTACACTCACCACAGATGACGCTATCAAGGACGCTGTTAGAAAGTATACCGTCTTCGGACGTGTTACTCCCGAGCAGAAGCGAAAGTTCGTAAGAGCTCTCAAAAAGGCGGGTAAGACCGTTGCTATGACCGGTGACGGTGTAAACGATGTTCTTGCTCTCAAGGACGCGGACTGCTCCGTGGCTATGGCTTCGGGAAGCGACGTTGCCGCTCAGGCTGCTCAGCTGGTGCTCCTGGAGTCGGATTTCTCAAGGATGCCTGATGTCGTTGCTGAGGGACGCAAGGTGGTAAACAACCTTGAGCGTTCGGGAAGCCTTTTCATCGTTAAGAATATCTTCTCACTGATAATCGCTATACTGTCCATCTGCTTCGGTATGAAGTATCCCCTCATGCCCTCGCAGATCTCGCTCATAAGCGTGTTCACAATCGGACTTCCTGCCTTCTTCCTGTCGTTCATGCCAAACCGTGACCTCATACGCGGAAGGTTCATCACAAATATCCTGCTGAAGGCTCTGCCGGCGGCACTGACTGATGTACTTGTTGTCGGCGCTATGATATACTTCGGTAATATCTTCAGCGTGGCGCCTACGGATATAGCTACGGCTTCCACCATTCTCATGAGTATCGTCGGTATGATAATAGTTTACCAGATATCCAAGCCCCTTGATGTGTACAAGCTTGGAATATGGATATTCTGCGGCGTGGGACTTGCCTGCTGTATGATATTCGTCAGCAATCTGTTCGCCATCACTTCAATGTCAAACCGCTGTATCATCCTCTGTGTGAACTTCTCTATCATCGCAGAGCCCTGTCTCAGGTATATGACACTGATAACCAAAAAGATCCAGGATTTCTTTATCAGGGATAATGCATAAAAAGAGCTCCCCGCCGCTTCGGGGAGCTCTTTGTATATCATGATGTATGAGATGCTGAAGGCTTATTTTCTGCCGAAAAGCCCTTTCTTTTTGTAGGGCTCGGAGGTGATGTCAAGCACCTTGTAGCCGTCCTTCTCTACTGCCTCTCGGAGAACAGCGCTGTCAAGCGCGTTTTCGGAGATTATCTCGGTAATTCCCTTGCTGTGTGAGGAGTTTACCTTTTTGGGTGAAACTGCTGCACGGATAGCGTCATTTACGTGTGCTTCGCACATTCCGCACATCATGCCGTCGATCTTCATTATTGTTTTAACCATATTATACACTCCTTTGGGTTAGTATATGCTGACAATATCATTCTAAACCTTTTTTCACAGATTGTCAAGTGGAAGTGCCAATATTCAGAAATCTTATGAAATGGTGACAGAATATGGCTGATGACAGGAAAAAATTGCTCCCTTTGTCAGAAATTACGGTTTTGCATTGACTTTTTGCCAAAAATATGGTAATATATATATTGTTCAGTTACTTTTTACTATGTAAGGAGAAAATATTATGAAGAATGTGATCAAAAGGGCGGCTGCTGTCATGCTTGCATTTGCAGTGCTCTTCACAGTACAGATATGTACTCCCATCGGAAAAGTCCGCGCTGCAAACTACGCGGTTTGGCCTACAGAGCCTAAGTACAAGAACATTACCACCTACTTCAATCCGCAAAGAAATGTTAATGATGTTTCGGACTATCACAATGCCATCGATATTGAAGCGGCAGGCGGTTCCAATATCTATGCCGCTTGCAGCGGAGAGGTCATCTCCGCAGACTGGAAGGGCGCTTACGGAAATATGGTAATCCTTTACCATGCTGACCTGGGCGTTTATACCTTCTATGCACACGCTTCACAGCTCTGCACAAGCGCAGGAGCTAAAGTAAATCAGGGCGATATCATCGCCAAGGTGGGCAGCACGGGAGAGTCCTCGGGCAATCACCTCCACTTCGGTATCTGCGATACCCTGCTGGGTGCATATCCTGCCCGTACATACTACGATCCGCTTACCTATTTCACATACTCGGATAACGACGGTTCAGGGGTTACAACTCCTCCTCTCGCTTCTTCCGGACCCCCAGTGGGATGCATCTGAGGAGTATGCAGGTCTTTACACCACCAAGAATGTTGTGACCTACCTCAATATAAGATCGGGTCCCAATACGAGCTCTTCCATTGTGGGTTCCATACCTGCAAATGCGGAGTTCAACGTAACAAAGGGCGACGGAAAGTGGGCTGCTGTTGAATATAACGGCGTCAAGGGCTACGCTTCCATGGACTATATGCAGCTCAAAAAGGCTCCCGAGCCTGTTGAGTCTGATATGAAGATTGAAAACGTTGCTGCTCCCGAGGGTTCTCTTCCCAAGGGCAAGGCGTTCTCACTCAAGGGCGTTATCACTTCAAATCTGCTCATAACTAAGGTCAGCGGCGGCGTTTACTTCAAGAGCGGAGAGGCTACCAGCCAGGTGGCTGAGGCGGCTCCCAATGCTGTGAAGTATGATCTTTCCACCTACTTTGACAAGAATATAGTTTTCAACGCTCTCTATGACGGAGAGTACATATACAAAATAGTTGCTGAGGATAATAGCGGCAAGTCCTATGAGCTGGTGAACACGGAGTTCACTATCGGCGAGGTAAAGCCATCGGATCCTCCTGCTGATCCCCCAGCTGAGGAGGATCCTCCGGAGGACAAGTCCCGGGGCGACCTGAACGGCGACGGTTCACTTGATGCTTCCGATGCAGAGGCGTTCCAGAGCTATCTGCTGGGCAGTACTGAGAGCTTCACTGAGGAGCAGTACAAGGCTTCCGACCTCAACGGCGACGGCGTTGTTGACGTTTTCGACCTCATCGAGCTGAAACAGGCTATCGTTAAGGCAGCTTCATGACCCGGGCAAAAAAGGCAGTGTCACTGCGGTGATGCTGCCTTTAATTTTTTTTAAGGAGTACAATATGAACGCAGTAAGGATCACAGACGAGATAATGAAAAGACGGAGCACCGACAAGACCTTTATGGTCGGGCTGGACGGTCTGGGTGGCGCAGGCAAGAGCACTATGGCGGAGAAGGTGAAGTATCTTCTTGAGGAAAAGGGCGTCCATGCGGAGATATTCCACATCGATGACTTTATCCACCCCAGAGCTGTCAGGTATAATGACGATTACCCTCAGTGGGAGCAGTATTACTACCTTCAGTGGAGGTATGATCACTTCCTTGAGGCTGTGGCAGGTCCCGTAAGACTGGGGAGAGAGCTTCCCTCTGTGGAGCTGTATGACAAGGACAATGACACTTATATTGTGAAAAGCATTCTGATCCCCGAGGGAAGCGTGGTCATCACCGAGGGTATTTTCCTTCAGCGTCAGGAGCTTGATGGCGCCTTTGACTACATGATATATTTTGATGTTCCCGAGGAGACAAGGCTCAGGAGAGTTCTCCTCCGTGACGGATATATCGGTGACGAGATCGCTATCCGTGAGAAGTACGAAAACAGGTATTTCCCTGCGGAGAGATTCTACGCCGAAAAGTACAGTCCCGCTGAAAAGGCTGATATGGTCCTGTGAATATAATAAAACAGCGCTCAGAATTACTCTGAGCGCTGTTTTTATGCTTACTATATCATGTCCCCACGCTTATTTGAAAGCGTATCTGAAGAATGTATAGAGGTGGGGTTTAACTGAGTTGTCGCCGTGTCCGCCGCCGGGGATGGACTGGTAAACATGGTCAACACCGTTTCTTGTGAGAATGTCACTGTACTGCTTGGGGAATGTGCCGACTGTTGTGTCGTTGGTTCCGCCTGTTATCATGAATACGTTAGGCTCGGGTCCTACGTCTCTGAACTTCATCTCACTCTCACTCATACAACCGGGGTGCTGCATGAACATATCGCTGCCGGGGGTGATTCCGGGAGCAGGACACGCACCGCCTACATATGCGAAGAGGTCGGGACGCATGAGTCCGATGTAGATAGCCTCGCGGCCGCCCATTGAGAAGCCTGTGATAGCTCTGTTCTCTCTGCCTGTCTTAACGGGATAGTTAGCCTCGATGAAGGGGATAAGGCTGTCTGAGATGTCATAGAGGAAGTTGTCATACTCTGCGCAGGTCTGCTGGTTGATACCGTTGGGAGCGTTCATTGTCTTACTTGTGAACATATTGGGAGTAACTGCAATGAACTCCTCTGCCTGTCCGCTTGTCATAAGTCCTGTCATGAATCCCTGAGTGCCGAAGCCGCTCATCATATCGTTTTCACTGCCCATGATACCGTGGAGAATATACATTACCGGGTACTGCTTGTTCGGATCATAGTTGGGAGGAAGGATAACGTTGCACTGTTTCTGCTTGCCTGTGTACTTGCAGGTGTAGGTCTTCTTCTCCACCTTGCACTGACTGGTCTTTTCTGCTCCGTCGGGGACCTGAACAGGCATATCCTGACGGATCTGTGCGTTGAGGTTCTGACCCTGTGATACGGGCTTTGTTGTGGTAGTTGTGGTTACTCTGGGTGCTGTTGTAGTTGTTGTTACAGCAGCCTCGGGGAACTTGTCGATCTTGCCGAGGAGGAACTGCTTGAGTGTAACAAGGTCAGCAACAGATACGTCATTGTCGCCGTTGACGTCTGAGTTGGGAGCAGCCTTGCCGCTTCCTGCCATTACTGCCATGATACCCTTTCTCAGGGGGAT
The DNA here is from genome assembly GCA_029572815.1 of Bacillota bacterium. GTDB lineage: Bacteria > Bacillota > Clostridia > Oscillospirales > Ruminococcaceae > Ruminococcus. The sequence continues at coordinate 44,277 of JAKPUQ010000018.1, read as the reverse complement.
AAGGTCGAATACGTCAACTACGCCGTCCTGGTTCGTATCGCCGCGTACACCTGTTGAAGGCTGTACCACGGGAGTTGAGGACTGTGAAGCTGAGATGTACTCGTCGATCACGCCTGCCCAGTACTTGCCCATCTTCTCATAGCCTGCCTTGCTGGGGTGAATACCGTCGCCAAGGTCTGCTGTGCCGTTGAGGCAGCCGTGAATGTCAGCAAATGTAACGTGCTTGCCGCTGTTGCTGTATTCCTGAGCGACCTTCTTTACGAGGCTGTTATAGTTGGCTATCTTCTGGGTGTTGTCTCCGCCGCCGAAAGCGCTGAGCTCGGGAATGGTGGAGAGGAAGATCATGCCGTCTGAGGACATATCTCCCAGCATATAGTCCAGGAGAGTGTGGAGGTCGTCCTCGCACTCGCTCATGGAGCGGTTTGCAGTCATATCGTTTGTACCGATTATGAGGAGTATAATGTCGGGATCGGCACTCTTGACTGCGTTGTTGTTCTTGAGTGTCTCATAGAGACCGCTGTTATTGCTCCAGCCGCCTGCGTGCTGTTTGATGGTGTAGCCGCTATAGCCTGCGTGGTTGTCATCATAAGTAACGGTCTTGCCGTTGTAGCTGAATGAAGCGCTGTTTGAGCCCTCGGGACCTACGAAGTCTACATTGGTGTATCCCTTTTCCTTGAGGAGGTAGTCGAGGAACTTTCTGTAGCCGCCGTCATCGCCCATACCGAAGGTGATAGAGTCGCCTGCGGGCATGATCTTGATCTTGTCGGTCTTGGATACAACGGGATCAGATGTGGAAGTAACGGGAGTGCTTGTGGAAGGAACAATGCTTGGCTTTGTGCCGCTCTTGGCAGCGAAAGCGTTGTCCACATATAAATCTGCAAGGCTGTCGGTGGTCTCGATGTAGAGAAGGAGATCGGTAGCGCCTGCGGGAATTGTGTATGAGGGATTTGCAACGGATACCCACTGTCCCTTGGAAGCTTTGGCTGTTGCTACTTCATCGTAGACTGTGCCTGAGCTGCCGGAGTACTGGAGAGAGAGCTTCATTGTGGCGGAAGAATCGGTATTCTGCATTGCCATTACTCCGAAGCTGTAAGTTTCGCCTGCATTGAAAGCGTTTGGATCAAGCTCGATGGCTGCGCCGTTCCATTCGTTGGATCTGTCGGATACAAGAATTCCCTTTGTGTTGTTGTAGCCTGTGGAAGATGTAAGGGTCACGTTGCCCCTGCCTTCCCAGCTGCCTCTGCCTGACTCAAAGTCGGTACTGAAGTAATATCCGTTTGCATCGGGCTCAACGGTTGGTGTAACGGTGGGGGTTGTGGTCGTTATGGGACGAGGATCGTCATCGGTGGAATCCTTTCCGTAAGGAATACCGTTGAGGTACATTGTATTCTTGTTTACTGTTGCACGTCCTGAGCTTTCCCAGCCTTCAACGTTGAAAGCGACCTCGTACATCTTACCCATCTGGAGACCCTTTGCCTCCCATGCCTCAAAGTGCTTGGAAACGCTGATGGTGCCCTTTGTTCTTCCGGAGCTGCGTACACTGAAGTACTGCACGAAGGGCTTGTTGCCTTCGATGGTGTAGGAATTGCGGTTTTCCTTGTAGATGTAATACTTTGCTCCGTCAAGTGTAAAGTTGCCTAACGGGCTGCCTGCGCCGGGTGAACCGTTGGGAGGGCACCAGTTTTTCCAGTCCTCCACGATGTAGTACTCAACGAGAGGATTCTGTGTCCAGCCGTAGATACAGATACGGGAGTTTCCTGAGCTGCCGGCGGACCAGTCAACATCAAAATCGCACTCGATAGAGCCGTACTGCTGGTAGGTCTTTGTGCTGCCCATGTCGATACCGCGGCGGGCGAGGAAGTTACCCTGAGGGCCTGCACAGTTCCACTCTGTGGAGAATGCACCGTTCTTGCCCAGTGTCATGGATGAGGGCTGGCTTGTGTCTGCTGCCCAGATCTCATAGCTGTAGCCGTCGGGGCCTGTGCCCTTGTGCTGACCTGCGCCGTTGAGTCTGTATGTCTCACCTGCGGCGCTGGAGGGAAGGGCTGCGGGAAGACTTGTAGCGACTAATAATGCTGAAACTATCCCGCTGATCAATTTGCTTGTTTTCACTTAAATCACTCCTTTGTTTAATTAAGCAATGTCATGATTTTAGTAATCCCCTGAGGAGTGCCCAAACTCCTCTTTTTTTATCTTGATACTATTATATATTAATAAACTATGAAATAACAAGTCAAAATTTGTGACCTTGGTCAAAAGTGACTAAAAATTGCGGTAAATCCGAAAATATAGGTTGAATAGGGACAAAACAAATGCATAACTATATATAATACTTCTAAACAAAAGGATTGGCAACCCATTTTTTGAGGAATAGGTGGACAAAATAACGGAAGTTTTTGGAAAATTTGGTTTAAAGATAAAATCATGATATTCGTAGCGCAAAAATGCTATTTGAAGTAGAAAAATTACTATAATTATCATTATAATGATATAATGCGGCAAGGGCGACAATTATAATTTAGATAATAAATAAAGAAATGTGTATTATGTATATCTTTTACAAATGCACAAAAGAAGGGTAATTAAAAATCTGAAAATGGGGGCGTACTTATGAAAAAGCTACTCTCAATGGTGACTGCCGCAGCTCTGGCCATACCTGCAGCAGTTATCACACCGCCTGCATATGTAAATGCGGACAATCCTGCCATCCAGACCATCTACAGCACCGATCCCGCGCCTATGGTTTACGGTGATACGGTTTACCTGTATACCGGCAGAGATGCGGATAACTCCGACAATTACCATATGCCCGACTGGCACTGCTATTCTTCACAGGATATGCAGAACTGGACTGACCACGGAATGATCCTCTCATGGGACAGCTTCTCATGGGGCAAACAGGACTCAGCCTGGGCGGCTCAGTGTATCGAACGCAACGGTAAATTCTATTACTATGTGACTCTCGAAAACAAATCGGGAGGCGGACGCGGTATTGGCGTTGCTGTTGCGGATTCTCCCACAGGTCCTTTCAAGGACGCTCTGGGCAAGCCGCTCTGCGGTCCCGACTGGGCGTATATCGACCCGACTGTTTTTATTGACGACGATGGTCAGGCATGGCTCATGTTCGGAAATCCTACCTGCTACTATGTAAAGCTCAAGGAGGATATGGTAACTCTCGACGGCGAGATCAAGCATTTTGACATGAACAAGGATACATTCGGTCCCTCAAGCAAGCAGAGCTCCTATGGCGAGGGTCCCTGGTTCTACAAGAGGGGGGATCTTTACTATCTGGTGTTTGCTGCTTTCTACGGCAATGACGGAGGAGAGAGCCTCGGTTACTCAACTGCTCCTTCACCTACAGGTCCCTGGACATACCGCGGTCAGGTTATGAGGCCGCACAACTGCTTCACTAACCACCCCGGCGTTATCGATTACAAGGGACACTCATATCTGTTCTATCATGACGCAAGTCTCCCCGGAGGCGGCACCTTCGACAGAAGCGTCTGCATTGATGAGTTCACCTACGGTGCGGATGGCTCTATTCCTACAATTTCGCCTTCAAAAACAGGTCCGAAGCAGCTCAAGAGCGTGGATCCCTTCAAGAGAGTTGAAGGCGAGACCATTTGCTTCTCAAAGGGCGTAAAGACCGAGAACTGCTCAAACGGCGGTCTCGACCTTGCCAATATCGAGGACGGCGACTACGTTAAGGTCAGCGGCGTCGATTTCGGCAGCGGTGCGGAGAAATTTACTGCGAATATTGCGTCTGCTACAGACGGCGGCAATATTGAGATCTATCTCGACAGCCTTTCAGGGAAAAAGATCGGTACCTGTTCTGTGCCCGCAACAGGCGGCTGGCAGGACTGGAAAGAGGTCTCATGCGATGTCAGCGGCGCAAGCGGTGAGCATGACCTGTTCTTCAAGTATACAGGCGGCAGCGGCTATCTGTTCAATGTGGACTGGTGGACCTTCGGCGACGACGAGGAAACACCCCAGACTACGACCTCACCTGCACCTTCGGGTGACAGCGGTGATTACCTGCTGAGCTGCTCATTCGAGAGCGGCGATGACGGCTGGGAAGGCAGAGCAGGCGCAAGTGTAGCTGTTTCGTCCAAGGCTTCTCTTACGGGCAGCAAATCCCTCTGCTGCTCGGACAGAAGCAGTGAATGGCAGGGCGCAACATACAAGCTGGGCAGCAGCTTCAGAGCAGGCGAGAGCTACAGCTTCAGCGCAAATGTTATGTATGATGAGGGCAGCGCGGACAGTCAGCTGTTCCACTTCACCATGCAGTATGACCTGGACGGTACTACAAAGTACGATAAAATTGCAAGTGCTTCTCCCATGAAGGGCAAATGGTCTCAGCTTGCTAATCCAAGCTTCCGGATACCCTCAGGTGCGGAGAATGTATACATATATGTTGAGACAGACAAGGGCTCAACAAGCTTCTACGTTGACGATGTGAAGATAGCTGCGGCAGGCACCGAGATAGAGGGCGCTGTGGGCGGTCAGTTCATTCTCGGCGACGTAAATTCCGACAGCATTATTAACTCCATGGATATGATCGCTGCGAGAAAGCTTATACTCTCGTCAAACAAGGCTGCCGATCTTGTGAAGCTGGCTGATGTTGACAGAAGTACGGAATTCGAGGTCAATGACCTTGTGCTCCTCCAGCAGTATATCATGGGCAAGATACAGGAGTTTCCCGACAATACTCCGGAGCCGCCTCCGAGCAATTTCAATTATGAAGAGAACAAGAGATATGTTCCGGCTCCTGACTCTCCCGGGAATAGTTATTTTGACTCATGCTCACAGCAGGGCAAGGTAACGAAGGAGACATATAACGGAATAAGAGGCAACAAGACACTGTATGTCTATACTCCTTATAATTACGATCCCAGCAAGAAGTACAATATCTTCTACCTCATGCACGGCGGAAGTGAGAACGAGAATACACTGTTCTTCCAGAACGATACTATGATACAGAATATGCTTGACCACATGATAATGAACGGAGAGCTGGAGCCCCTTATCGTGGTAACTCCAACCTTCAACGGCAATGGAAGCTCGGCTCAGAACTTCTATGAGGAGCTCCGCCAGAGCGTTATCCCCTTTGTGGAGAGCAAGTACTCCACTTATGCGGAGAACACGACAGCAGAGGGTATGAAGGCTTCGAGAATGCACAGAGCATACGGCGGCTTCTCCATGGGCGCAGTTTCCACATGGGCTGTGTTCAAGAATGACCTTGACATCGTTGGTTACTTCATGCCTCTCAGCGGCGACCACTGGGGTCCCAACAGCGCTGACGGCAAGGCTCAGGATCTGGCAGATGCTGTTCATAAGTTCGGATTTACCCCGAGGCAGTATTTCATCTTTGCAGCAACAGGTACGAAGGATATGGCACAGCCAAATATCGGCCCTCAGATAGAGGCAATGAAGAAGCTTGATGAGTTCCGGTTCACATCTGATTTCTCAAAGGGCAACTTCTACTACTTCGAGGCTCAGGGCAACGATCACTGGTGGGGTCATGTAAGACACTATGTATACAATGCACTTCCTTACTTCTTCCATGAATCAGGACAGTAATAGCTGATCACCGACGGCTCACCGCAGTATTCTGCGGTGAGCTATCTTCGGATATATGAAATGGTAGATTAATTCATAATTATATGATATAATATGTATAAGAAGGAAAAAAGTCCCCCGCAGGCTTGACAGAGCCTTGCGTGAAGGGTATCCATATTATATCAGAGAGGTGTTTTGACATGAGTGACTATACAGAGAAATATATATCTTCCCATCTTTTCCTCAAGTGTGAGGAGGGCTTCGAGCACGCGCCCTTTGACCGCGAGATAGCCTGCTATGAGAGTATCTGCTCGGGCAATATCGAGCTGGTAAAGGTCTTTGCGACTCCCCTTTGCAGCGAGGGCTACGGTATCCTCAGCAAGGATCCACTCAGGAACCTGAAATACCACTTTGCTATCTCTGCTGCTCTTATCGCAAGATTCTGCATCAACAGCGGAATGACTCTTGAGGAGGCTTACAACCTCAGTGACATATATATAATGAAATCCGATGAGTGCCGCACGGAAGCAGAAGTCCACGCGGTGCATCAGGAGATGATAGAGGGCTATACCCGCCACATGAGACGTGTGCGCAATAGCGGTATCTACTCAAAGCAGATCGTCCGCGCCCTCGACTATATCAGCGATCATCTCCACGGAAAGATCATGATCGAGGACGCTGCGGCTTATCTTAAAATAAGTCCTGCTTACCTTTCAAGGCTTTTCAAGTCGGAAACAGGTATCGCATTCAGCAACTATGTCAGCAAGACCAAGGCTGAGGAAGCTGCTAACCTGCTTACCTTCTCGGAGTATACCGACTCTGAGATAAGCAACCTTCTGGGCTTCAGCTCGCAGAGCTACTTCATCAAGATATTCAAGAAATATCTCGGTGTTACGCCCAAGGAGTATAAGAAACGATACAAATTCCCTGACTTCAGTAAGGAAAATCAATGATCTGTTACTATCCCCTGCTTCTGCAGGGGATAACATTTTATGCAGATGTCATAAAATTGCCAATTTTGACAATAAAATAATATATTTATAGGTTTGAAAGTGGTATAATCATTGTAGAAAATAACATGGATCACGGATTTTTAAGATAGGGATTTGTCAAAAACAGAATAATTCAGAAAATGGAGAGTTGACAATGATAATTAATAATGTTGGCTTCGATCACTGCCACGACGCAGACTTCTTTATTGACAGACCCGACGGGAGCGGAGACTACCTTCTCCTGCTTGTAAGGACTCCCGCGATTTTTGAAATAGACGGCAGGGAGGTCACTACCTCGCCCGGCACCGTCTTCATCTACCCTAAGGGCAGACCTCAGCACTATCGCTGCGTTCCCCTAAGTGTATTTGAGAATGACTGGGTACACTTTGATTTCGATGACAGGGGAGAGGAAGAGGACTTCCTCAGAATGGGGATCCCTCTGGAGACTCCTATGGAAATGCCTCTTGAGTTCCTCAGCTACTGCGTAAAATCCATCGCCTATGAGAAGTATTCCGATAATCCCTGTAAGGCAGAGTCGGCTGAGCTTTTCATGAAGCTGATGTTCATTAAAATAAGAGAGAGCTCCATCAACAGCGTCTCAGGCAGAAGGAGCGCTCAGTTCGAGCTTATATCAACGGTGCGAAACAAGATCTACAGCCGCCCATATGAGCAGCGCAATGTGGACAGCACCGCCCATGAGGTGCGCATGAGCCGTTCGGCTTTCCAGCACGCCTACAAGAAACACTTCGGTATGACCTTTATCGAGGATCTGGTAAGGAGCAGGGTCAGCTACGCGAAAATGCTGCTCTCTACTACCAATATGAACATAAATGACATCTCCGCAAGCAGCGGTTACCACAGCTATGTTCACTTCGCCAGACAGTTCAAGGAGCAGACGGGATTTACTCCCTCTGAATACCGCAAGAAAGCACAAAATGCAACATGACCTGTGGCGCCTCTCCGGTGACTGCGGTCATGCTGCTTAAATGTAAATAAAACAGTGACTTATGTCACGGAATGAGAGGGCTGATATATTATGAAATTCAATGGCATTAAAATGGCTGCCCTGGGACTGGCAGCAACCATCGCTTGTGCTTCATCGTCTGTATTTGCAGGCGTTACAGCAGTAGCAGCAGGTACAACTTACAGTCTTAACGGCGCAGGACAGCACAAGGGCACAGGTCCCGACGGCTACAGCTATGAGATCTGGGCAGCAGATACAAGCCAGCCGTCATCAATGACTCTTGGTGACAATGGTACATTCTCTACACAGTGGAACTGTGCAGGACCTAATGGTAACTTCCTTGCACGCCGCGGTATCGACATGGGAAGCACAAAGAGCTTCCAGGACTACGGCGGAATCACCTGTGAATTCGATGTAAGCTGGTCCGCAAGCAGTCAGGGTAACTCGCGTCTCTGTATTTACGGCTGGACTCAGAATCCTCTGGTCGAGTACTACATCGTTGAGGACTGGAAAAACTGGTGTCCTCCTAACGGACAGCCCGGTGCAGGAAGTCCTCTGGGTACAGTAAGCCTCGACGGCGCTAATTACTACATCTACAAGGAGAACCGCAACTCATATACTATCGAAGGAAACAAGCCCTTCGTACAGTATTTCAGCGTTCGCAGCAGCGGCAGAACATCAGGTACCATCAGCGTTTCAAAGCACTTTGAAGCGTGGGAGTCCAAGGGTCTCCAGATGGGTAAAATGTATGAGGTCGCTTTCAACGTTGAAGGCTGGGAGAGCAACGGTCAGGCAACCGTTAATAAGAATACTATAACTCTGGGCAAGGAGCCCGAGCCGGAGAAGCCCATAGAGCCCGATGCAAACGGCTATTACCTCACTGAGGCTTTCGAGTCAGGTGCAGGCGACTGGACCGGACGCGGCAGCGCTAAGGTAACTTCAAGCTCAGGCTACAACAGCTCAAAGGGTCTGCTGGTATCCGGACGTGCTGACAACTGGAACGGCGCTTCAATGAACCTCAGCAGCAACCCCTTCAAGGCAGGCGAGACATTCGCTTTCGGTACTGCTGTAATGCAGGATACCGAGGACTCTGTTGAGTTCAAGCTCGCACTTCAGTATAAGGACAGCTCAGGTACTGAGAAGTATGATGAGGTTAAGACCGTTACCGCTCCTAAGGGTCAGTGGGTTGATCTTTCAAATTCTGCTTACACTATTCCCGAGGGTGCTTCGAGCATGGTCCTCTATGTTGAAGCTCCCGAGAGTCTTACAGATTTTTATATTGACGGTGCTTATGCAGGCGTCAAGGGCACAAAGCCACTCCTCAGCATCGAGGCATCTCAGCCTGTAACTACAACTCCTGTTGTTACAACTCCTATAGTTACTACTGCTCCTGTTGCATCTTCAAATGTAACACTCTGGGGCGACGCAAACCTTGATAATAACGTGGAGCTCAGCGATGCTATTCTTCTCATGCAGCACCTGGCTAACCCCGATAAGTACAGCTATAACGGTTCTTATGAAAAGCACCTGACAAAGCAGGGCGCTATAAACGGAGATGTTTACGAGAACGGTTCCGGTATCACAGGCAATGATCCGCTTTCTATCCAGAAGAAGCTCCTCAATCTGATACCTGCACTTCCTGAGTCATATGCTCAGGGGAATGAGCCTGTTGTATATACAACTACGACTCCTGTCGTTACAACAACAACTTCCACAACAACTACAACAAGCACTACTACCACAACAACTACTACAGTATCTGTTGTGACTACTACACCCGCTCCTGCTGTATACGGCGGTATGCAGGATAAGGGTACTCCTATGAACAAGAATGCCACAATGGTATCTGACTTCCGTACAGGCAATGCAGGCGACTTCTTTGCTTCCGACGGATGGACAAACGGCAAGCCCTTCGACTGCTGGTGGTACAAGCGCAATGCTGTTATCGGCGGCGGTGCACTGGAGCTCAGCGTTGACCAGAAGTGGTCAAATGACAGCAACCCTGACTGGAATCCTCAGTACTCAGGCGGCGAGTTCCGTACAAACAACTTCTATCACTACGGTTACTATGAGACCTCTATGCAGGCTATAAAGAACGACGGCGTTGTTTCTTCGTTCTTCACCTACACAGGTCCTTCAGACAACAATCCCTGGGATGAGATCGATATCGAGATCCTGGGTAAGGACACAACAAAGGTACAGCTCAACTACTACACTGACGGTGTTGGCAAACACGAGTATATGTATGATCTCGGATTTGACTCATCTGAGGCATTCCACACCTACGGTTTTGACTGGCAGCCCGATCATATCACATGGTATGTTGACGGCAAGGCTGTTTACACTGCTTACCAGAATATCCCCAAGACTCCCGGAAAGATCATGATGAACGCATGGCCCGGAAGAACTGTTGATGACTGGCTCAAGGCATTCAACGGCAGAACACCTCTCAAGGCACACTATCAGTGGGTAACATATAACAAGCAATAATTGCGGTGGTATATAGTTTTTCTTCCATTAAAAAGCAAAAGGCAGTACGAAAGTACTGCCTTTGCTTTTTGACAGGTAAATTTGCAGAATGGTGGATCGGATACACCAGATATTGCGATAAAAAGATCCCGAAGACAGCTCCGACAGCTGTTTTCGGGATCCGTTTTTTATGTGGTATCTGATATTTTATATAAGGTCTTGAATTCGGTGGGGGTGCAGTTTTTTGCTTTTTTGAAAGCTCGGTTGAAGGTGGTGAGACTGGCAAATCCTGCCCTCATGGCTACCTCCGTAACGGAGAGGTTCGGGTCGATGAGAAGCCTTTCCGCTGCCTTTATCCTTTTGCTATTAATATATTGTATATATGAAACGTTGTTGTACTTCTTGAAAATACGCGAAAAATGGTACTTGCTGTAGCCTGCGATGGAGGCGATCTTCTCCAGCGGTATCTCATACATATAGTTCTGGTTGATGTACTTCATTACCATGCTGAACTTGCGGGTGTCGTCCCTTCCTGAGGGATCGCCCGTAAAGGCGTCGGCTGCCTGTGTGAGCTGGTACTCTCTTACGGCAGTGAGCATTTTTATGAGGCAAAGGTAGATGCGCACATCTGCCAGCGCAGATTTTGAATAGTATTCTGAGTATATATCAAGTATGCTCTTTCTTGAAAGTATGTACAGCTCCTTGCTGACTGCGGGAGTTATATGGAAAGCCTCGGAAAATACCGGAACAAGGGCTTCGAGCGCAGGAACATCGCTGATTATGCTGTTGTCACACTGGAAGATTATGCGCCTTCCTTCCTGGGCGGGCATGGAATGGAGCTCTCCCGGTGGGATGATGATTATCTCCTTTTCGTTCAGGTGGTAGTCCACACCGCCCGATGTTACTGTAAAACCGTTGTGCAGAGGTATTATGACTTCCACGGCGTTATGCCAGTGAGTAGGGTACTCTTCGACCTGGTCGTTGTCGTAAAGCATGACAAATCTTTGGTTTTCGTATTCAACGGTCTCGTAATCGCCCGATAGATTTTTAATCATGATTAGCCTCCTTAACCAAAAATTGTTGTGAAATTTATGTCAATATTCATAATTCACCGTAATATCTGGATATATTATACACTATTATCATAGTATTTGTAAAGTGGGTTTGAAGAATTTGTGCAATGTTAGCAATTCTTGAATAAACAGCCGCAATATTTGATTAGTATAAATTGCCAAAGTAGTATATAATAGCATTAGAGCTTACGAAAGGTGATGTGTGATGTCTGTTAAGTGCTATGAGACCGACTACAAGAATTACGGAAAATGTCTTTGCCTCGATAATGGTGTTATCAAGCTCATCGCTACTATAGACGTGGGACCGAGGATTGTTTTCTTCGGCTTTACTGATGGTGATAATATTCTTTTTGAAGACATCGACAGAAACTTCTATGAGATAAACAACGGCTACGGAGTCTGGTACGCCTACGGCGGCCACAGAATATGGAGTGCTCCGGAGGTAATGCCCGAAACTTATCTCCCCGACAATTCAAAGGTCGAAGCAAATTTTGACGGCGGAGTGCTCACCCTCACGCCTGCAATGACAAAATTTGAAAAACAGTTTGAATTGGTGATTTCAATGGACGATAAAACATCGGTCACTATTGAGAACAGGATCACAAACTGCTCCGACAAGCCCTCGGAATTTGCTCCCTGGTCCGTTACGGGACTGGCAGCGGGCGGTACTGAGATCATTCCTCTTTGCAGGGATGACAAGGGATTCCTTCCCAACAGAACGATGGCACTGTGGAGCTACTCCGCAATAAATGATCATCGTTTTGTGCTGACTGACAAGTACGCTCTCCTGAGACAGGACCCCAAGGAGAAGAAAGCTTTCAAGGCCGGCTTCAATGTAACAGGGAAGCAGGTGCTCTATATAAAGGGCAGAAATATTTTAAGGATCAGCTTTGATGGGTATGAAAATATCAGCTATCCGGATTTCTGCTGTAATTACGAAACTTACACCAATGACCTTTTCCTTGAATGCGAGCTGTTGGGAGAGCTGAAAAGCTATCTTCCGAATGAGACAGCCTGCATAAAGGAAAAGTGGGAACTCTCCGCTACGGAGTGGGCTCCCGAAAAGGTCATAGATGAGTTTATAAGCAAAATATAAAGAGAAAGGAAAATGCTGATGGAGAAGTACATGGACGAAGCATTATCCGCAATCGAAAGAGCTGAGGACCTTACGGACAGGCTTTCTGTTCAGGAAATGGCTGAGCAGCTCAAATATGACGCTCCTGCTGTGGAGCGCTTGGGGATATCCGCTTACAATTGGTGGAGCGAAGGATTACACGGTGTTGCAAGAGCAGGAACGGCTACAATGTTCCCGCAAGCAATAGGAATGGCTGCTATGTTCGATGAGGAGGCTGTCCGCAAGGCAGGAGAGGTCACCTCAACTGAAGCAAGAGCTAAATACAATGAATATTCCGCTCACGATGATCGTGACATTTATAAAGGTCTTACACTCTGGTCACCGAATATAAATATATTCCGCGATCCGAGATGGGGCAGAGGTCAGGAGACCTACGGTGAGGATCCGTACCTGACGACACGTCTGGGTGTTGCTTACACCAAGGGACTTCAGGGCGAAGGCAAGGTTCTGAGAGTTGCAGCCTGTGCAAAGCACTTCGCTGTTCACAGCGGCCCCGAGGCTACCAGACATGAGTTTGACGCCAAGGCAAACATGAAGGATATGACAGAGACCTATATCGCTGCCTTCGAGGCTCTTGTTAAGGAAGCCAAGGTCGAAAGCGTTATGGGCGCATACAACAGAGTAAACGGCGAACCCGCCTGTGCCAATACCTTTCTCATGAATAAGCTTGAGGAATGGGGGTTCGACGGCCATTTCGTTTCAGATTGCTGGGCAATAAGAGATTTCCACACCAATCACGGTGTTACCAAGACCGCTCCCGAGTCGGCAGCACTCGCTCTTAAGAAGGGCTGCGACCTTAACTGCGGCAATACATATCTCCATCTTCTTGCTGCTTACGGTGAGAAGCTCATTACTGACAAGGATCTCAGAAAGTCCTGCGTCAAGCTGATGAGAACAAGGATAAGACTTGGTATGTTCGACAAGTCCACCGAATACGACGGACTTGATTACGATATCGTTTCCTGTGACGAGCACAAGAAGTTCGCTCTTGAATGTTCAGAGCGCTCAATGGTGCTCCTAAAGAACAACGGTATCCTGCCTCTGGACGGCAGCAAATACAAGACCATCGGAGTCATCGGTCCCAACGCCGACAGCGTTCCGGCTCTGGAGGGCAACTACAACGGCAAGGCCGATGAGTATGTGACCTTCCTCAGCGGTATCCGTGAGGCGTTTGACGGCAGAGTCATCTACTCCGAGGGATGTCACCTGTACAAAGACAGATGCATGGGTCTTGCTCTTCCCGACGACAGACTGGCTGAGGCTGAGATAATCACAGAGCACTCTGATATAGTTGTTCTGTGCGTAGGTCTTGACGCTACTATCGAGGGCGAGGAGGGAGACACCGGCAACGAGTTCTCCTCAGGCGACAAAAATGATCTCAGACTCCCTGAGTCACAGAGAAAGCTTGTTAAGACGGTAATGGCTAAAGGCAAGCCCGTCATCATAGTCACTGCAGCAGGCAGTGCAATAAATGTAGAAGCAGACTGCGATGCCCTTATACACGCGTGGTATCCAGGTCAGTTCGGCGGAAGAGCTCTTGCGAATATACTTTTCGGTAAGATCTCTCCCTCAGGAAAGCTTCCCGTTACATTCTATGAGGACGCTTCAAAGCTGCCCGATTTCTCGGATTACAGCATGAAGAACCGTACTTACAGATACGCCGAGGGCAATATTCTTTATCCCTTCGGCTTCGGACTTACTTACTCCGAGACAGAGTGTTCGGAGCTCAGCTTCGCAGACGGTAAGGCTTCGGTGAAGATCACTAACACAGGCAGCCGTGCAGTGGAGGATGTAGTCCAGTTCTATATCAAAGGTAATTCGGAGAACGCAGTTCCCAACCATAGCCTCTGCGGCTTCAAGAGAGTCGCACTTGACGCGGGCGAGAGTCAGGTCGTACAGATCACCCTTCCCGAAAGAGCCTTCATGGCTGTCAATGAAAAGGGCGAATGGGTAAAGGAAGGCAAGGAGTTCACCCTCTATGCAGGCACCTCTCAGCCCGACTCACTCAGCAAAAAGCTGACAGGAAAAGAATGCACATCTCTGAAAATAAATGCTTAAATGGAGGATAAAATGGAATTTTTCAGCAATATCGGTAAAATTCAGTATAAGGGCAAGGATAGTACTGATCCTCTCTCTTTCAAGTACTACAACCCTGATGAGGTCATCAACGGAAAGAAAATGCGCGAGCACCTGAAGTTCGCTCTTTCATGGTGGCACACAATGGGCGGCGACGGAACAGATATGTTCGGCTGCGGCACAACAGACAAGACATGGGGTCAGTCAGATCCCGCTGCAAGAGCTAAGGCTAAGGTTGATGCTGCTAAGGAGATCATGGATAAGCTTTCCATCGATTACTACTGCTTCCACGACCGTGACCTTTCTCCCGAGTATGGCAGCCTCAAGGCTACCAATGACCAGCTCGACATCGTTACAGACTATATGAAGTCTGCAATGGGCGACAAGAAGTGCCTCTGGGGTACAGCTAAGTGCTTCGATCATCCCAGATTCATGCACGGTGCAGGTACTTCTCCTTCCGCAGACGTTTTCGCTTTCTCAGCTGCTCAGATCAAGAAGGCTCTTGAGTCTACAGTAAAGCTTGGCGGTAACGGCTATGTATTCTGGGGCGGACGTGAGGGTTATGAGACTCTCCTCAACACAGACATGGGTCTTGAGCTCGACAACATGGCTCGTCTTATGAAAATGGCTGTTGAGTACGGACGTTCTATCGGCTTCACAGGCGACTTCTACATTGAGCCCAAGCCCAAGGAGCCCACAAAGCATCAGTATGATTTCGATACCGCTACAGTTCTGGGATTCCTCAGAAAGTACGGTCTCGACAAGGATTTCAAGATGAACATCGAAGCTAACCACGCTACACTTGCTCAGCACACATTCCAGCATGAGCTCCGTGTTGCAAGAGACAACGGTGTGTTCGGTTCTATCGACGCTAACCAGGGCGATGTTCTTCTCGGATGGGATACAGACCAGTTCCCCACAAACATCTACGACACAACAATGTGTATGTATGAGGTTATCAAGGCAGGCGGCTTCACAAACGGCGGTCTCAACTTCGACGCTAAGGCTCGCAGAGGAAGCTTCACTCCCGAGGATATCTTCTACAGCTACATTGCAGGTATGGACGCATTCGCTCTCGGCTTCAGAGCTGCTCTCAAGCTTATCGAGGACGGACGTATCGACAAGTTCGTAGAGGACAGATACGCTTCATGGAAGACAGGCATCGGTGCTGACATAATCGCTGGCAAGGCAGATTTCGCATCTCTCGAAAAGTATGCTCTTGAAAAGGGTGAGGTTACAGCTTCACTCACAAGCGGCAGACAGGAAATGCTGGAGTCTATCGTAAATAATGTTCTTTTCAGTCTGTAAAGACTGATTGAAATAATATCAATTTTTATAATTGGAGGTCAAGAAAAATGAAAAAAGCATTATCGGTCATCTCAGCAATCGCTCTTCTGGCATCTTCTGTAGCTGCTACAGGCTGCAGCAAGAAGGAAGAGGCAACCACAAAGGACGGCAAGACCATTATCAACCTGTGGACTTTCACAGACGAAGTTCCCGGAATGGTTAAGAAGTTCATGGCAACACACCCTGACTTCGCTGCAAAGTACGAAGTAAAGGAAACAATCATTCCTACAACTGACGGTAACTACCAGCCTGCTCTTAACAAGGCTCTTCAGGCCGGCGGTAAGGACGCTCCTGACTTCTACTGCGCAGAGGCTGCTTTCGTTCTGAAGTATACACAGGGCGATATGTCAAGCTATGCTGCTCCTTACAAGGATCTCGGAATCGACGTTGACAACGAGATCAAGGCTGCTGACATTGCTAAGTACTCAGTAGATATCGGTACTAACCCCAACGGTGATGTAGTTGGTCTCGGATACCAGGCTACAGGTGGTGCCTTCATCTACAGACGTTCAGTAGCTAAGGCTGCTTTCGGCAGCGACGATCCTGCTACAGTTTCCGCTAAGATCGGCGGCGGCTCAGGCAGCTGGGATAAGTTCTTCGAGGCAGCTGAAGAGCTCAAGAAGAAGGGCTACGGAATCGTATCAGGCGACGGTGATATCTGGCACGCTGTTGAGAACAGCTCTGAGAAGGGCTGGATCGTCGATGATAAACTCTACATTGATCCTAAGCGTGAGGAATTCCTCGACCTTTCCAAGAAGCTCAAGGACAACAACTACCACAACGACACAGAGGACTGGCAGGATGCTTGGTTCGCTGATATGAAGGGCGAGGGCGATAAGGAAGTTCTCGGATTCTTCGGTCCTGCTTGGCTCATCAACTACACAATCGCTAAGAACTGCGGTTCTTGGGTTGACACAGGTGAGAAGGATGAGAACGGCGAAGCTATCCAGGAGCTCGATACATCTATCGGTACATGGGGCGACTGGGCTGTTTGTGAGCCTCCTATCGGATTCTTCTGGGGCGGTACATGGCTTATCGCTAACAAGGATTCAACAAAGAAGGAAGCTGTAGGTCAGATCATCGACTGGATCACTCTTGACTGCACTAAGGACGGTCTCCAGTATATGTGGGCTAACGGTACTCTCAACGGCGAAGGCGGTACTAAGGACTCAGTAGCTTCAGGCACAGTTATGGCTATGTCTGACGGTTCACTGGACTTCCTCGGCGGCCAGAATATGTTCGACGTATTCGTTCCCGCTAACCAGTACGCAAACGGTAAGAACCTCACTCAGCACGATGAGAAGATCAACCAGAAGTGGCGTGGTCAGGTTCGTCAGTACACTGCAGGCAACAAGTCCAGAGAAGATGCTATCAAGGACTTCAAGCAGGAAGTTGCAGACGAGCTCGATATTCACTAAGTAACTTGAGCGCTGTACCGCAGGCTTCTGCGGTACAGCCCTCTAAATAAAAAGGAGGCTTTAGGCTTTGAAAACGAAGCTCAAGGGTATTAGTTATTCAAAATACGGATATCTCTTTAGTATTCCTTTTGTTGTTGCATTTTTGATTTTTACGCTGTATCCTACGATTTATACAGCAACCCTCGGTTTTACCGATTGTAGAGGTGTACTTAACGACGATTATCATTTCCTTGAACATCCCTTTGAAAACTTCAAGGAGATCTTAAAGAATGACTCATTCCGTGTATCTCTGAAGAATACTATAGTTATCTGGATAGCGAACTTTATTCCCCAGATATCAATTGCTCTTCTTCTGACTGCTTGGTTTACCTCGCATTCCAACGAGATCAGAGGAAAAGGTTTCTTCAAAGTCGTTTTCTATATGCCTAACATCATTACGGCTGCAACAGTTGCGATCCTCTTCCATTCACTGTTCAACTATCCTGTAGGCCCTGTAAACGATATTCTTGTTTCAACAGGACTCAGGGATTCATCCTATTATTTCTTTACCAGTAAAACGGCTTCACGACTGATAGTTGCGTTTATCCAGTTCTGGACATGGTACGGAAATACTATGATAGTGCTTATTTCGGGTGTACTCGGAATCAGCCCTGATATTTATGAAGCGGCAGAGATCGACGGAGCGAACGGTGTTCAGACCTTCTTCCGTATTACGATACCTAATCTTAAGACAGTTTTACTGTATACACTTATTACCAGCCTTGTCGGCGGACTGAATATGTTCGATATTCCTTTCCTCTTCCTTTCAGGAGGACCCGACAGAGCTACGCTTACAACAAGCGTATTCATTTACAATCTTGCCTTCTCGGGCAACTACATTTACAACAGAGCGGCTGCAGCAAGTATGATAATGTGGCTGTTAATAGCGTTCTTCTCGGCTATCCTGTTCTATATCATGCGTGATAAGGATCAGATCAAGATCGACAAGGAGATCAAGAGAGCCAAGAAAGAAGCTAAAAGAGCAGCGAAGGGAGGAGTCAATCAATGGCAGTGGTAAACAAAAAAGCATCAAGCTATGCATTCAAGATATTTGCTTATGCTTTTTGTATACTCCTTACCGTTCTCAGTCTTTTCCCGTTCGTTATCATGATCGTTAACGCTACAAGAAATACCGCTGAGATCCAGAGCCACGCTGTATCCTTCATTCCCGGACATAATTTCAGAACAAACTGGAATATCCTTATGGGACGCGGATTCAATCCTCTGGACGGCTTTAAGAACTCTCTGATCGTATCAGTAGGTTCCACAGCCTGCAATATTTATTTCTCAACAATGACCGCATTCGCACTCGTTGCGTATGACTGGAAACTGAGAAAACCGTTCTTCACAGTTATCATGGCAGTTCTTATGATACCTGCTCAGGTAACCAGTATCGGTTTCTATTCACTCATGTACAAGATCGGATGGGTAAACAGTTTCCTTCCCCTTATTCTTCCTTCGATCGCAGCACCTACTACTGTTTTCTTCATGAGACAGTATATGATCCCCTCGCTTCCTATGGAGATACTCCAGTCAGCGAGAATCGACGGTGCAGGCGAATTCAGGATCTTCAACCAGATAGTGCTTCCCATGATGAAGCCTGCTATGGCTACACAGGCAATTTTCTCCTTCGTAACCAGCTGGAACCAGCTGTTTATGCCTCAGATACTTATCACAAGACCTGAGCTCAGAACAATGCCTATGATGGTAAGCCTTCTCAACGGCGACGCGTACAAGACCGAGTACGGTTCCGTTTATCTGGGTCTTCTTTTGACAGTCGTACCTATCCTTATTGCATACTTCCTGTTGTCTAAGTACATCATCGAAGGTGTTGCACTGGGCGGCGTCAAGGGTTGATGTTTTCTTAATGTTATCACATTTTTCTTTCTTAAATCTTTGGGGACTGTACCTTCGGGTACAGTCCTCTTTGAGTTATATGGCGGAAATAGCAGGCTCGGCTTTTTTCACTGAGCCTGCTATAATATTTTCTCAGACCTTGCAATTAAAGAAAAAACGTGGTATAATAAAATTACTATTACAACGACACGGAGGATATTTCTTATGTTATCTGATATCGAAATCGCTCAGGCTGCCGATATGAAGCGCATCAATGAGATCGCTGCAACACTCGGCATTGATGAGGAGGACATCGAGCCATACGGTCACTACAAGGCTAAGCTTTCCGAGAACCTTTTCAAAAAGCTGGAAGACAAGAAGGACGGTAAGCTCATTCTTGTTACTGCTATCAATCCTACTCCCGCAGGTGAGGGTAAGACAACTATAAGCGTCGGTCTGGCTGACGCTATGCGTAAGATAGGCAAGAACACTGTTCTCGCTCTCCGAGAGCCATCTCTCGGTCCCGTCTTCGGAATGAAGGGAGGCGCTGCCGGCGGCGGATACGCTCAGGTAGTCCCCATGGAGGACATCAACCTCCACTTTACAGGCGATATGCACGCCATAACTGCTGCAAACAACCTTCTCTGCGCGATGATCGACAATCATCTCCAGCAGGGAAATCAGCTCCAGATAGATCAGCGCAGGATTATGTTCAAGCGCTGTATGGATATGAATGACCGTGCCCTCAGAAATATCCTTATCGGTCTCGGCGGAAGAGCCAACGGTATTCCCCGTGAGGACGGCTTCAACATCACTGTTGCTTCAGAGGTAATGGCTATTCTCTGTCTTGCTTCCGATGTTGCCGATCTCAAGGAGAGACTGGGCAATATCCTCGTTGCATATAACCTCAGCGGTGAGCCTATCTACGCTAAGGACCTGGGCTGCACAGGCGCTATGACTGCACTCCTCAAGGACGCTCTCAAGCCCAATCTTGTGCAGACTCTGGAGAATACTCCCGCCTTTATCCATGGCGGTCCCTTCGCTAATATTGCTCACGGCTGCAACTCACTGAGAGCTACAAAGCTTGCTCTCAAGCTTGGCGATTATACTGTTACCGAGGCAGGCTTCGGCTCTGACCTGGGTGCAGAGAAGTTCATGGACATCAAGTGCCGTATCGGCGGACTTGCTCCCTCATGCGTTGTTCTTGTTGCAACTATCAAGGCTCTCAAGTACAACGGCGGAGTTCAGAAGCAGGATCTGGCAAAGGAGAATATGTGGGCTCTGGAAAAGGGCATCGAGAACCTGAGAACTCACATCGAGAATATGCATAAGTTCCACGTTCCCGTAGTTGTGGCTATTAACAGATTTGCTGCAGATACCGAGAATGAGATTAAGTTCGTTCAGGATTTCTGCGCTGATATGGGCGTTGAGGTATCTATGTGCGAGGTATTCGCCAAGGGCGGCGAAGGCGGCAAGGATCTGGCTCAGAAGGTATGCGAGACCATCGACCTTGTAAGCGGAAACGAGTTCAAGCCCGTTTATGATACAGAGGCTACCATCAAGGACAAGGTTGAAAAGATCGCAAAGGAGATCTACCGCGCTGATGGTGTTATCTTTACTCCCCAGGCTGAGAAGGCTATCAAGGAGATCGAGAGCATCGGCTTCTGGGATCTGCCTATCTGCGTTGCAAAAACTCAGTACTCGCTTTCCGATAATCCAAATCTTCTCGGAAAGCCCAAGAATTTCAAGATAACTGTCCGTGACGCAAGACTGTCCTCAGGCGCAGGCTTCGTTGTTATCTACACAGGCGATATTCTGACTATGCCGGGACTTCCCAAGGCTCCTGCTGCTCTCAATATCGACTGCGACAATGACGGTAATATCACAGGACTTTTCTGATCGGACGGAGTATTTATGAAGATCATCACTCATTCTCCTCAGGAGACCATCGCCGCTGCGGAAAAGCTTGGCGCTATGCTCAGGGCAGGAGATATGATAGCTTATAAAGGCGGACTTGGTGCGGGAAAAACTACCTTCACCAGAGGTCTTGCCCTTGGCATGGGGCTGGGAGACAGCGTTACTTCTCCCACCTTTGCACTTGTAAATGAATACCGCGGTGAGAATATGACGCTCTACCACTTCGATATGTACCGCATAAACTCTGAGGATGACCTGGAGTCTACGGGCTTTTATGATTACCCCTTCGAGGATAATGTTGCGGCAGTGGAGTGGTCCGAGAATATCGCGGAATTCCTCCCAAAGGACACAATTTATATCACTATAAACAACATAAGTGAGAATGACAGGGAAATAATTATCGAGGACGGTGGAAGATTTGCTGCTGCTTGGAATTGATACATCGGGAAAGACAGCTTCCGCAGCGCTTTTTGACTCTGAAACTGAGCTGTTCCTGGCTCAGAGCACGGTGTATACCCAGAAGACCCATTCACAGGTCGTTATGCCTATGGTAAAGGACATAATGGCTCAGGCAGGGAAGGAGCTCTCTGACCTGGAAGGCATTGCCGTTGCAAACGGTCCCGGCTCATATACGGGTCTGCGTATAGGAGTTGCGGCTGTAAAGGCGCTCAGCTTCGGGCTTGGCGTGAAATGCTGCGGTGTTTCCACACTTCTGGGACTTGCCTGCAATAACCTCGCCTATAAGGGGCATATCTGCTCTATCATGAAGGCGAGGGGAGAGCTGGTCTACACCTGCACATACAAGAGCGACGGCTTTTGCGTTGAGCAGGTCACTGAGGAGCAGATGCTCTCCCGAGATGAGCTTGCGGAGTATCTGGCACTGAATGTGGGAGAGGCTATGCTTTGCGGAGACGGAGCTGCCGACTTCTACAATACATACAGTTCCCCCGCCTTCGTTATTGCTCCTCCACAGGGAAGGCTGCAGAGCGCTGTGGGCGTCTGCCTCGCAGGCGTTTCAAGAAAGCTCATCGACCCTGACAGCCTTGAGGTCTCTTACCTCCAGAAGGTAAAGGCTGAGAAGGACTTAGAGAAAAAAACAAGAATTTAGCGTAATTATAAGATCGGAGATGTTGATATGATAGCTATCGGTTGCGACCACGCAGGAGTGGAAATGAAAAAGGCTATAATCGAGGCTCTGTCAGTTCAGGGCTTTGAGTTCATGGATATGGGTACCGACGGTGAGCCCTGCGATTACCCCGACGTTGCTGAAAAGCTCTGTCATGAGATACTTGCGGGACACTGTGAAAAGGGTATACTTATCTGCGGCACAGGCATAGGAATGTCCATTGCTGCAAACAAGATCAAGGGCATAAGAGCTGCCCTCTGTGCGGATTCTTTCTCCACGCGCTTCACCCGTATGCACAACAATTCAAATGTTATGTGCATGGGCGCAAGAACTCTCGGCTGCGGACTTGCCTGCGAGCTGGCTGAGATTTTCCTCACTACAGAATTTGAGGGCGGACGCCATCAGAGACGTATCGACCTTATAACAGCAATAGAAAATAATCAGTGAAGGGAGTAAATTACTATGGCTGAATTACACATTATAGATCATCCTCTGGTACAGCACAAGATCTCGCTGCTCAGAGACAAGAACACAGGTACAAAAGAGTTCCGTGAGCTGGTATCAGAGATAGCTATGTTCATCTGCTATGAGGCTACAAGAGACCTTCCCCTGAAGGAGATCGAACTTGAGACTCCTCTTGCAGTTGCAAAGACCAAGATAATCTCAGGAAGAAAGCTTGCTTTCATTCCCATTCTCCGTGCAGGTCTGGGAATGGTAGAGGGCGTTACAACTCTCGTTCCTGCTGCAAAGATCGGTCATATCGGTCTTTTCCGCGATCCTGTCACCAAGGAGCCTGTGAAGTACTACGCTAAGATGCCTGATGACATCAACGAGCGTGACGCTATCATCGTTGATCCTATGCTGGCAACAGGCAACTCGGCAGTCGCTGCAATCACTGAGCTGAAAAAACTCGGCGCTAAGCACATCAAGTTCATGTGCATTATATGCTCTCCCGAGGGCGTTGAAGCTGTTCAGAAGGCTCATCCCGATGTTGAGATCTACGCAGGCGTTATGGACGAGAAGCTCAATGAGGACAAGTACATCGTTCCCGGTGTAGGCGATGCGGGTGACCGTATCTTCGGTACAAAGTAATAATGAAATAAAGCAGCCCCGAAGCAGTCGCTTCGGGGTATTGTATTTTATTCGAGTGTATGATTTAAGTTTAGAGTTGAGAGTTTAGAGTTGAAAGTTGTGGAGTCGCCTGCGGCGACAATATTAAAATATTGTGAGCGAAGCGAACACATTAACTCTCAACTCTCAACTATCAACTTAGCGCATACGCGCTAAATTATGATTTATCTTAGTAACTTGTGCTTTGAGACAGAGCTCAATACTTTACTCGTTTGGGAACTTCATTCCCCACTGGCTGCGGCACTGATCCATGAGCTTCATGACTGCTACGGTATCGCTGTGGGGCACAAGCGGACTCTCCGTAAGTCCCTGATCAAGACAGCTGTGTACCTCGTCGATCTCATATTCATAACCGTTAATGGTGTCCTTGTATATGAACTTTTCCACCTCTCTGCCTTCACGGTCAAAGAGTGTGCCCTCCTCTGTGCAGTGGAACCAGTTGCCCAGAGTGATAAAGCCCCTTGTTCCCGAAACTATGGCATTGTTGCGGAGCTGTATCTCAAAGCCGTTGTCCATTGAGGAGAAGGCTCCGTTTTTGTACCTGAACAGGATAGAATTGCTCATGTCAATTCCGTTCATCATGTGGGCGGAGCTGATGATCTCGTCAGGGACTCCCAGAAGGTCATGGGTGAGTGTAATGGGATATATTCCAAGATCAAGGAGACAGCCGCCGCAGTCTGCGCGGAAAAGACGATCCTTTTCATCAAAGGGGATAAAGTTGCTGAAGTCTGCCTTGATATACTCGATATCACCGATGGCTCCCGAAGCTATCCATTCCTTCATTTTGCGGTATACGGGACGGCACTTCATCCACATAGCCTCCATGAAGAAAAGCTTCTTCTCGTGGGCAAATGCCAGCAGCTTCTCGGTCTGGGAACTGTTGAGGGTGAGGGACTTCTCGCACAGTACGTTCTTGCCGTTTTCAAGGCAGAGCCATGCGTCCTCGAAATGGGAAGCCATGGGCGTTGCGATGTAGACTATCTCAGCCTCGCTGTTTTCCGCAAATTCCCTGTAGCTTCCGTAGAAGCTTTTAAAGCCGAATTCCTCGGCGAATTTTTTTGCCTTATCGTCAGTTCTTGATGCAACTGCACAAAGCTCTGCATTCTCGCAGTGTGCAAGCGCTGTTGCAAATGTGTGGGCTATCTTTCCTGTACCGATGACGCCCCATTTATACCTGTTCATGATAATGCTCCTTTCATTATGAGTTATTTGAGCTGTTTGCGTCCATAACGCAGTCTATGGCTATAACTGCCGCAAGCACCATGACTACGTCCTGTCCGTCAGCGATATCCAGTTCATAGCTGTCGCCCCAGGTCATCCAGTGCTTATGCATGGAAGCGACGTACATATTGCCTGAGAGGACTCTGTAATCGTGGGAGAATATCTCGCCGTCAACTCTCCAGCCTATGCGCTCGAAGGTGTATGAGGGCTTGAAGAAGGTGAACTCCTTTACGATATCCGTGACATACTGTCCCATTATATAGATGGAAAATCGGGGCAGAAGCCGGAACAGCTTGCGCTCCACATAAGCTACCTCGTTGCCTGTGCGGTCGTAGATATGCATTTTTCTTGCCAGTGATATTTCACCTATGGCGCTGAATAATACGTTTCCGAATTCGTCATATATCTCAGAGCGCTGTCTGAGCGAAAACATTTTCTGCTTGAAATAAAGTTTCATATAAAATCCTCCATATCATTATATATCCGTACCCCACGGATAATCAGTGAAGCCCCAGCTGCCAGAAGGCAACTGCACTTGCGGCTGCCACGTTGAGGGAGTCTACACCATGGGACATGGGTATCTTCACTGTGTAGTCGCAGTCTGTGATAGTCTTGTCGGCAAGTCCCTCGCCCTCGGTGCCGAGGACTACGGCAAGCCTTTCAATGGTTTTAAGCTCGGGAGCTTCTATGCTCACTGAGTTGTCGCTGAGCGCCATTGCGGCTGTTTTGAAGCCCATTTCGCGGAGCTGCTGCGGATAGTCCGTATCGCTTGAAAGGTAGGTCCAGGGTATCTGGAATACCGTTCCCATGCTGACCCTTGATGAACGTCTGTACAGAGGGTCACAGCAGGATGGCGTCAGCAGTACGGCGTCCATGCCCAGAGCAGCTGCGGAGCGGAAAATGGCTCCGATATTGGTGGGATTGACCACGTTTTCCAGCACAGCTATTCGCTTTGCGGTTTTGCAAAGCTCCTCGGCTGTGGGAAGGGCTCTCCGTCGGAAGGCGCACAGTGCGCCGCGGATAAGCTTGAAGCCCGTTATGGCGGTTATCTCATCAAACTCCGCGGTATACACGGGAGCGTCTCCGCATCGGCAGAGCAGCTCCTTCATCTGTCCCTCAATGTCCTTGTGCTCCATGAGGAGTGCATAGGGCTCATAGCCGCCGTTGAGTGCCCTTTCGATGACCTTTGGGCTCTCTGCAATGAATAGTCCCTCCGCAGGCTCAAAATAGTGCAGGAGCTGCGGCTCCGACATCAGTACGAATATTTGCAGTACATCTGTATTGCTTTTGTTTATCTCGATAATGTTTGACATAAATTGCCTTTCTGTCTGTAGGGAACGCTTTCCCGAAAGTTGAGAGTTGTGAGCTGCTGAGATAAATCAGAATTTGGCAGTCTATTTCCTATATGTGATCACCATTTTCTGTGAAAGTTTCTTTCCAATTTGATATATAAGCCAACCAATGACTCGTTTAAAATGCGTCATTGGTATACCTGGTGCATATCTCATACCATTGTATTTCGGCCAAAAGTTATTATCCTCAGTGGGATATTCTTTTTCGCCCTTATTATCGACGCATAAGGCTTGAAATAAATTAAACGGTATCAGCACGCCCACTCCCGGAACATGTGCTTTTCCGGATTTCACATCAAGGTAAAATCTCTTTGTGATATCATATGTCCTTCGCAGATCCTTCTCAGTTGGCTTGTAGTCATTCCAGCTCAGTGCAGTTATCGGAAGCTGGTAACACTTATTAAAGCCCCACCCGGGCAACGTTGCTGCCAAAGCTTTTGTTGTACTCTCAGCAGATACACCTCCGGTGGTACTGATTATAAGAGCCTTCTTTTTGAAATATCTCGGCCTATGCAGCATAAATGCCATATGATCTGTAAAATTTTTCATAATTCCGGGCAAATGCCCCTGAAAACAGGGGATAGAGAAAATAACCGCATCGCATTCTTCTATCATATCTATTATTGGCTGCATCTTATTATGATGCGGACAAGTTTTATGTCCTTTACGAAAACAGTTACTACATCCAGTGCAGAAGGGGATATTTATATCTGATAAATGTACTTCACAAAACTGGACCGTATTATCAATTTTCTGAATATACTTCTTTGCAATCTGAGTTAGCCGCCATGTATTCCCTTTGTGTGGTCCACCATTGAAGATCGGTATTTTCATATACAATTACCTCATTCTTGCACAAATTATGATTTATCTCATTAAAACCATTATACCAGTTCCCCTCAATTTCGTCAATATCCTCAGCCATAACTCTTTTTATCTTTTCCTATGGCTTTTTGATGAAAATCATGGTATAATATGAGTATACTTTTTTAAGGAGAGCTTGCTATGGCTAATAATGATATAAACAGAATGAAAGAGCTGAATGAGCTGCTGGCAAAGGCGGCTGACGCTTACTATAATACAGGCGTTGAGATAATGTCCGACAAGCAGTACGACCAGCTTTATGACGAGCTGGAGGCGCTTGAGAAAAAGACAGGCGTTATCCTCGGCAACAGCCGTACCCAGCAGGTGGGCTACGAGGTCTCATCGGGACTTCAGAAGATAAGGCATACCACAAAAATGCTTTCACTTGACAAGACCAAGAGTGTTGAGGAGCTGAAAAGCTGGCTGGGCGAGCATGAGGGCTTCCTCAGCTGGAAGCTGGACGGTCTTACACTGGTGCTCACCTATGACGGCGGTACCCTCACACAGGCGGTCACCCGCGGAAATGGCGAGATAGGCGAGGACATTACTGCCAACGCAAGGCACATTATCGGTATCCCTGCACGCATTCCCTTTACGGGACATCTTGTGGTACGCGGCGAGTCTCTCATGAAGTACAAGGACTTCGAGAGGGTCAACGAGGAGATAGAGGAGGGGGCAAAGTATAAAAATCCCCGTAATCTCTGCGTGGGAACTGTCCGCAATCTGGACTCCCGTGTTACTGCGGAGCGAAATATCAACTTCTTCGCATTCAATCTGGTGTCTGCCGAGGGCTATGAGGAGAACTCATTCTCGCGCCGTCTGGACTGGCTGGAGGAGCAGGGCTTTCAGCGCGTTTACGGTATTAAGGTGAAGTCCGACAGTGTGGAGGGGGCTGTTGCGGATTTTGAAAAGGCTGTGGCGGAGAACGAGTTCCCCTCGGACGGTCTGGTGCTCATGTATGACGATGTGGCGTACGGTCTCAGTCTGGGCGAGACCTCACACGCTCCCAGAAACGGCATCGCATTCAAGTGGCGTGACGAAACTGCGGACACTACTCTCCGCGAGGTTGAGTGGTCCGCCAGCAGAACGGGTCTCCTCAATCCTGTGGCTATATTCAACCCTGTTGAGCTGGAAGGAACTACGGTCACGAGGGCTTCTGTCCACAATCTCAGTATCGTGAAGCAGCTCCGTCTGGGAATAGGTGACACCCTTACCATTTTCAAGGCGAACATGATAATCCCGCAGGTCCTTGAAAACAAGACCGCCTCCGCAAGTCTGGAGATACCTGCGGTATGTCCCGTCTGCGGCGGCGCAACAGAGATACGCACCTCTGATGAGGACGTGGAAACTCTTGTATGTCCCAACAAGGACTGCGCTGCCAAGCATATAGGAAAGTTTGAGCACTTTGTCCAGCGCGACGCCATGAATATAGTGGGAATGTCAACGGCTACCATAGAGACACTGGTCTCGGAGGGCTTTGTCAGGGAGTTCCGCGACTTCTATCACCTTGACGACTACAAGTTCAAGATAGTTGTGCTTGAGGGCTTCGGCGAGAAGTCCTATCAGAAGCTTGCGGACGCAATAGAGGCTTCACGAAAGACGGAGTTGAGCCGTGTGCTCTACGCCATGGGTATACCCAATATCGGCAGGCAGGCTTCACGCCTTATCTGCGCAAAGTACACCACTGCCGGGGAGCTTGAGAAGCTTTCTGCGGCGGAGCTTACCTCCATTGACGGTATCGGAGAGGTTCTCGCCAATGACTATGTGAAGTTCTTTGCGGACGAGAAAAATCTCAGGGAGTTCCGTGACCTGCTGGCAGAGCTGGAAATTGAAGAGGCCGAGGCAGTGAACAGCGAGTCAGCCATTGCAGGCAAGACCTTTGTCATCACAGGCTCGGTGCACATCTGGAAGAACCGCAAGGAGCTCCAGGCATATATCGAGCAGAACGGCGGCAAGGCTGCAAACTCGGTGTCATCAAAGACGGACTACCTTATCAACAACGACAACACCTCTAACTCCACCAAGAACAAGACTGCCAAGGAGCTCGGCATTCCGATAATAACCGAGGAGGAGTTTCAGGCGCTTATCAACGGCTGAAATTCAGTGAATTGAAAGTGCAGGGACGACCATTGGTCGTCCCTGCAAATAATATTAAGGCGGACAATTTGTCCGCTTTTTTTGAAAATTCTGTAATAAAACCAGAAGTCACTCGTCTAACTAAGTGAGGAGGTGAGAAGATGAAGCAGGAATTCCATGAGATATACGAGAAATACAGCTCCGACCTCTATACCTTTATCCTGAGACTGTGCGGCGATGAGCAGCTTGCCAAGGACATTCTTCAGGATACCATGCTGAAGGCTATGACAAGCGCCGAAAGCTTTCGGGGAAGCTGCTCCGTGAGGACATGGCTGTGTACTATTGCGAAAAATCTCTGGTACGACCACCTGAAAAAGGCTGAGAGCAGGAACAGCTCTGCGGAGTGCATCGGCGAGACAGCTGCACAGGGGAGCCTTGAGGAATGCTTTGCTGACAGGGAGACTGCCCTGCGGATACATCATCTTCTCCACGACCTTGAGGAGCCGTACAGAGAGGTCTTTACCCTGAGAGTTTTCGCGGAGCTGAAATTCGCCGACATAGCAAAGGTGTTCGGAAAGAGCGAGAACTGGGCAGGCGTGACCTATTACCGCGCTAAACAGAAGCTTTTGCAGCTTCTGAAAAAGGAGGGACTTTTATGAACAGAAAGGATATAGACTGCAATGTTATCATAGACCTGCTGCCCCTTTATAAGGAGGAGATATGCAGCGAGGCTACAAGGGAGCTTGTGGAGGAGCATCTCCGCAGCTGCGAGGACTGCCGCCAGCTCTGCGAGAATATGACCCTGCCCGAGCCCGAGAAAAAGGCAGTTCCCGACGAAGCCGAGACCTTTAAAAAGGTGGGGAAAAAGGTAAAAAGAGGGAAGTTCTACAGGAGAGCGCTGATACTCATATTTGCGGTTTTTGCAGCTTTAAATGTTGCATGGCTGAAGCTGATGTTCTTTCCGTATAAGGAATTCTCAGCTGATATGGGCGAATATAATGGAGACCTTTATCAGGTATGTGAAGGAGGATATTATTATAATGTGGTAGAGCCACATTATCTTTCGTTTTTTGACGGGAAACTGTATATCTGGAAGGAAGTGGCAGGCAAGGAGGGAAACGTCTCTGTACTCACAGTTATTCCGAGGGTAACAGGAGATACCAAGTATGCTGTCGCCATAAAAACCGACACGGAATACATGGAGATTCCTGTGACGGACTCAATTGAATTTGATCCGAGCGGATATAAGGTCCACGACAATGACGAACACGCAAAACAGGTGCTGAACGATAATCGTGAGGAGATAGAAGAACTAATGGAAGCCGCACAGAAAAAGTGGGGCGAATATCTGAAATAAGAAAAGCGGACAGTCATACTGTCCGCTGTTTTTTTACATATTCTTGTTGAGCATCTCCACAGCCCACTCTGTGTCGATTATCACCTCGTTATCGGCAAGAAGGGAGGTCTTGAAGGTCTTTGCAACCTGATCGTAGTTTTCCTTGGAGAAGGCAGTGCCGCCCCACTTGTCATTGTCGAACCTGATAGCGAAGCTGTATGTATCGTCCTTTTCCTTGGTGAAGTATATCTCGGTTATCCTGAGGTCCTGTGAGGAGGTCTGTATATCGGCAACGATGAACAGCTTCATGAGCTCGATGATACGGTCATCAAGTCCCTCGTCGAGAATGACGAGCTTTTCGCGGAGCTGGTTCATATCGGTCACAACACGCCTTGTGTAGCCGTTATCGAAGTTGTAGCCGCTCTCGTTGTCATTGTTGAGGTCCTTCATGCACTTCTCAGCAGTGTCGGGATCTCCGGGAACGTAGCTGACGATGTACTTCTCACCGGGCTGGTGATAGATAGTGGGGAAGAAGATGAGGGAGTTATCCTCACATTCTGAGCAGTGCCATCTGAAAGCCTCGCCGTTCCTTATCTTCTGCTTCATCTCAGGAGCGTCGGTAACGTCGATAACGTCCCATACTGTCATTTCCGAGATCTTTTTGCACTTAGGGCATTTTATCATTTCAACATGAGTCTTTGACATAGTTATTCCTCTTTTCTCCGGTGCAATAACCCCTTAAAGGCGGTTATTGAGTTTACATTAATTATAACATAAAAGCTTGATAATAGCAAGATGCGCGGAGAAAAAAATGCTTTGTCATTTTTGATATGCAAAAAACAAGATGTAACGAAATATCTTGAAATAAAAAATCATCTGTGTTATAATATTATTTGCGGTTTGCAATTGCTAACAAAATTTGGAGATAATATTATGAAACTGAGATCCAGAGAAATTCATGGAACTGTCCTGAGCTGTCCGCGGTCTTTAAATGGTGAGAAAAGGAGGAGCACACTTTGCTTATCTTACAGCTTGTTTTATATTGCCTGCTTTTTACGGCAATGGTTAGAATTTCAGTCAGAGGCGGTGCTGTCAATGGACTGTATTTTTATCCTAAGCCCGTGCAGGAACGTGCATTTTCCATCGGACTGACTGACAGAGAAACAGTAAGGCAGAAGCGAAAACGCTTTATGACAGCTTTCTATATCGTTATGCTGACCGCGCTGGTTCTCATTATCGCTGTGTGGAATCGTGTCGGGACTTTCAAAGAGGCATATTTACAGGCATTACTCTTTCTGGAGGTCATGAACATTTATGACGGTATCGTCATTGACAAGCTTTGGGTAGGACACAGTAAGTTCTGGGTCCTGGAAGGCACGGAGGACATCCCCTTTGTGCAGACATGGGGACAGGTGCTGAAAAAGCGTTCGTTCCTTGCACTTATCTGGATCGTGGGTGCGGCAATTGTCGCAGGGATCGTTGTTTGTATTGCAAAATGGAGGTGATGATATGAATAATGATATATCAGAGAAAATACGCAGTATGACTTCAATTGATGACATTGGCATAAGCCGTCAGCTTGACTGGAAGCGAATACGCAAGCTGTTTATCATAGGACTTCTCGGCGGATGTATGACATTTATCGGAGACTGGATGCTTGGGTACGGAGTGTGTGATGAGAGCCTGACAGGACTGGAAAAGAAGCTTTCGCAGTATCTTGTTTTGTCGGATCGTACACTGTTCTGGTCGGCTTTTCTCGGACTGATAGGCATTTCACTGGAGGGGCTATGCTATTTCGGTATCTATATACTAATTGCAAACGGCAGCGAAAAACACGCTCACGTATTCAGCCGCGGTGTCTTCGGCTATATGCTGTTTGCGGCGTGCGGAGTTCATGTGCCCTGTCTTGCAACTGTGTTTTTCTACAATCATATGATGCGGCTCAGCCCAGATACTGCATATGATATGACATTGACATTCGGTATATACTTTCTGCTGCCTGCAATGATACTGTTTCTGGTATTTTTCTTTGTTATGAGCGCAGCGCAGATAAGTGCATTCGCAAAGGGGCTGACACCTTATCCCGGATGGTGCTGGGTATTCTCCATGCCTGTGGGTATGGCGGCGACAATGCTGCTGAAATTTACGGGCAATCATGCAGTCACAAACGGACTGACTGCTGCATGGATCAGCATCGGCAACATATGGATGTTCGGAGGTCTGCTGCTGACTATGAGGCGTGCAAAGGACAATTTACAGGAGGGAACATAATATGCTTTTGACATTTTTTCTTGCGATCGTTTTTTGCAGTGCGATCTCATTGATGCTGCTTTCTGCGGTGGCATTTATTCAGGATAACCGCTTCTTTTCATCTGCACCAAAGGAGGCGCAGGAACTCCTTAAACCAAGGGAAAATGAATTGTTTTATGGCGCAAGAGTCATCGGCTGGACTCTGATGGGCTTTAGTCTGCTTATGATCGCAGGTGCAGGTGTGATCTCAATATGGGACGGTTTCCGGAATGACTACACATTCTGGCAGTTTTTCCTGCGCTTCATCACCATATTCACCATCTACAAGCTCTATGACATGACCTGCTTTGACTGGTTCCTGCTTTGCAAATTCAGATTCTTTCAGTTTTACTTTCCGGAAACGGAACCTGTTTACAACGGCAGGAAATACGGGTATAATCTAAAAAGCCAGCTGCTAAAGCTGTTAGTCATTTTTCCAGCAGCATCTGCACTGGCAGCGTGGATATGTACGCTCTTTCAGTGAGCGAAGGAATGGATTTGAAACTTAGTATCGAAAAGTGAATACAACAATATGATCCTACTCATCATGTAGGAAATAAAGCTCCTGCCTGGTGAGGGGGACTTTTGTTTTATGGTAAGTCTTTCAGAAGAGGCTGAAATTGCTTTATTATCTTACTAACATTTTCTCCGGGAAGAATTTTACACAGTTCACTATTAACCTGCTGTCGTGAAGTAGCGTTTACTAAGATACTAATGATTTTTTCACGTTCCTCTTTGTACACACCTTTTTTTGAAATGCTGTCCATATACTGATCTGAACTGTGCTTCCCGTTTCTTTTTATCAACTTTTGGTTTTGCTTTTGTGTCGGTCTGTTTCTTGACAGTTGTTCCTTGAAGCTTCTTTTTACGTGCAACTGAAATGCACAGTTCTTTTTTCCAGAATTTTATCACATTATCGAAATCGGTATCGTTGCTGATAATTACAATATTACATTTAGATTTTCCAGCCAAATACCCCAGATAGGAACCTATATGTATATCTGCTGATTGTTTACCAGCAGGGATTTCAATCATTTTGAGTTCTGCCGCGCCGTGATTGGCAATTTCAGCCATATCTATCTTGCGAGCGTTTTGTGTGAAGAAAATAATGATATGCTCGGATGCAGTCATATTTTTGCATCCAGAAAGACCATTACTTCCTACGTTTTTCATAATCTACTAAGTAATATGAAGGATCCGGTTCTCCGCTGGAACATGGACAACAGTTTCATCAAGCGCGATCCCGCGGGCAACATCAAACCGGATAAAGAAAAATCCACCGAAAAAATCGATGGATCTGTTGCAACTATTATGGCTCTCGACCGGGCGATACGCTGTGGAAATGACTCCGGCGATAGCATTTATGATGAGAGGGAGTTGCTGATTCTTTAACAGTAATATAAGCCGCTCCTTTAAAGACTAAGCTGTCACCTTCTTTAATACGGGAGGCGAATTCACTACCATATCTGAGATGTTTTCTTTTAAACCATTCTGGAACATAAAATCTGATGTGGGGATACTCATTCCTATACCATTTAATTTGCGATTGGGCAAAAGCAATAAATTTTGGATCTTTATGAAGTAGATCAAGTTCTCTTCTTTTAAGTTTGCCAATCGTGTTTTTTCTTTCTTTGCCCTTAGGATAAACATCGCCCGTCCAAGCATCAAGTCTATAACCTTCTATAACAGAATGTGCATGAGGGACGGAGGGATGGTCATCACTATCTCCAATCGTAAACTTCCAAGAACAGCCGAATAGCTTTACTCGAGGTGAGTACATTGTAAAGTGACTTCTATGGTCTTTCTGTTTTATCCTGACTCTTTTTCTCATTTTAACGCCCCCTTTGAATGCTATTATAACATACGCCCATAGAAAAAGTCAACCGAAAGGAGTGATTCACATGGGTATTTTCAGCGGACTGTTCCGGTCACGGGACAAGCCGAAGGACAGCTACGACAGCCCATCCTACAGCTATTTCTTCGGACGGACTCATGCAGGAAAGCGAGTCAACGACCGCACGGCAATGCAGATCATTGCTGTGTACGCCTGCGTGAGAGTGCTGTCGGAGGCAATTGCACAATTGCCCCTGCACGTTTACCAATACACCGACAGCGGAGAAGAGCGAGTGCCGAAGCATCCGCTATATTTTTTGCTGCATGACCAGCCGAATCCCGAAATGACATCCTTCGTTTTCCGTGAAACGCTCATGGCGCACCTGCTGATCTACGGCAAGGCCTATGCGCAGATCATCCGGAACGGCAGAGGTGATGTCATCGGACTGTATCCGCTGATGCCGGATAAGGTGCGTGTTGACCGTGATGATCGCGGCAGGCTCATTTACCGCTACAGCCGATATGACGAACACAACCCGAATTTCAGGCAGCAGGGCGAGATAATCCTGCCGATGGAACAGGTGCTGCATATTCTGGGACTGGGCTTTGACGGTCTGGTCGGATACAGCCCAATTGCAATGGCAAAAAATGCGCTCAGTCTTGCGGTCGCCTGTGATGAGTACGGCTTGTCCTTCTTCGCAAACGGCGCAGCGCCTTCTGCGGTGCTGGAGCATCCGGGTGTGATCAAAAATCCGGAGCGTGTGCGTGAGGCATGGAAGCGGGCATACGGCAGCAGCAATGCCCACAAGACCGCAATCCTCGAAGAAGGCATCACGACCACATGGAAGGCTGTATCTTCCGTAATCTCCGCAGCGCTGGACGGTATCAAGAAAATCGTTACGGCGGTATGGACGGCGCTGAAGAACCTCATCAAAACGGGACAGCTTGACATCAAATCTGTTGTGACGACAACGTGGGAAGCTGTATCCGGTGTGGTTCGGACAGCAGTCAATGCAATCAAATCCGTGGTGCAGACGATCTGGAATGCAATGCCGGATATCGTCCGGAATCCAATGAATCAGGTCAAGGGTGCTGTGCTGTCGATCTGGGACGGCATCAAAAACGGCATCGGCGACAGGCTCGGCGGTGTGCGGGATGCGGTCGTCAACGCCATGAACGCTGTTTATAACGCAGTCATGGAGAAGGTCAACAGCTCGTGGTCGTGGGGACGAGACCTCATGCAGAATCTCATCAACGGCATTACCTATATGCTCGGCAGCCTCATCAATACAGTGGCGGATGTGGCACGTTCCATCTGGGAATACCTGCATTTCTCCGTACCTGAAAAGGGTGCGCTGACCGATGTGGAGGAGTGGATGCCGGACTTCATGAAGGGGCTGGCGAAGGGCATCAACAAGAGCAAGAAGTACGTTGAGGCTGCTGTATCCGGTGTGGCTGATGCCATGACGCTGACGATGCAGTCCGGGCTGAATGTCGATATGGATGGTATCTCCGGAGCAATGATGAACGGCAGTCCTGCAGGCACGGTCATCAACAACTACAACAACGACAACAGCCGGACAGTCAACCAGACGAATAATTCGCCTAAGTCGCTGTCGCGGCTGGAGATTTATCGTATGACGCGGAATGCGCTGAATGTGTGAGGAGAATTATTCACTTTTTATACTATGAACGTTATTCATTCCGAACTTAACAGTCTGAAATACCTTTTTCCAGTATTCTTCTCTGTGAATAATATCTTCTCTTTTAGTTTTCATATCAAAGATTTCTAATATGCTGTAAGTGAAGTTATCAATGATATAATCAGCGCCATTATTTTTTATTTCTTCAAACGTTTTATTTCCTCCCGTTAAGTCAGATACATCTGCGTAAGCAGACCATCTTTGCCAGATGCCACCATAATCTCCGGATGCTGAACCTATGTACAGTTGTCTTGTTGCTTTATCGGTAATGCAATATACACCTTTGACACTTGATAGCGCTGTTTTCCATTCAGGTGCTTCTAATCTAATAATTGTTTGCAAATCACTATGAGAAAGAAGCACATTGTTATATCCGGGGAAAGAGCCTAATTTGGTTGCAGGTGCAAGTTCATAAACTTCTGGATTGAAATCACGCTGAACAGAATAGTATGGTTTATTATAGATATCTCGTCCAATAGGGCGGGATAATCGAATTATAAGCCGTTTTCTGTAATCATCAAAATCAGGTAGTAGTGTGAGTTTATAGCCTACCGTGTCAAATACCTCTGGGATTATTTTTTCGACCTTATACATTCCACCGAAAATATAATAATTAGATCCATATGGATAGTATTGAGCAAATGAAAGAAGGTATTCAGCACGATTAAGATTGTTATTAGCGTGCTTTTTCTTATGAGCGTTCATATAAATCCATTCAGGAGCATCGTCACGTAAATAATCCCATGCAGGATGCTCTATATTTCCAGCATTCATGTTGAATTTGACTTTTGTTTTTTCTGGAAACTGTACTGGAAAGAAATCCTCAAATTTAAGCATAATATATCCCCCTTAAGTATTATGTTGCTATAATTATACATCCAAATAATCGAAAAAGTCAAGGAGGTGCAACCATGTTTTTCAAACTTATCCTCGAAAATGCCAACGGTGATCGTGTAGATATGACCACGACGGCAAATCAGTATATGACTTCTCAGATCGAGGGCTTATCGCCTCCGCCCGGCACGATCAGCACCTCCAGCTATGCGGGCATGGACGGCAGCTACCTGAACAATGCCTTCATCGAAAAGCGGAATGTGGTGATTCACTTTGAGATGCGGGGCGTGGGGGTGGAAGCCCGCAGGCATCAGCTTTACAAGGTGGTTAAGCCCTCCCGCTACATCAAGATTTACTACGCGACCGCAGGCATTGATGTATTTGCGGAGGGCTATGTGGAGTCCTGCGAGGTACAAAACTTTGAACAGCTTACAACCGGGCAGATTTCTATTCTCTGCCCGGATATTTATTGGTATTCCACGACCTCGGTCATGGCGTACTATTCACAGATCACCGGCGCTTTCACGTTCCCATTCCCGACGGAAAGCAATCCGGAGCCGTTCATTCTCGGCAAGTACAACACGCAGAACATGATGACCATTGTCAATGACGGCGATGAGATCGGCTTCACGCTGGTCATTGAAGCACTGGAGGATGCACGTTCTCCTACGCTGTATAATGCGGACACGGACGAGTATCTGCAAATCACCAGCGACATTCTCGCTGGCGATATTATCACAGTGACGACCAAGACCGGAAACAAGACCGTCACGCTTGATCGCGGCGGCGTCAAGACCAATATCATCAACCGGCTTGTTTCCGGCTCAACATGGCTGACGCTGCGGGAGGGCAGAAACCGTTTCTACCTGCGCGGTACGGGACTGCAAAATCCGAAAGTCACCATAGTACACACCAATGCGTATCTGGGGGTATAGTATGCAGATTGAAGTTTACCGAATGACAGCGGAAGAAGATGCGCTGACGATAACCCTTGAGGCGGTCTGCGACACCTTTTCTTCGCTGCTCTGGGATATTGAATACTACAAATGCGGCAGCTTTGAGGTGTATATCGCCGCCAATCCGCAGAACATTGAAATTTTCCAGACCGGCAGGATCGTCGGTCGTGATGATGATAATCAGCACTTCGGCATCATCGAATCGGTGCTGATCAATACAGATATCGAGAACGGCGACTACCTGACAGTGCGTGGTCGTTTTTTGATGTGTCTGCTGGAACGGCGCATCATTCACCCGACATACAACGTGACATCGGCAAAGGTATACAGCGAAATCGTCCGGGAGGTCGTGACGCAGAATGCACTGCTCTCGGATAACCGCAGGATTCCGGGGCTATCCCTCGGAACGGTCACCGGTACTTGCTGGGAACAGACCGCAACGCTGCAAATCTCATACACAAATCTGATGCAGTGGGTGTATACGATCTGCGAAAAGCTCGGCGGCACGGCGAATATCCGGCTGGTGAAAAGCAGCGGTGAGCAGTACCGCATGGTGTTTGACCTCAATGAAGGTACTGACCGAAGCGTGATGCAGGAGGATAACCCGCATATAATCTTTTCCGACGCATACAGCAATCTGCTATCGTTCAGCTATGCCGAGGACAGCAGCATCCAGAAGAATTTCGCATATATCTTCGGTCAGGGCAAAGGTGATGAGCGCAAACGCACCACATATTGTGACGGCGATGAGCCGACCTACCTTGACCGCTATGAAGTGTATGTGGATGCAGACGATATTTCTGAGACAGAGCAGGTCGAGGGTGAAACGATACCGATTCCGGAGGAGAAATATCTGGAATTGCTGCGCACTCGCGGCTCGGAACGGCTGGTGCTGCCGAAAACAGCATTAGAGTCAGACATCGCTGCGCATAACACGCAGTATGTATACAACCGCGATTATTTCGTCGGCGACTATGTGACGGTGCAGCACCGGCGCTTCGGCATGATACAGCCGCAGATACAGCTCATCGGAATGATCGAGGGCTTCGACCAGAACGGGCGCAGCCTGACACCAACATTCAAGGAGGCATGATATATGGCTTTTTACAGCGGTTTCTTCAATTCAAAGGGGCTTGACCGCACCTATACGGCGGAGGACTTCACATCGTATCTTTCGTCTATCATCTGCAATGGCATCCTCGACACTTACGGGCACAATTTCAAGCTGACGGCGGCAAACAGTGGTCTTGGCGTGGTTCTTGGTACCGGTAAAGCGTGGATCAATGGGCATTATTTCATCAACGATTCCCGGTATGTGATCGATCTCACATCCTATCAGGACGAGTCCTTGCCGAGATATGTCGGTATTGCAATCTATCTTGATACCTCAGAATCTGTCCGCAGTGTTACGCTGAAGCTCTTTCCCGGCACTCCGGCAGAGAATCCGCAGCTTCCTTCTATCCCACAGGATGAAGATCATGTCCGACTTCTGATGTATGCGGTGCGCATGAATCCGGGAGCTTCACGAATTACAGAAAGTGATTGGTTCGACTACCGCGAGGATAGCAATGTCTGCGGTTACTGCAAGTGCATTCTCGGCAAGTGCAAGGTGACGGAACTGATGTCGCAGATGGCACAGCTTATCGCAGAGGTGCAGGAAAACAACGAGACCATTGCCGAGCTGACCAATAAGGTGGATGAGCTTGAAGCGGAAGTCGAAGATATCGGAGATATTGTTGCTGCCGGTCAGTGCGGTGAAAATGCGTACTATGCGCTCTATTCCAGCGGAAAGGTGCTTGTGAAGGGTACGGGCGCAATGTATGACTATGACATTGAATCGAATCGCTCACCGTTCTACAGGAACGACGCAGTGAGATCAGTCGTTGTTTCCGAAGGCATTACAACCGTTGGCGAGGATGCCTTTGAACGCTGTCTGAATCTGGAATCTGTATCTCTCCCGACATCACTCACCTCGATCGGCAGCGGTGCATTTATGCCTGCGGATGAATATCCGAGTGCAGCCGGAAAGCTGAACAGCATTACAATTCCCGATGCCGTTACAACAATCGGCGGTGGTGCTTTCTGGGGTGCTGCTCTTACTTCTCTCACAGTTCCTCATAATGTAACGACGGTTGGAAAGTATGCTTGCCGTGATTGTACGAGACTAACCTCCGTCCGTTATGAAGGTTCTGTGATTGGCGGCTTTATGTTCGTTAACTGCACAGCTCTCACGAGCTTTACAATGGCGCACACGGTCACAACAATCGGTGAACATTGCTTCAATTATTGCGGCGCACTTGAAACGATCACTTACGAAGGCAGTCTTGCGGATTGGGCAGAAATCACGAAGCAGTCCAACTGGGACGGCAAAGGCGGCATGGAGGTAGGACAGTCAGGTCTTACCCGTATACAGTGCCTTGACGGATTTATGGAATGGGATGCAGAGAATCATGAGTGGAAAGTTGGTGAAGAATAATGTGGAAATTCCTTGTAAAGAACCAGAGCATTGAAGTTCTGGAACGTGAAGTGCTGGCAGATCATCAGATCCAGTATGTGCAGTTCAAATTCGCCTTTGACGGCGACTGGCGGCGCTTCCATAAGGTCGTGCAGTTCACGCAGTGTGACGAGACATACAATATCGTTCTCGGAACGGACGGCACATCGCTGTATCTGCCTGCGGAGCTTCATGTCGGTGCTGCAAAAATGTCCGTGTTCGGATACGACACAGAAAGCGACACGACCGTCCGTGCAACTACTGTGCCGGTGACGCTGAATATCCGTCCTTCCGGCTTTGTGGGTGATGATGATCCGCCCATTCCGCCGACGGCCGATCTGTATGCGCAGCTTCTGAAGAAGATCGAGGAAGTAGGACACGGCGCTGACGGTAAGTCCGCCTACGAGATTGCTGTGGAGCATGGATATGTCGGTACGGAGGAGGAATGGCTGGCATCGCTCAAGGGAGAGCCGGGTGAAACACCGGATATGTCGGAATACCCGAAAACCTCCGAGGTCACAACGATTGTCGAGCGCGAGATTGAGGCAGCAACCGGAGATTTTCATTCTCATGCGAACAAGACAACGCTCGACCGCCTGACTCCGGAGCTGATGCAGGAGCTTTCCGGCTTGCAGCAGTTTGAGGACAGGACGCAGTACGAGATTTAGACTATCAACGAGGAGCTTCTGACGCTGAATGCGCAGCGGCATACACATAATAACAAGGATGTTCTGGACACCATTACCGAGCAGTATTTGCAGGATGAAGCGGCATTCCGCGTATCGACCAGCAATGCCCTGCATGGGCTTTCCACAGGGCTGAGTGAGGTTTCTGCGCTGTCGCATTCTCATGC
The DNA here is from genome assembly GCA_029572815.1 of Bacillota bacterium. Lineage (GTDB taxonomy): Bacteria > Bacillota > Clostridia > Oscillospirales > Ruminococcaceae > Ruminococcus. Next base: position 3,384 of record JAKPUQ010000018.1, on the reverse strand, counting down.
CAATAAATCCGTTCTGGACAGCATCACGGATTCTCACGTTTCCCGCTGGGAAGAGGCGTACACCGCAGCAATGAATCACAATGAGCGTGTCGGCGTAAACGAGGGTGTGTTCGAGCGTTTCAAAACCGAGATTCTCTATGATATGTAGGCTGCCGCACATCTATTTCGGATATTCTTACCCGGCTGTCTGCTGTAGAGACAGTTCTTTCCGGCGTAGAGACAGCGCTGGCTGATATTGTGGAGGTGACGACATGAGCATTGCAAATTATCTGACGGCGCTGGATGCGCAGCGCGACCAGCTTGCCCGCAATCTTGTGACAATGGGTGTTCAGGCTTCGGAGTCCGAAAAGCTGAATACGCTTGTGCCGAAGGTGCTGCAGATCCTGTCCGGAAGACCGGAGGTGACGCTGTTCCGCAACGGCAATGATGCTCTTACCACATACGGTGAGAGCATCTACACTTTTTATATTGACGGATATCGCAGCATTGCTGGCTTTGCTGATGTGTATCCGCATTTCTGCTGCGCGGATAATGCCTATGCGCTTTACTACAATCAGCCGGACTTCAACTGGGGTGCTGTCATTTACACCATGTGTATCATTCCGGTACGCATCACGCCTGCAAGCAGAATTCTGTTTACCTACAAATCCAGCTCGACCGATGCAGGTGAAATGTGGCTGGTGCGCAAGAGCAGTCAGCAGATGTCGCCAGCGGAAACGGCAAGATACATTCACGAAAAGCTCAGCGGCGGTGAAGCAATTTCCGTTCCGTTCGGCTGGCTCGGTTCCGTCGGCAACTATATCTCCGTCCTGCACGACTGCAGTGGTGTATCTGCTGACGACTATTATCTCGCGTGGAAAGCGGTGACAGACAATACAAGCCCTATGATCAGAACGGTCAAGGTACTGGAGGTGACAACATGAAAGGAAGTATCTGTACGGTGATCGGCGCGATCGGCGGCGGAATCGCAGCGCTGTTCGGCGGCTGGGATTCCGCATTGGTGACGCTCATCATCTTCATGGGCATTGACTTTGCAACCGGGATGATTACCGGTGCTATGGGCAAGTCCAAACACAGCAAGACCGGAAAACTCAATAGTAAGGCGGGCTGGTACGGGCTTGCGAAAAAAGGCAGCATTCTCATGCTCATTATCGTGGCGGTGCGTCTGGATATTCTGCTCAATACGAATTATGTGCGTGATGCGGTCTGCATTGCGTTCTGCGTCAATGAGCTGCTTTCCATCGTGGAAAATACATCGCTCATGGGAATTCCGTATCCGCCCGCACTGAAAAACGCCATTGAGGTGCTGCAGAAGCAGACCGGCAGAAAGGATGATAAGGATGATTAAAACCTACGGCTATACCGATAACACGCAGCTTTCTCCCCACTTCAATGCGCAGGAGTTCCGCTGCAAATGCGGCAAGGAGCATAATTTTCAGATCGACGATGATCTCATCACAAAGCTGGAAACGCTGTATTCTACGCTGAACTGCTCCAAGATCATCGTCACCAGCGGCTTCCGCTGCGTAGCGCACGATAAGGTAGTAAAGGGCAGCGGCACGGGACAGCATACACTCGGCAAGGCGGCGGACATCTGCTGCTACGGGCAGGACGGACAGCCTATCTCCAGCAAGACCGTCTGCTGCAAGGCACAGGACAACGGCTTCACCGGCATTGCGAATATTACTGCTGCCTACATCTACACGCACGTTGATGTGCGTTCCGGCAGAAAGTGGTATGGCGACGAAGTTCACGGCAACAGTACTGTCACGGATGATTTCTATAAATACTTCGGAGGCGATGATATGAAGGGCATCGACGTCAGCGTTCACAACGGCAAGATTGACTGGCAGAAGGTCAGGGCGGCAGGCATTGATTTTGCAATCCTGAGAGCAGGATACGGCAGACTTGCATCGCAGAAGGATGACCGTTTCGAGGAAAACTATTTCGGCGCAAAGGCAGCGGGTATTCCGGTCGGTGCGTACTGGTACTCCTATGCGATGACACCAGAGGAAGCGGAACTGGAGGCTGATGTGTTCCTGTCTGTCATCAAGGGAAAGCAGTTCGAGTTCCCGGTATATTTTGATCTGGAGGAGAAGAAGCAGTTCGACCTCGGCAAGGACAAGGTGTCTGCCATTATGCGGGCGTTTCTCGAAAGAGTTGAGGCAGCGGGCTATTTTGTCGGTCTGTATGGCTCTGCGTCCTCGCTTACTACACATACCGCCGATGACATCAAGAGCCGCTACACGATTTGGCTGGCGCACTGGTGCGACCAGACCAATTACGGCGGCGCATACGGCATCTGGCAGCACTCCGAGAAAGGCCGCGTGGACGGCATCAACGGCAACGTCGATCTCGATATCGGCTACAAGGATTTCCCGACTGTCATCAAGGCGAAGGGGCTGAACGGATACGGCAAGGAGCCGAATCCGCCTGCGCCTGCTGCGGAGGACGGCATCACGGTCGAGGTCACGGTTGACGGAAAGAAGTACTGCGGAAAACTGAATAAGACGTGAGATATGGGCTGTCGGGGATTTTTCCGGCAGCCATTTTTTGCGTATAGTGATTGAAAATCCGGGCTGATCGTGGTATAATTGATGATGTAATAGCTATGTGAGGCTGAGATTTTTTAAAGAGGAGTATAAATATATGCAGATGTTATTTAAAGTGATTTTCTGGACTTTCTGGTTGAGTTTAGGTTTCATATTTCATATAGTATTATTATGCTATTATGATGATAAAGAGTTGAGGTCTGTTTTTTTAGTACTTCTAGCTATTTGGTGGCTGATCACAGGCATTATTGCCTTAGTGAAATGGAGAGAATACAGAAAAGAGAATCCGCCGTTGACTAAAGAGGAAAAACAACGTCTCAAACAGTGGGAAAATGAAAGAAAATACCGTAATTCCGAGGAATTTAAGAAAAAGTATATATCTGAAGTTGAAATCGAAAATTCTTATTTTGGCAATGGCGTTTTCGTGAAGGATTCAAGCGGCGAAACTATAGGCTATACAGATATAAAAAGCGGATTTGACAGAATGTTTGATTCTTTTGGCAAAAAAAGCGATTTCCCTTACGACTTGTATGAATTTATTGTCAGAGAAGATAATATAGAGTATGTTCTTGCTTCGCTGGAGAAGATATACAGAAAAGCAGATCAGATAATGGAAGAATGCTATGACAAAATGTATAAAGAAATCATTGAGTTCTTTGAAAATATCACTGACGGTGATAAGAGATTAAAGTGTTGTGGTCAAGCATTTTGGGAACATTTATGTCTAAATTAAGATACAAATGTTTTTCCACATTATTGTCTATGATGCACAAAAAATCACTTACCCTTATTTATTCTTATTTGATATGGAGTCAATCCATTATGATGACTG
>JAKPUQ010000011.1 GCA_029572815.1 Bacillota bacterium | reverse complement strand
TGCTGTTCCTTGTTTTGGAGATAGTTACGCACCTGTCGGGTGTACTTGTGTGCCGTGTCACGCTTAGTGACAAAGGCATTATGCTCAGGCAACAGAGCATTGTATTTCTCTTTCAGCTTGGTGGACTTCGCCTGCAAATCGCTCTGCTTAGGCATTTTCCCTTTGATGTAGTAAGGCTTGATATGCTCGGCAATATACTTGTCGGCTTCTTCAAATGCGTCGATAGCGGCAGCATTCTTCTTGCGGAAGTGCTTCTGCGTAAATGCAGAACGCTCCTGATACTCCTTGTATGTAGCATAGTTCTGAGAATGCTGTTTCATCATATTGATGAGCTTATCAATGCCCCCAATCTTCTTGTCAAGCTCGGCAAGCTCGTCCGTGTGGTCATCAGGGTGCTTGAAATTCCAGAAGAAGCCTCTGAGATCGTCAAGCGATGTGATACCGCCAGCTTCAAGGTCGGCAATCATTTCGGCACTATCACGCATACCTCTGATCTCTGCCCACGGATCTTCTTTCTTTTCAGGTGCTTTGCTCTCGATTGGCTTGGGTGCGGTAGGCTGTGCAATGGTCGGCTTGGTCGGTGTGGTAGGAGTTGGTGTCGGCTCGGCTGGTTTGGCAGAAGCTCGGTTAAGCAGGGCAAGCTCTGCCTGCTGTCTTGCCCGACGGGCTGCAAGAAATTTCTCCATTGCTTCTTCGGCGGCAGCTTTCTTCTGTGCGGTTTCAATGGTTTCGGTGATAGCACTCGGCTCAAATTCATCACCCAGCGTATCAGCTCTTGTAAAACGCTGTTGTCCCTCGTCTGATAGCTTGAATTTCAGTTTGACTTTGTTCTGCGGAGTATACACATACTCGATACCGCTGTCTGTGCAGTTTTTGAGGAAGTCCTCAAAGCTCCTGCTGTAAGAAATGATCTCCCTGAGCATATTGCGGAGCTTGTCCTTCCATGATTTGCCCTCTTTCTTCATTTCGTTCTCGTAATGAGATACACCCTTACCAATCGGGTCGATGAGCGATAAGCCGTGTTCCTTGCAAATCTCGTCCGATATTTCACGCAGCTCTGCCCACGCACGTTCCGTCTTTTTTCCCTGATTATGCTCGGTGGTGAAGCTCAGTCCGCTATACAGATTGGTGTTATTGAAAATCACATGACAGTGCAAGTGGTGTTTATCATTGTGGACGGCTATCACATACTGATAATCGCCTTTCAGATAACGGTCGCAAAGTTCCTCACCGATCTGCATAGCCTGTTCGGGTGTGACTTCACCGGGGGCAAAGCTCTGTATCATGTGGTAGGCGAGGATTTGTGTTCGCCCTGTGCCTGTTCCTCGGACTGTTCGGAAATCCTCGCTTGCTCCTGCGCTGTCGGCTCGGCAAGCATAAGAGTTGACATATATACCGTTGACGGTCTTATCTCCGTTTGTGATGTAAGCGATCGCTGCGCTGACTGTTGCCCTGATCGTATGGATAGAAGTGTATGCCAAATCTCGTTTACTCCTCTCTTTATCTCGGTAATATCCTCGGCATAGATGTGACTTGTGCTGTAAAGTCGGACAAGTATCTGGTTGATGTTCGCTCCGATACGCTTCATAAGCCTGTTGGTTTCAGCAATCTCGGTGCGGTCGGGTGTGAGATCAACCCTCGCCCGAACACAGTCACGGATATATTCCGTCTTGTTTTTATAGCCGTACTGCTCACACTTGGAAAGAATGTCCTGCATTTCCGATTTTGTAAAGCGAACATTGAGCGTGTAGGACTTCTTCTCCCTCTTGCGTTTCAGGTACTTGCGTTCATCAGCAGTAAGCTCTTCCTCGGACTTGTGTGCAAGGGTATCGTCAAGCTCGGCTCTGACCTCTTTGTCCAGAGCATTGTTGATAGCTCCCTCATAAGTAATACCCTCGAACTCCATAGCCTTGTGTTTGGGCGGTCTGCCACGCTTCTTTTTCTCGGTTTCCATAGTGGTGTCTCCTTTGTTTTAATTTCGGCGTAAGCCGATTTTTTTATGACCGCTGTGCGGTCATTTCGGGGCTTGGGGTGTCCCCAACAAGCATTTGGTATTTTCGCTCGCTGTGCGGCGCAAAATACAATGCTTGTTATTTTTGTTGCGCT
>JAKPUQ010000010.1 GCA_029572815.1 Bacillota bacterium | reverse complement strand
TCGATTTTATATGCTATACTCATTTTAAGGTCACTCGCTTTCTTTGTTGTGTGCCAACTTCATTTTAGCATTTTGTGACCCTAAGAGCAACTGTTTTTTCAGCTGCTCTTTTTCTTTGCCTACTTTTATTTTACACTAAGTCCGCACTTTTTCGTCTAAAAAGCAAATTATCGCTTTTCTATTGACACAAAGCCCCTATTCTGCTATAATGTAGTTGTAACACTATACAGACACATACGTTTATATGATAATTTTGAAAATATTATCATATCAATATAAAGGGAGTGTGCATATCATGGCAGATCAGACTATTATTCAAGTTAGAGTAGATCAAGAGCTGAAGGAGCAAGCAGCAGAGGTTTTCGACAGCCTCGGCATTGACATCCCCACTGCAGTGAGGATGTTCTTCAAAGCTACAGTAAGAATGCAGGGGCTTCCGTTCAGTACCGCACTGAACAGCACTGCTCCAACGAACGATTATTCATCGGATGGCGGCATGACCATAGGCGACAGACATTTCTCGGTTGAAGAGACGGATGCTTTCATGAAATGGGCAAGAGAGAATTTAGCATATAACGCTCCAGATGGCATTGATGATGACGAAACGGTTGTCGTTCTTCCGCTGGAATACGGGAGAGATATTTCTCCGGCTATGTACACACAGCTTGTTTCTAAGGTTCCTGTCGGAAGTGTAACTTGTTGGGAGCATATCTACGACTTTCTCGGAAAGCTTTATAACAGACAGGTTCAGGGGCAGCCAGATAGACCGCTGCCTCGTGTAGATACAAATGGAGAAATGATACCGTACTGGCGGGTGGTATCTAAAAATGGTGTTCTCGGAGAATACTATGCAGGCACCAAAGAGCGTCAGCGTGAACAGCTACTTAGTGAGGGAGTTCCCGTTGTTCAGCGCGGATCCGTTCAAGGCTCATACAAAGTTGAGGATTACAAGGAGCTTATGTTCAACTTTGGCATTATGAAAATTGTCAGAAAGTAAAATTAGGCTCTGTGAGAAACGATAATAATCACTCTCACAGAGCCTCTTGATTTATCAACTTGTAAGCGGACTATTGCCGTAGTATTTCATAATCATAGCAACTTTCCCGAAATACTTGTAGCCCTTGACTTTCTCCCTGCTTACTCGGTACGGATGCGGATTGGTATCCCTGTTGCTCTTGTTTTTCACAAACACCGACAGCGCACCCTCGGCGAATTCTGCATCACGGTCAACGATTACCAGATCACCGGTGTCTACGCCATAATCCGGTAAATCAGGCTGTTTGTCAACGATGAATGCTATCGGAGAACGCAATGTGGACGGGAGAAGTGCTGCCGGAACACTGAGATCCTGTGTCATGTTATCTGCCCTCCTTTATGTCTGTGCGTCTGTTATGATCCACATGAAATATCTGATTACACTCGGCATTTTCCCGTTGAACGCCTTTCTGACTTTTTCAGCATACTCCTTTTCAGTTTTATCTTTGATAGATGCAAAACCTTCCGGAGAGAAATATTTAACCATCTCGCCCTGCAGCTTTGCGAGATAACTACTGCCAGTCATGCCGTTCATACGAGCCATGTTATACATTATATCGGATAAGCATTCTGCTTGTTCCTTTACAGCCGGACTTGGCTCCTCACATCTGTATTCCTCGCCTGTGGGCAGCCTAAAGCCTACGATTCTGCTTGTATCTCTTTTGTGCGGCTTGGGGTGAGCATCGTTTCCGAACAGGCGATGTATTTTCAGGATCTCATCCATTTGCCGACAAAATTCGTCATCACTCATCTCGTCCTCATCTGCATCCTCATATTCATTCGGTTCAAAATCATCTTCTGCACCATCCAGCCAATCCTCCGGATAGTCATCATGATCGTAATAGGTGTAATCCATAAGCGGAGATTCGACATTTTCTGTTTCGTCATAGAGAGCTATCCTACCTTTATGCTCAAAGGGAAGCTGCCACCTGTATTCGGTTTCTTCCCGGTCAGCAATGTCTTCTTCGCATTCAGGGCGTGCATCGTACATGAAATAGCGCATTGCCCTTACTTTTTTTCCATCGTATACAATCGTTACCAACTCGTTTGGCACAAGATATGTTTTCCCTTTTTGAATTCCGAGTTCTTGCATAACAAAGTGAAATGAATCAGATAGGTGGATGTTTGGACCATAATCGCCTTTGGGATAACGCCTGGTCTCACTTCTGACAAATGCATAAAAATTGTCATCAAGGCAGAGATTAGCACTTTCTCGTTCCTCATCAGCAAGCGGAATCAAGAAAAAGCACATTTCATCCTCATTGTAAACAAATAGTGCGTAGTGCGGATTACCGAGATCATGCAGATCATCGTGACTTATTTTAAATATCATTTCTTTGGTATAAAGGGAATTGTAAAAGCTCTCGTACATCATATTTACTCACTCCGTTATCTTTGAATATTAAGCCCGTCATTTATCGCTGCAGCTCTGCAAGTCATGTAAGTATCGCACAGCGATTCCGTGAATTATTAAGGATTGCGGCAAGTCACTGCTGACAAACGTCTCATTTACTTTTGCTTGCGTAATTTCATACCGAAGGTTTTCATCATTGCAATTCCTCATTCTATGTAATCCACTAGATCACCGCTTATATCGCTGATCTTATCCATATCCAGCTCCATATACGATTTGCTTGCGCCTGTAGTCTTGAAAAGCTGTATTTTCCTGTTCACTGCATCTATCTTCCTAACTCTTTCCGTCAGTGTGACATAAGAGCCGCCTGCTTTCAGCATATCATCCAGAAAATATGTGAACTTCAGCACCGGATGATGTCCGTCCTCCAGTACATCATATATCAGGTTGATTTTCTGATTCAGTACTTCCAGCTCCGCTTCACTCAATGTTTCCTGCACACCGACCTCTCTTGCCTCCTCGTCAACCATATCCTCATAGCCTTCGAGCGCATTGAACGCTGAAAACTGCGCCGCACGGCTCCAACTATTCATATATGGTTTACCGGGAACATGGAAATGCGGCAGATCGATTATATCCGCATACATCACTCTTGCGTCAGGCTCACCCTTGCGCAGACCTTTCGTCATAAGCACTCAACCTCCTATACTATTCGCTTCCAGATCTGTGACCGCCGATCTGACCGTTACGTTCTACAGTCATTGCCCCCTCTATTAGATTCATGCCCTTTAGAACGGCATTTTTTCCAAACTTTGACTGCAATGCCAGTGTAGCCCTTTGCAGGGCTTTTTCCTTGTCAGCCTTCTTTTTCTTCTCTGCGTTCTCACGCTCCAGCGCCTCATAATCCACGAACAGTTCAAGCTGCACCGGAGCTGTATCCTCCGGGACATTATCCTCGCTGATAATGTTGCAGGCGCAGATGTTCACACGCCGTATCAGCAGATCAGAGTTTATGATCCTGTCATAAAGCTGCATCATACAGTCGCAGATGTCATGTGTGGAGGACGTCCACGTTTCAAGGTTGCCCGTGCCGTGAGCGTGATAAGGGATAATGCGGCCGTAGTGATCTTTTGCCAGTCTGCCTGTATACAATTTATCAGAGTTTGCAATGAAGAACTTGTCATGAATCGTATATTCAGCCTTTTTCGGATTTGCAGGTGTCAATGATGTCCTGTCATATCCAATCGTTAATGTGATCTTCTTCGTTACTACTCTTTTTCTCACAAGGTCAAGGGCAAGCAGCTCCGTCATCTCTCTTACGATCAGACGGGCTAATGTGCTGTCATACGGCTCTTTCAGCACCTGACCGGACGAAATGCTGTTGCTTGCAGGCCTGTATGCCTTGATGGCAGGAATCTCAATCGGCTCCCAACCCCATGCATGGTCAATAACTGCTTCTGCCTTAACCCCCAGTGCCTTATACAGCAGGTCTCCATTTGTCATGGAAAACCTCGCAACATCTCCCATTGTGAAGCATTTCAGTGCCGCAAGCCGCTTCACTGTACCGGGGCCGAAGTTCCAGAAATCTGTCATAGGCGTGTGACACCAGAGCAGTTCCCGATAGGTGCGCTCGTTCAGTTCTGCGATCCTCACACCGTCTTTATCCGCTTTGACATGCTTTGCAACGATATCCATTGCAACCTTGGCAAGGTAGAGGTTCGTGCCGATTCCCGCCGTTGCTGTGATCCTCGTCTCATACAGTACCTCACGGATCATTGTCATTGCAAGCTCGTGAGCGGTCATATGGTAAGTAGTGAGGTAGCCGGTCACATCTATAAAACACTCATCGATGGAATAGACCAGGATATCCTCAGCACTGACATATCGCATATAGATTGAGAAAATCTTCGTGCTGATCTCCTCATAAAGCTTCATTCGCGGCGGTGCGATAATAAAAGCGAGCTTCAGAGCCGGATCGGCGGCAAGTGTATCTGCATAGAAGGACCCGGAAACGAAGCGGTGTGTACCATCTTCGTTCTTTGGCAGCGCACCTGCACGAAGCGCATCCTGAAAACGCTTGTTATTGATCTGCTTGACAGCATCCTCTACTTCCCACAGTCTCGCTCTGCCGGAGATACCGTATGCCTTCAATGAGGGTGTAACTGCAAGGCAGATCGTTTTAGAGGTGCGGGTCTCATCCGCAACTACCAAATGTGTGGTCAGCGGATCAAATCCGCGGTCTGCACATTCAACGGACGCATAGAACGATTTCAGGTCAATTGCAATGTACACCTTTTCAGCCATGCTTCACACCCCCTGCATATCGTAATTTACACCGTACTCAAGCACTCCACATACCATCTGCCGACAGAACTTTTCTGGTATCGGTTTGCCCGCTCAAAGAATAAGTATTTCGTATCTCCCTTTATAACAACAGTATAGCAGTCTGTTGTGCTGCTGTTGTGCTGTGTACCGGCAGGACGGAAATCCTTGACTGTTTCGATCTGAAATACTCTTCCGTCACTCCATGTGATCGCTTTCGGCTGCATATATCCGGTGGCATCCGTTTCAGAAGTTACCTTTACATAAACACGTTCTGTATGTGATTTCATAGTCTTCGCCCCCTCTATGCTGTTTTATTCAGCTTCCAGACGCTTTTTGACCCTTTCGTATCTGACCATATCCTCGTAGGATACTACGGCATCGGGATCAAGCACGCCCAGCACTCTGCCGATGAGGTAAACATCATCATCGGCACCGAAGTGCATGAACTTATATTTCTTGTTCAGTGATACCAGACCTTTTTTTGTGAACTTCTTGATATAGGTCTCGTTATGGAAGCTGAATGCACCGATCTCACCGTAGGACAGTTCAGAACTTTCAGAAAGTCTCTGAACCATAACAAGGTCGCCGCTATGGAAATCAGGCTCCATACTGTCACCGTTTACAGGAAATACACAGTCCATAAGCGGATGCAGCTTGTTCTTATACAGATGAATCGGCTCTCCCTGATCCTCATACTCTGTTCCGGCATCAAAACCTGCGCAGAGTCCTTTGGTAAACATCGTCTCTTCCGAAATGCTGTTATACAGCTCCTGATCCTCCACATCGCAGAGTTGACGCACCATAGAAGATACGACACTGCGGTGACCGGCTGAGAGCTGCTGAAAACCTTCCAGCAGAACATCCTCTTCAGATGATGTCTTTTTCGTCATAGTAATTGCCTGCTTGGGTGTCTCCGGCTCCGGCTTCTTCATATCGAACAACTCGTCAAGGCTGACACCCAGCACCTCACAGATCTTCGGCAGCAAGGCGATATCCGGACGTGTTCTGCCGTTCTCCCAGTTGCTGACTGCATTTGATTTGATACCGACCTTTTCAGCAAGCTCCTTTTGTTCGATTTTCTTCTGCTCCCGGAAGAAACGAATCTGCCTGCAAAGAACTGGTATCTCCTTCCCCGCATCAATGTTTGTGGACTGTTCCTGCATACTTCGTCTGCCGGCATACGGACGGTCGAGCCGTGCCTTTTTTTCATCGTTTTGCGCTGCCATAAGTTACTCCTCTCACATAAATGAAGCATCATAAAGCGAATCGCACAAATAAAATGGCATCTTTTTATGCGATTTGCCAATTTTTCGTAGACTGAATCACATCTCTTGTAACTTTCAGCCCATTTTGCATTGTTTCTGACTGTATTATAACACATAGTTAGTGCTTTGTCAAGTCCTAAAATTTTAATTTTGCTCTTTACAAAGCACAAAGAATGTGTTATAATACCAAGTAAAGATTTTCCCCGGAGAGATACAACCGCTTCCGCCTTGTGGTGTGTGGCAGAAGCGATTGCCAACAGTCTCTTATGGAAAACCTTAGTCGCCACCGAACGTATTTGTTATGTGAGTCTGCGAAAATGGAAGTTATATCGCAGAAAATCGAGAAAAGAAAGACGTATTTTCCACTCTATTGACTTAATACAGGAGGAAATAAATGGCATTTTGGTATAAGAATTCAGATGGACTAGTCATCAGCCCGGAAAACAGTGAGGTCGATATCGTCGAGGACTGGGAACTGGAGGATGTCGGTCCCGGTACTTATGAAACAGTATCTGAAATGGTAGCAGCACGCTGGGACGACTATCGCCGCTCCTTGTCTAAAGCAATCGAATCCGGAGTGGTTTCAGTGGAACTGAAGCAGAAACGTTTGTCTGAGGTCGCAAGCATAGTGCTTTCCGGTATGGCACTGAAACGTATCGACTGTGCCTGTGCAGACGACAGCGACACCGGATTTTATCTGGATGTGATCGTCATTGCCGACCTTGAGATCTCAGAACCGGACTATGGTGCCGTTGAGAGGGAGCTTGAACGGGTTACGGCGATATCTTCTACCCGCAGTGAATACTATGATTATCTCTGCAGCTGTTTCAGGACAACAGTGAAAAAGAAGCAGTGGTTCAGAATCCGCACCTGCGAGGATGCACAGCATTTTCAGGAAGATGACGGAAGCTGGTATTGGTGTTCCGAACCGGAAATATCTGTATACAAACGAAAAGATAATCTCAGCGGCATCAAACTCACCGACTGCCTTGTTGGTGTAATGTCCTTGGAACAGATCGAAGAGGATGCCGAAAGGCGGCTGATTCAGCATGATATGATGGGTTCTATCGCAAAGAAGGGCTTTGTGGATATGTGGGAGTATGCGGAAAAACTGGGAGCAGATATCCGCTATGCAAAGCTCAGCGTAAAGGGAAGGATCGCAAGCAAGCTATGTCTTCCCGGCAAAAACTCTCGTGTCTACGAGTATTACGGAGAGAAAAGACCCGTACCATGTGTAATCAGCGGACAGCTTATGTTGGAGGGAGTTGACACATTTTACGAGGCAGCAACGCAAAAAGACGATCTCAGCGTGCAGACACTCAGCAGATATCATAAAATCACCTTGAGATTCAAGAAACCGACTATTTTGATAGATCCCATTGTTTGTGACACAGAATCCAAGGAGCAGAACGGAATCTCTCACGAATGCTTTCATATTGAAATACACCCTCGTTTCCTGCTTCTTCAGAATCATCAGAGAACCAGGTTTACAGCTTTGAATATGACAGAAGAAGACTATGACGCATATGAAGAGGAACGGGAGAATTATGCAGAACTGGCCACTGCGGGTGGTCAGAGTAGTTCTTCCGGTCGGGACGAGATCGACTGGGTAGAATGGCAGGCTAGGATGGGTACTGTACGCAGGCGGATGCCGAGGAGTATTGTACGGAAGAATTTGCAGGAGCTGTATGCGAACTATATCTCAGCAAACTCAGTGATGTCTGAGCGGGAGATCACTGAACACATTATCAATGACCTTGCACTTACATTCCATGTCAGCAAAGAAATGGCGAAGATACGCATGATAGAAGTCGGATTTGAAACCGCAAGAGGGGCAATGGTCTTTGTGGACGGCAGATATGCCCCTGCACACCGGACAAGCACCGGCTCACATCCCCGTAACATCTCTTATGTTATCAGTATGTTTGATGCTGCGAGACTGTATGCCGAGGATGAGCGGTTCTATAATACGCTGCAATCGGGCAGATTTGTTTTCGTTGATAACTTCTTCTGTCTCGACAGTCCGAAGTACATTGAGATTCGTGTCGGTGTAAAGCATTTGAATGAGTATGCCCTTAATAATGTTGACAAATGCTGTCTCAGCTTCCGGATTGATTACAGAAGCAGAACAAGCTACTTTGATAAGACCGGGCTGCACAGTGATAATGTCGTTGTTGATCCCATTGCGAATGCACTGGCAAGCATCCCCATTGAACTACTCATCGAATCTCAGGCGGACATAGACGAAAAATGTGCTGATCTCCCCAAAGCCTATGGAGATACACTTGTCTACCACCGTGAGAGGAAAAGTATGTCGCAGGATGATCTGGCGTGGGCTTTAGGAATCAAGCCGGATAGCCTGAGAGATTATGAACATAGCCGTATTTTTGAACCGAGCAGAATCTTCTTCGCAAGTGTAGGAAGAATTCTGAAGCTGCCCGGTTTCTATACAAAGGATATGATGAACAAGGCAAACTGCTCGTTGGATTTTTCAAGGGAACAATTAAAGCACCTCGATTTCATTGTTACATTCATGTATATGCGCTCTTTGGAAGAATGCAATGCGATGGCAGAGCGTTTCAAGCTGCCGCCGCTTCTCGGTCGCAGTGATGAGGAAATTGCACAGGGGCGCAGATTGCGCAACGGAAAGATTACGAGAAAACGCGATAGCTCTGTTCAGTCGATGCAAATGTAAAACAGAATATCACATTATGACGGTTGGAGAAATCCAGCCGTCTTTTTTTATTACACCCCAATACGGGGTGGACATACGGGCATTAAGCGTTAGATACACCCTCATTCGGGGTGGAAAATGGAGTTCTCAAAAATATTTTATGGTTGTTCCACCCCGTTAGGGGGTGGATTTTTAGTTCCAGAATTGATGCGCGTTGCGGCGAATTTGTGCATACAGCACAGTGAGACTGGCACAGTTCATCGAATGCACAGCGTTTTGCACAACAAAACGTCTGAAAATGTCGAAAAACGTCCACCCCCTTATGGGGCTGTAAACCTGCCTCAATATCTGCTACAATAAAGTCACAGTCAAGGACAGAGAGCTTCCGAAGCTTCAGTCCAAGGCTCAAAATAACACCCTGCCGGATGCATACGGTAAGCGGATGTTCATACAGGCTACTACATCTTGTGGCAATAGGCTCGAACTATGCCCGCAAGTACAGGATATAGCTGTATGAACTATCCCTCTGTATGCATCCGGCTATTTTTATGCCGCGGCAGCCTGATAGCATACCCACAACACTGTACCAAAGGAGCATTACTTATGAATTATAAACTCGTCTATATCTGCTCGCCCCGCCGTCCGATTCTGACAAACGAGCCGGAGCGCACTGAGGAGCTGAACACCAACATCAAGCTCGCTCGTGATGCCTGCACGCTTGCCGTGTACCGTGGTTTTCTCCCGGTCGCACCGCACCTTTATTTCCCTCAGTTTCTGAACGATGATGTGGCTGCGGAAAGAAACCTCGGCTTAGACATGGGAAAAGCACTGCTCAGACAGTGTACGCAGCTTTGGATCATAAGCCCTCGGATCAGCAGCGGAATGTCCGCAGAGATCAAGGAAGCACAGAAGTACGGCATCCCGGTTCTGGTTTTCACTGCCGCAGGATTCAGACATTACAGAGGAAATGGTGATACGACCGATAACTGTTATGCTGACACCTTTGACGGTGTGAGCGAGTAAAAGCACATCAAACTTTTTAGAAGATAAGAAAAACACATTTGTTAGTCAGGGCGCGCACTGGCGGACAGATGCTCATAAAGGAATACAGAAACGTTCAGTACAGGAATAAGACCTGTGTGACTGATGGAATAACTGTATCCTTTTGACATCTGCTGCCGGAGTGCGCCCTTGGTGCAGTTTGGCATATTGTCTGAGCATCTGCCGCCTGATGCGTTCCTTGTGGAAAGGAACTGTTATGGAAAACATGAATATTGCTCAGAACACTGCCGTAATGCCGGAGATTACGGCACAGACCACACTCGGCGAGCTTTTAGAGATGCTCTGCCTTGAGGCCGGACAGAAGAAGCCCAACAAAACACCTACGCCTAAGAATCTGCGCATTACCGCCGTTCCCGTTGCAAAAATGCTGGATTGCATCGTATACGACAACGGATTCGCTTATTATAATAATGGTTCACGACACTCGGTTCTCTGGCTTCCTTATTGCGTGAACTTCACATACTATTTCACTCCTCTGAGAGATGCTGAAAAGAATACTCTCAGCGAGACTTTTCCTCTTCCCGAAGGTCTGCTCGAATCAACAGCGTGGCCGGTTGTCGTAACACTGATCGCTGAACATCGTATCGAACACCATATGGATACCAATGCAGGAATTGGTCATGAAGAAGTGAAAGAGATACCAGAAGAAGAGGAAGAACCAAATATTGAAGGCCGTGATAACCGCTGCTATGAGTTTATGTGGCACGAGGAGCCTATAAATGTGAATCCGCTGGATGCTGTAATTCGCAGAGAGACACGAGAGGAAATACTCAACGATTTACCAGAAAAGCAGAGGGAAGCATTTATCCTTTATCATAAATATGAATACACTCAAAGAGAAATTGCTGTGATGCTTGGCATTTCACAGAAAGCAGTTGATTATCGTTTGAGCAATGCATATGAGCGTATCAAAAAATTTATTTGAGAAATTTTCGTTTTTTGACTTCTCAAACGCCCTCTCCCAGACTATATAGTAGTGGCTCTTTCAAAGCCCCCATCTAAAACGGCTGCGGTAGCTACTGCAGCCGTTCCACTTTATACATTGGTCTATGACCACAGAAAGGAATGCCTATGGAAAACAGAAGAAAACCGAAGTACCGTTATAACGGAGCAGCTCGTCCGAATGCTGAGAAGGAGCTTGACAAGCTGAAGAAGCTCGAAGCCTGCTCGGACAAGCGTGCCGCAGGTATTGCACAGACAGTATCGAATATGTTCAAGTTCATGCTGCTTTCCGCAGCGATGCTTCCGAAGATGGAGCTGGATATCGGAATAATGCGTCTGAAGGTCGATGACAACGGTATTTTCTGCGGAGTCAGATTTCCTGATAGCAGAAGCAATGACCGCTGTGATGATGCCAGATGTAGGAATCATGAATATGACGATGATGAGGAGGGATTGATTTATGACGGAGACTGAAAAGAAGCAAACAGTACCGGAGCCGATTCCGGTGGATGCAAAGAAATTGATTGATGCGCTTGGCACGATCTTCGGCGGCGTGATCCAGCTTCTGAAAGCAACTGAGCCGGGCATGGCACAGCAGCTTGCAGACATGGCGATCAACGGTGTGCCGAAGCCTGCGGCTGAGACGGACCCGGAAACGATCAACCCGGACGAGTTTGAGGAGATCATCTCTGCTGACGATCTTCCTTGGGATACCGAGCCGGAACAGCCCGAAGAGACGAAACCTGCGGAAAAGCCTAAGCCGAAGAAGGCGGCAAAGAAGGCGGAGCCGCCCGCCGAGCTGACAACAGACGACCTTATTCGTGTTGTAACGCAGAAGATCAAACAGAACAGAGCCAATAAAGATAAGGTTCTCGCTCTGCTAAAATCCTATGGCGCAGCAAAGGTCAGCGACATTCCGCAGGACAAGTACGAGGCATTTCTCACCGATGTGTCTCAGCTCTGACCGGGGGTGATCGGATGCCTGACGTTCATGCGCTTCTAAGCGCATCCGGTTCCAAACAGTGGCTGCACTGTCCGCCTTCCGTCCGGTTGCAGGAGAACTTCCCGAACGAAAGCTCCGTCTATGCTGAAGAAGGTACATTTGCCCATGAGATCTGTGAGTACAAGGTCTGCAAATACCTGCATGAGCGCGTGAAACGTCCGCAGTCCGAGGAGTTCGATACTGAGGAAATAGAGCAGATCACGGATGTATATGCGGAATTCGTAATCACGATTATTGAGCAGATGCGTGAAAACGGCTGTGAACCGCTTGCCTTTGTGGAGGAGCGTGTCGATTACAGTCACATCGCTCCTTCCGGCTTTGGTACTGCGGATATGCTTATCATCGGAAAGGACGAAAACGGCAGAGGTCTTCTTCATGTATGTGATTTCAAGACGGGCAAGGGCGTGTTCGTGGATGCCGACCACAACAGCCAGATGATGCTGTATGCACTCGGAGGTTTAGCCGCCTATGGCTTTTTGTATGATATCGAGATCGTCCATATGAGCATCATTCAGCCCCCGTCTTGATAATATCAGCACGTTTGAATGCTCCCGTCAGGAGCTTGAGGAATGGGGCGAGAGCATCAAACCGACCGCACTGCTTGCTTTTGAGGGCAAGGGTGAACAGCATCCCGGCGACTGGTGCCGCTTCTGCCGCGCAAAGCCTGTCTGCAAGGCTTGTGCCGATGAAGCACTGGCGCTCTGCCGGGAGGATTTCCTTGATCTTGATGCCGGGGCTTTTGATGATACCGCAGAGGAATCGGATATGACAGCACCCTATGAAGCGGATACAAATATAGCCGTATTCAAGCAGCCGGGACTTATCCCGATATCTGAACTGGCGGAGATACTTCCGACGCTGAACCGTATCAGTTCATGGATCGAGGCGGTATTCGCATTCGTCTCCTCCGAGGCGATCAACCACGGCGTACCCATTCCCGGTTATAAGGTGGTCGAGGGACGCAGCAAGCGTATTTTCACAGACACCAAGGCGGTGGTCGATACTGCCGTGCAGAACGGCTACACCGACCTTTACAAGCAGACGCTCATCACGCTGACGGAATTTGAAAAGATGATGGGCAAGAAAAAGTTCAATGAGCTGCTCGGTGCATATGTCGCCAAG
>JAKPUQ010000076.1 GCA_029572815.1 Bacillota bacterium | reverse complement strand
GACTTCAAAGGAAGTGCTTGCAAGCCTTTCCGAGAGCCGTGACAGGCTCTCAGGAAAGCTCTGCTACGAATTTCACTACAATCAGCGCAGATATAAGTACACGCTCCTGCGGTTTGCGGATATGATCGTCCGTGCCGATGTTTCGATCAAGAAGCTGAAAAAGCGCATCATGGAGCTTGATATTGACAACCGTGAGCTTCGCAAACAGCTTGCGGACATGGAAAGGAAGATGAAACGATGAATACACAGTTTGACCTGGGAGCTATGCTCTCCGCACCGCAGACCGCCATTCAGCAGATACCGTGCGATCAGCTTCACCCTTACCACAACCACAAGTTTGAACTGTATTCGGGCGAGAGATTGGAGGATATGGTAGCCAGCATCAAGGAGAATGGTGTGCTGTCTCCGATCATTGTACAGCCTATCGAGGACGGTTATGAGATACTGATCGGTCACAACCGCTGGAATGCTTCAAAGCTCGCTGGACTGCCCACCGTGCCGGCAATTGTCAAGACGGGTTTGACCGAGGAAGAAGCAGAAATGTATGTGATCGAGAGTAATGTTATGCAGCGTGGCTTCGAGAACCTCCGCATTTCCGAACAGGCTGCCGCTGTTGCTCTCCGTCATTCCGAAATGTTCTCTCAGGGCAAGCGAAATGACATTCTGAGAGAGCTTGCAGTCCTTGAAAACCCGTCAGCCAAACCGGACACCGCAACTTTGAATCCGGTGGGTTCAAAGTTAGACACAAACGAGAGCGTCGGCAAGGAGTACGGCGTGAGCAAAGGCTCTGTTGTCCGCCTTATCCGCATCAACAAGCTGATCGGCGAGCTGAAAGCCCTTGTGGACAGCGGAGATATTGCTATCCGTGCAGGAGTTGAGCTTTCTTTCCTTTCGGTAGATACTCAAGCAGTCGTTGCCGAGTGTGCTGAGGACTGCAAGATCGACATGAAAAAGGCGAAAATGCTCCGTGCATCTGCCGATGATGAAGGCAATATCGAACGCTACACCGTGGAAAGCATCATCAGCAGAGAGGACGGCGAAGCAAAGCCGAAGCCCAAGAGCGTGAAAATCAGCAATGATACCTATACTAAGTATTTCAGCGAGGGTGTCAAGGCTAAGGAGATCACGGAAACGATTGAAAAAGCTCTTGCTTTATATTTTGAGAATATGGAGGAACAGCCAAATGACGAATGATGAAGCTCTGGCTATGATGGATTTTGTGGAAACCCTCTTTACGGACAAGGCATTGATACCTGAATGGAAAAAGCTGCTTGACCATGATCTTATTACCAAACGATGTGCAACTAAAATCGGGTTTCTCACAGAGGAGGCTCAGAAAAGAGTGTATATTATCGCTGCCGACTATCGTATGACAGATGAGATCGCACATCAGCTTGCCAATTACAGCGATTACAATAACGATAGAATCAGTGATGATGCGATACTGAACATCGTTTCACATTCTTTTGGCAGAAGAACTCCAACGCTCAGGGACGAGTGCGACAGTCTAATAAAGGACATGACAATGACAGTCTGTGAGCGTGGAATGAAAATCAAACAGCTTACTATGTATTATTACTTTACGCATAATATTCAAATACTGTAAAGGAGAACGAATGGATATTGAGTTAAGGGACTATCAGCAGGAATGCGTGAATATCATCAACAGTCTGGACAGCGGCTCCTACCTTGTAGCAGTCGCCACGGGCTTAGGCAAGACCGTTATTTTTTCTCACATCAAGCGGAGAGGACGTATGCTGATCCTCTCGCACCGTGAGGAATTGGTGTGGCAGCCACGCAAATATTTTGACTGCACCTACGGAGTTGAACAGGCAGAACATCGTTCAAACGGCGAAGAAGTGGTATCGGCAAGCGTTCAGTCGCTCGTCCGCAGGCTTGACAGCTTTGCTCCCGATGAGTTTGACATTATCATAACGGACGAAGCTCACCACGCTGTTGCGGACACATATCGTGCGATCTATGACCATTTCAAACCGAGACTGCACATCGGCTTCACGGCAACACCGAACAGAGCCGATAATGTGAAGCTGGGCGAGATATACAGCAAGATCATCTACGAACGCAACCTCAAATGGGGAATCAAGCACGGCTATCTTTCCGACATCAAATGTATGCAGGTCGATGTGGGCTACGATATAAGCGATGTGAGCAAACAGGGCGATGACTTGAACCTCACTCAGCTCTCCAATGCCGTGGACAACCCCTTGCAGAATCAAGCTGTCGCTGCCGCATACCGTGAATACGCAGTCGGTCAGACATTGATCTTCACCGCTACCGTCCAACACGCACACCATATCGCAGAGCTGATAGACGGTGCTGTTGTGGTTTCGGCAGATACTCCCGACCGTGCAGAGATCATCGAGCGTTTTACCAAGCGAGAGATACCGTGCCTTGTCAACTGCATGATCTTCACCGAGGGAACAGATATGCCCCTGATTGAAACGGTCATTATTGCCCGACCGACACGAAATGCAAGTCTCTACACACAAATGGTGGGCAGAGGTCTGAGACTTCACCCCGACAAGACAGACTTGCAGCTAATTGATTGTGTCGGCATCACAGGAAAACTCAATATCTGCACCGCACCCGACCTGTTCGGCATCGGCAAGCTCCCAAAGGGCATGACACAGGCGGACATTCAGGGTAAACGCATCACCGAGATCGAGGATATGATCGAGGAGGTCGCAAACCGTCAGCCTGATTGGAAGATCAATGTGCAGCTTGTGGAGCTTTTCGAGCAGAACGGCAAGTATGACACCCACAATGTCAACTACATCATTATGCCGGACGGCTCAATGCTTTGTTCGATCGGAGACAAGCGAGTTATCAAGGTCAGAGCCGAGGACATTACGGGCAACAGCTATGCCTACATGGTACACGATAACACGATCGTCTGGACCGTTCAGCCTGCGCCGATGCAGGAAGTACTTGACAGTGTTTATAACCGCCTTGTGTGCGATTATCAGAGGGCAAAGAACTTGTGGGACTTAGAGCTTGTGAAACGCTGGGGTTCTCTGCCTGCTACGCTCTCTCAGCTCAGTTATCTGAAGAAACTCATTCGCAGAAATCACCGAAACGATATTCGGGTTGACGATAACATCAGTAAATATGAAGCATCTGTCCTGATCGGACAGCTTGCATAGGAGGAATTACAATGAAGAAGATTATCACAGCGGTATTCTGCACCGCACTTGCACTCAGCTCAGGCTTTACCGCCTACGCTGCCGAAGCTCCCGACCGTGAGAGCCTTGAAACAGCCATTTGGGAAGATCTCTGGAACGGCAAGGGCGATAACGGTCTTGACTATCCCGAAGCATCGTACAAGCACCATTTGCTTGACAAGTGGCTTGACGAGAACTACGGCACAGGCGGATATAACTGGACCGATGTGGGAGAGGTCACACACGGCTACCGCAGATACTACCGTGACCTGATCGACGGCTGGGACTTTGAGGACGATAACAGCGGCAACTGGACGATCGAGACTGAGAACAACTTTTACAGCTTCACGCTGCTTAACGGAACTTGGCAGATGATCGACCGCAACGGTGATACAGTGGACACCTTTCCTCCGTTCAGTACGCTGAAAGACGAACCCGAAGAAAGCACAGGCGGTCATCAGATCAACGATAACGGCGAGAACAGTCCGAGAGTGATCGGAGAGGTCGCAGGAGGAACGGAAACGACCTCTGAGGGCGGTTCTGCCGCAGAGGGTAACGATACCCCCGATAGTCCGTCAAGCGTTTCTGAGGGCGATTCCGAGCGTTCTGGAGCAAATCCGCTTGCGATCATCGCAGGAGTGGCAGCTCTCGCAGGAGTCGGCGGTATCGGCTACTATATGGCGAAGAAAAGGAAGTGACTGCGATGTTATTCAAGAGCAAACAGACAGTGGACGGCGCTCCCGTGTGGGAAGTCGATACCGACACGCAGACGGTTCGCCACCGCAACCCCAAGACGGGCGAAACGGAGCGCTATGTGTTCCACACCGACCACATTCGCTACTATCTGCATCACATCGAGGAAAAGCGGCCCGATCTCTTGCAGGAGATCGTGGACAAGGGCGAAATATACAAGCACCTGGACGAGCTTGACACAAAGGTCACGGACGCAGTAAATCGTCAGACCGAGCTGCTGATGCAATCGAGCCGTGATTATCAGGCTGCGATCATGTCAGGGCGGATCGACCAGTCGGGGGCTATCGGCAATCTGCTCCGTATGCAGGCGCAGAGAGCCGTGTACGATACAATGATTTATCTATGGAAGGACGATGAATGATGTTTTGTGCGAACTGTTACAAGGAAATTCCGGCGGGCAAGAGCTATTACAAGCATCAGGACACCAATCAGAGCTACTGCTCCCTGGACTGCCTGAATGACCACATGATCTACACCCACACGATCACCCTTGAAACGAGTGAGGGTGCGGAAACCACCGAGGAACAGGACAATGACGAGTGAGGACTTTATCGAGGACTTGCGGAGAAACGGCGTAAAGCTCATAAAAAACGACGGCTCTCTTATCGAGATACCGCCGGACTTCCTGAAACGAGCCACCGAGCTTTGCATTCAGCTCAGGTGCAGCTCGATCAGCTATGATATTGTTGATCCGCAGAACAGTGAGCATACAACGCTCAGGGTGCTGGATTGTGGGTATGCGGAATAATAAGAAACGGATAGCCGTCTGATGAGGACGGTCTATCCGTGTTTGAGTGTATTATTT
>JAKPUQ010000102.1 GCA_029572815.1 Bacillota bacterium | reverse complement strand
TCGAAGATAAGATTATCTACATACGGTGAGAACTGACTACCGTCACCGATGAAGCCGAGCCTTCCGACCGACTCCGTCTCCTGTATGAGATCAGGATTGAGCGTCTCAATGTCACATAGGTATTCGGACAGCAGCTTCGCCGACTTCGACGTTACGGAAACGCCGAGCGCTGCATATTTGATTACCTTCGACGCATCGAACAGTTCAAGCTTGGAAGCTATGAACTCACGCCAGTGTCTGCCCTTCGAGAATGCTATCTTGAGCTTCTCCTCGCCGGTGTCGATGTTGACAAGCCTCTCAACCGGCATGATCGGATGCAAGCAGGCGAATTCATCACGCTCTCTTGTTACCTTTGAAACTCCTGAGCTGTCGCAGTGCCACTCACCACATTCCAGCTCGATCGGCTGTCCTGGGAAGTCCGAAGGATTCAGCAGCGTCATCGATGACTCGTTGACTCTCCTCAAGCCGTTCTCATACGACTTGTACATCTTCTTGAATGCTCTGCATCCACATCGTGCTGCTTCTATGCTTAAGCGTTCAAGAGCTCGCTGCCGCAGGAACGCTGTAGGCTGGTTGAACACTTCCTTGTACGGCTCCTCGGTGTCGGTGAAGTCCGTCAAGTTGTAATGATACCGCCATTCAAGGCCGTTCATGTTTTCGGGATCTATGCCGCCGTCCTTAGCAATATCAAGGCATTTTGTAAATAGTTCCAGCTGCCCCGATTGCTTCGCAGCGTTCCGGAGCGCTGTCAGATTTTCTGTCAGCGTTTCCTGTGTGCCGCTGCTGTATGCGATGTCTTTTAAAACATCGATGACTGCTTCTGCTCTCGCTCTATCGCTGTCCTTACTGTAGCATGACTGAGCCTGCTCGTTTGATAAATTATAAATACTATCACCTTCTTTCAGTTATTTTTTCTGAAAGATCAGAAAGGTGCGTCTCCGTCGCTCAGGATCTCCTCGAAGTCGCTGAGATTGCTGTAAGCCATGCTATCTGTATTCGCTGTCGCTGGTTCCTGAGCCGGAGCAGGAGCTGCGCCCTTACCCATGATGCTGATGTATTCGCAGTTCAGTGTCTTATATGTCTTGCCTTCGTAGTCGTTGGTCTCGAGCTTGCCGATGCAGAAAACAGAATCGCCCTTCTTGATAGCTCCTGCAGCTCTTGCCTGATCATGCCAAGCAATGCAGTTAGTCCAGATTGCTTCTCCACGCTCGTTCTGGTTCTGTGCCGGCTTGGTGCCGACCTTCACACTCCACCTGGTATATGTCTTACCGTTCTGTGATGTCTTCATTTCTGAATCCTGTGCCACGAAGCCCGAAATCATGAAATTTCCGTCCTGTAATTTGCTATACATTTATATTCTCCTCCTTGTGCTGATGAATATATACATACTCGCTGTTCTCGCCGATATTATCCATCAGCCATTGATCACATTCTTCTTTGCTCAGGTGTGTCCTGAGCACTCTGTATTCGTATACGTACTGTCCAAGGACCTCTTTTGCCTTGATGCGCTCCTGAATCTCAGGCTCGCTGTAGTTTGCTTCTATCAGGTACAGATCGTAGTCCTTGGCTGTTATGCCCTGCGCCGTCGAAGTGTCGGTGATGTATATAGCCTTCTCGGATCCGACGAAGATTCGCCAGCCGCAGTTGTCAACGTCGTGATACAGCTTTACCGGAGACAGCTTGAAAGCTCCGTAGTTGTATATCTTTCCGACTTTCAGCAGGTCAATGTTTTTCTTCTGTACACCGCAGTCAATCAGCACCGGCAGGAGCCAGTCGCAGCAAGCAAACCGAAGTGTCGGCCGTTCTGCTGCAAGCCTGCGTATTGTTGCCTTATTGAAGTGGTCTGAGTGTATATGCGTCAATAAGACTATTTTCAGCTGCTTCTTTACGGCTGCCAGGGCCTTGAAGGAAACACCGCAGTCAATCAGCATATATCCGTTAATAACTACAGCGTTTCCGTCGGATCCTGTGGCTATGATATTATAATTCATCAAATGAAACGTCTATCGGTTCATTCTCAGGCTCTGGCTGAGAAATAATCTCAGGTTCAGGCTGTGGTATGATCTCAGGCTCTGGATATGGCTGCTCGTTATTCACTGGAAGTGGCATCTCGTCAGCTTCGTACATACCGCCGAGATCTTCAACAAATGTCTCACGCAGTGCTCTTACCTTTGCGACCTTCTCGACCATTGTGCCACCTTTGGCTGCCCACTGAGTATTAAGATATCCATCTCTTGTCTTCTGTGCGACCTCGTCAAACGCTACGCTGCAATATGTTGGATGTGTCCAGTCCTTGCGGTATACCTTCGCCCAGCCACCGACAAGCCTTTCGGAATCTCTGAGATAGAATGTG
>JAKPUQ010000083.1 GCA_029572815.1 Bacillota bacterium | reverse complement strand
CTGTCGTTATCGATGTAGCTGAAGTTCACATCATAAAATTCCATGCCACCCAGCTTCTTCAGCTGCTCTTTGACGCGGCGACGCATCTCCAGGGCTATCTGCAGGATTTCTTCCAGGTCTTCCTTGGAGAATTCGCCGTTCGGATAAAGCAGCTTCAGCAGCCCGTCCACTGTGCGGCGCACAGCAATGGTATCGCGCTGGTTCAGATTCTTGCCCAAGCGGAAATAATGATCCAGGGCATCGCCATACTGCTCCTTCCGCAGTTCCCGGATAAACTCAGCCAGATAGTCGGTAATGAAGCCGTAATCATCGGTAAAATGCTCCGGACGGAACTTCGGCACCTCCCAGCCTGGCAGATAGCAATGAATACGATCCAGGAATGCAGTATCTGTGCCCATCTCCGGTGGGAACGGATCGAAAAGGCTGCTGGTCTTCAGAAGCACATCCACACTCTGGTTGATGTTACCGACAAACACCATGGAGGCTGAGGCGGCTTTCTCTTCTTTGCCACGGGCGAAGGAGCCTGAAGCCATGTAGTCCTTCATGATCTGCACACCGTCTTTGTCCTTGAAGCGGATGCCTGCCACTTCGTCAAAGGCAACGCAGTCCCAAAGACCAACAAGACCGACTGTGCGTCTGCCCATGTTATAGAACAGATTTGCGACAGTTGTTTGACCACCGGACACAAGAATACTGTTCGGAGAGATCTCTTTGTAGATGTGGGACTTACCCGTAGAGCGCGGCCCCAGCTCACACATATTAAAGTTATTCTCCACAAGCGGTATCATTCTGGCGAGTAAAAGCCATTTTTCTCTTTCAGTCAGGGTATCCGGCTCCATTCCGATGGAACGGAGAAGCACATCTATCCATTCCTCTTTGGTAAAGGCTTTTCTGCCTATTTTCAGCTCGTCCATGTCCACATAAGGCATTTGAATAGGAGTGAGCTTGTTGATTTCAATCAGCGGAGAACTTTTCTTTCCCTTGCCTTGACCAGTGATTGCTTCAGCAAGAGCATCTGTACTGTTATATTCGAGCTGAATAATACACCAAATACCGCCACAGAGCAGTCTGTCATACTTTTGCGGATAATCCTCAGAAATTGGCACACCACCCAGACCGAGGTTTGAAAACAGAGCTTCATAGCTGTCCGTTTTGAGATTCAAAGTGACCGTTACTCTGTCAATGATGCTCATCGAACCTCTCTGTCTCAGCTTAGAAAGCACCTTCTCGGACTCGTCAGGACGGACATAGTTTTCGGACAGAATCCTCTTGACCTGTTCTACACCGTCCTGCACAACATCTTCATCATCGCTGCTGCAATACTGCCCTAAAAGAAATTCAAGGACATAGACAGGAACATTCGCACCCTCTTTGATACGCTTTGTCAAGTCCTTGCGGACGATCTTGCCGTCAAAGTTCTCTCTGAGCTTGCGGTATAGTTCCTCTCTTGTACTGCGTTCCGTAAACATATTATCTTCCATTTATCTATCTCCATTAAAAACCGAAGTCATTAGCCATAGCTATGTCTATCGTGAACGGAATTTTAGCAAGCTGAATGTTATGCTCCTCGTCCATAATGATAAGGTAGTATTTATCCTTATTGCTGTAAATCCTGTTCTTGAATGAAAATCTCAGCTTTGCCTTCGTGTTCAGAGGATTGCTCTCTGCACTGTCAGCATGATACTGATTCTCATTCGATACTCTTTCGCCGTCCTCAGCTTCAAAGTAAATGTGATAAGTCGCAGGCTTGACCACATCAGAAACAGGCTGCCTTTGGAAAAATTCGAGATTTACGCTGAGGTTTGTGATCTTGCTGATGTTCGTAGTCATTGAGATCTCTGCAAATGTCGTTTCGACCTTAGATTTCTCTGTTTTTACATCGATCAGCGGAATAATCATTTCCTGGGGAGAGCAACCGCCGTGAACAAAGTTCAGACCGCCGCCCTGAGCCTTGAAAATATCTGCACTTATGGGGAATGATACGCTTCTTGTGTCACCGTTTCTGTAAACATCACCGAGGGAAACACCGCTTATGCCGTCCATTTCGATAACTGTGTCTGTCACAGCGTATCTCTTGCCCATGAACTGCGATTTAGAGGATACATCACCGATCTTATTGCCGACTTGCAGCTCATCACGCTTATAGACAAAACCGTGATCGGAGGTCACTAAGAAACGAGTAACATTCGTTCCTGTCAAGCGTCGGATCATGAATGCGATCTCGTCAACAGCTTCTTGACAAGCAATAAACACCTCATCTTCCGTAGGAGCTTTATCTCCACGGGCATCTATCTGATTATGGTAAACATAGATCACTTCAAGTCCCGAAACAAGAGCTTTCAGCTCATCGACCTTTTTGACCTTCAATTCATCATACTGAATACAAAGACTCTTAGGATTGTATGCTGTCACGATCTTCGCCCTATCGGTAGTCGAAGCACAAGGCTTTCCGTCCACCAACAGTCTGTAATCCGGTGTCAGCTCATAAGTATTGTGAGGAAGAAGTGCTGCCATTCCGCACATCGTTATTGACGGCAGAACAGTCTGCATCGCATACAGCGAAGCCTTGCATTTCTCGTCAGCATTGAGCTTCTCATAGAGAGACACACCGACCTCATAACGCATAGCATCGGAGATGAACACCACTACGCGCTCCTTGATAGGCTCAACTCTGTCACGCCAGAAATTGATTTGAAGCGGCAGTCCTGTACTTCCTGCTTCTTCTACAAAAGCCTTAGTCCAGTTTGTGCAGATGTTTTGCAGATAGTCATTCGTGTAGATGTTCTCTATCAGTTCACGGAGCTTCTCAAAAGCCGAAGTCTCAGTCAGCTTATCGTAATTGAAGTAGAACAGACGGTAATTCCTGTCATTCTCATAGTATCTCTCACGATAATTCTTGACAATATCTTTGAGAACGCTCACAGGCTCATACTTGCCTGCATAGATGATCTTGTATGCGTATTCGATAACTGAATACTGCTCGGCATAGCCCTTGCCGAAGTGCGTCCTCTTTCTGTCAGAGCAGAGCTGAAGAATGGTGCTGCCGGAGAGCTTTGCACTTGTGTCCTCAGCTTCAAGGCGCTCTATCAGCCACTTGATGATAAACTCATCAACAGCCTTGAAAGCATCGCAGTCGATGATAGATTCTACGGGGAATGTGCCGAGGAACTGATCTCCGCCGAGTCCGCCATAGACGAACTCTGAGAGCCAGTCGAAACGCTCCGCATATTCGGTGTTGTTCATCAGATTGTCGAGGAACGCAACCACCGAGCCTGTCTTATAGGTCAGACCGTTTCTCAGATTTTTCGGCATTTCTGCCGAGATCTCCTTAGCTGCATAGGTCAAGAACAGCGAAGCCGTGAAGTTTTTGAGGTCAGGAGACTGGTGTGTGAAGCCGAAGTAAGTCTCTGCCTTAGTCCAAAAGTCCGCAGTCAGTACGTACTTCTCAAACTCTGCCATATACGGGTTTTCATCATCGAGCTTACTATTCAGCAAGACTTTGACGACCTCCTCAAAGGAAGAAGTCTTTGTACCGCAGATAGCCGACATGATACCGACCTTGATCGCATCATCGCTCCACTCCTCAATCTCAAGGTCATAAAACCGCTTCATTCTGTCCTTTGCGGCAAAATACTTGCCGTACTTCTGAATGACAGGCTTCAATTCCCCGCTGATACCAAGCTCCGCACAGATGATCGAAGCACGGTCAGCGAAGAACTGCCTTGAATAGAGGAGCATATCCTCCAAGTGATTATCATATACATCAGGCTTCGGAAACGGCGCATAGATCAGATAATTGGTAGTCGTATCCTCATAGGTCAGAAAATACTTCGTATAGATCTGATTATTCGGATCAAGCTTATACACCTTTGCATTATCGAGAACAAGGGTGTCAATATCCTCAGCAAACTCGCCGTTTTCGTCATACCAAAAGATCAACTGCCTTGCATCGCCTGTAAATGCTTCATTGAGTTTGGCAGCGATCTGATTTAAGTTGAGTTCAGCCATAGTTATTCCTTATATCGTTGCTAAGATCTGATACTTCTTGCCGTCAGAGCCGTGCTGTACCTTGTCATAGTTGACCTTCACACCGTCATCGAGGTCGATCTCGGTACGGGCAGCGACTACGATACCGATCTTAGCATCATATTCTTCTGTTTCCTGCAATTGATTCGTGATCTTTTCAAGGCGTTTCTGGCTCTTTGCGATCTCCTCGCCAGCGTCGATGTTCTCTTTCAGGCGGTTGATTTCATTGCGGTACAGTCTTTGGAGCTTGTGCATATAGTCGATACGCACATCGCCCACGGTGTTGACCGTCCAACGGTGAATGTAGCACAGAGCCTTAAAGCCGTTCTTCTTTCCGGTGTCGAACAGCCAGTAGATCGGGCGCTTCTGATAGACCTTGCAGTGGTCTTTATAGAACTCCTTGAGGAAATACTGTCTGATCTTCTCTCTTGCCGTGCCGTTTCCCTTGATACCGAGGTTTTCAGCAACATAGCGGAGATTATCTTCAAGGGTGTCCTCACCGAATACAGCCTGAACAAAGTTTGCAAACTGCGTTACAATATCGTCCTCAAAGAAGTGTTCCTCTGTGATTGGCAGGCAGTTGTCCTTGTCGGGAATGAAGCTCTTATACTTGCTCTCGTCCCATTCGCCGCCTGCATACGCCAAGCCCTCAGTATCGAGGGAGTATCTGCCGAACATACAGCCCACAGCATAGGAAACGAAGCTCCGCATATCTCTCTGCAAGTCGGCGGCACGAACGGTAATATCCTTATCTTCGACTTCGGGTGTCAGCTCGTCCTGCAAGCCGTAGATCTCGATAAAGATACGGTTCAGCTCCTCCTCATTGGCTTTGAGCTTTGCTCTGCGGTCATTGCACTCCTGCTCCCACTGTTCGTAGGCTTCTTTTATTGTAGTAACAGGACGGATAAACGGGTGCTTTTTGAAGTCCCAGCTTGTTTCAAAGCTGTCCCAATCGACTTTTGTTAATGAAACATTTTCCTTAACCAATTCAATAACTTGTTCTCTAACATCATCACTTTCTGGCATTATGACAGGAACTCTATCATAATCATTAAGTTTGAAATGTAAAGTTGGATTAAGAGCGGTTGAAAGAATATTTACATATTTGGAGTTAAGCAATCCTAAAAGGAAATAAAGATCATCCTCGCTACTTGTGAAAGAAGTTGCTGCACTTCCATCAAATACAGAACCTTTAGGTTGATACCTGAATGCAACGCCTTTAGTAGACATATCTGTCCATGTAATACAATCACGAAAATAAAAGTCTCTTGATGGCAGATGATTTCCCTGATTTAGAAGAATGTTGTAATGTTGTTCGTTAAACTTAATTACATTATCATAATAAGCATACCATTTTCTTGAAGAACCTCCCTTATTATATACAGTATAAAGAGCTTTAGAATCCATAAACTCTTTCGTTGTACCACAAGTAACATTCATGGTTGGGTATGATATTTCATGCCATAATCTAAGAAAATCATCGTTGTTTCTGGTATTCATTCCGCATCTTGCGTCTGATATTTCAGTTATCTTTCTTGAACCAATAAAAGTATTGAAAACGGAATTGGGCAACCAGTAAGAAACAGGGCAACCTTCTATTTTGCCAAAATCAGATTGTCTTGCATAATAAACCTCTTTATGTTCAAGAAACAAATCTCGTTTTTGATTTTCTCCTTTAATGTCAACTAATCTGTTATACACGCCTAAGTAATCAACAATGTTTGTATTCAAAAAAACAAATGCGGTTGTTTGAACTTTTTCGCCAGAAATTTCATCAAATGCTCTTGCACCAAGATGAGCCATGTTAATAGTTGTTTTGAATTGCAGCTTTTCTCTTAGTCTTTCATAAGTTGAAATAAACATCCAAGCGTGCTGAGTAATCATCGAAAAATAGCCCTCATTCTTTGCAAATTGCGAACATTTTTCAATGAATACCGAGAACAGATCCGCTCTACTATCAGGAAAAACCTTTTCAACATAGTTTTTCAACGCCGCATTTGCGTTACTAATTCCCATATACGGCGGATTGGTGCAAACCACATCATACCGCTGAGAGAGTATCTTGTAAAGTCGCATCAGGTGTTCCATGTGACCAAAGGTGAGGTCAAGCGTACCCTGAAATTCGTCAAGTGCCTTGTCAATCTCATCGTCAGCCTGCACCGTGATAAGAGAACCGTAGGTGTCGGCATTCTCAAACTGCTCCACAAAAGACTTGATCGGCTCGTCAAGAAGCGAGTAATTGACAATGGGGAGATCCTGAAAATGCGACAGATTGGGCTTGATACCTCTTGTCAGGAAACGGCGGTCATACTGCCTTGCTTTCATCATCACAGCAAAATACGCAAGCTGATACGCTCTTTTATCGAGGTCAAGTCCCCACAGGTTGTTGCGGACGATGTTCTGTGCCGCATCACGCTCCGTGTATCCGCAGGAGAGATAGATCTGCATCAGCACATCAAACGCATAAACGAGGATATGACCGCTGCCCATACAAGGATCTGTTGCCGTTCTAAAAATGATACAATGTAACGAATAACCTTTTAACGATGCACCCACCAGTGCTTAAAGTGTACCCCAAACCGTGGACAAAATTTTGCAACCATGGACAGATAAAATGAACCCTGCCTGATGCAATTGCTCATGATAGATATGCTGTTCTTAGATTCCGAACCAGAGGCAAAACCAGCCACCGCCGCAGGCGGCT
>JAKPUQ010000072.1 GCA_029572815.1 Bacillota bacterium | reverse complement strand
TCTGAAATAGGCCTTTTTATCCATAGCTGTTTTTGCCATGAGAACGATTACAGACTCCTCTGTAGGCATAGCTCCACGCATACGCAAAACCCTTCTGAAGTCTCTCTGAAGCCGCTCGATCCAGTTAGTCGTATAGATCATACTCTGAACCCTCGGATGATAGTTCAAATACGTGAAGTAATACCTGTAAAAGGGATCATTACCCAGTCTCTTGATGCCTCGGTAATCTTCTCCCCATTTGCTGCAGAGCGCCTGCCAGGCTTCCCATCCCTGCTCAGGGGTGTAGTGAGCGTCTCCCGTGCGGAACACCTCTCTGAGGTCCTCTGCCAGTTCTCCTTTATCTCCATGACGGACCCTGACGAGCATATTACGTTTGAGGTGCGTCACACACTTCTGGAGAGGGGTTCCAGGAAAGACTTCGGTCAAAGAATCTTCAAGATACCTTATGCCATCAGCGACAAGCAGACCAATACCCTTGATACCTCTTTGCTCCAATGCTATAAACATCTCCCTCCAGCCGGTGGCACTTTCACTGGGACGGTTGAATATGCCAAGAACCTCTCTGCTCTTGTATTCCTTTACGCCCATGACAACGTAGAAAGCCTCACTCTCAACACTACGCTTGCGGTGTACCTTAACATGAATGGCATCAACAAAAACAATCGGATAATAGGCCTCCAGGCTCCGCGAGAGCCATTGCTGAACATCTCCTCTCAGATACTCAATCATACGACTGATGCTCGCCTTGCTGTACTGCTTGCCATATACTTCTCCAAATACTTCTCCTACCTGAGACTGTGTAAGTCCCTTACAGTACAGGCTGCTTGCCAGCAGCTCACACTCTTCTTCCTGATCGCGAAGAAGTGCCAGGATGGTAGGATGAAAGTTGCCGTACCGGTCGCGAGGTACCCTGAACTCGAGTACTCTACCCTGGCCGTAACTGCGGCCACGGCGAAAGCCGTTACCCTTGTTCCCTTCACTTTCGCTCAGAAACTCACGGCGCTCGGCCATCATCATACTCTCGATCATCAGTTCCATCAAA
>JAKPUQ010000059.1 GCA_029572815.1 Bacillota bacterium | reverse complement strand
TTCGATTTTATATGCTATACTCATTTTAAGGTCACTCGCTTTCTTTGTTGTGTGCCAACTTCATTTTAGCATTTTGTGACCCTAAGAGCAACTGTTTTTTCAGCTGCTCTTTTTCTTTGCCTACTTTTATTTTACACTAAGACGGACACAAAAAGGCTGCCGCAGCTGCGGCAGCCTCAGACTTACTTATTCAACATTTCCTACAGCGGAAATTACCTCTGTGAGGAGGTTTGCAGGGAGCTGCTCATATCTTACGAAATCGAATGTGAAGCTTCCCATACCTCTTGTGGTCTGACGGAGGTACATTGCGAAGTCGTGCATCTCACGCATAGGCACCTCAGCCTGAATAACGGTATTGCCGCTGCCGACAGGCTCCATGCCGAGAACTCTGCCTCTGCGCTTGTTGAGCTCGCCCATTATGTCGCCTGTGTTCTCGTCGGGAGCTGTTACCTTCAGCTCGCCGATAGGCTCAAGCATTACGGGGTCTGCCTGACGAAGTCCCTCCTTGTATGCGATAGAAGCGGCAGTCTTGAATGCCATTTCGGAGGAGTCAACAGGATGATATGAACCGTCTACCAGTATAGCCTTCAGTCCGACTACGGGGCAGCCTGCAAGAACGCCCTTCTTGACAGACTCCTCAAGTCCCTTCTGAACTGCGGGGAAGAAGTTCTTGGGAACAGCTCCGCCGAATATTTTCTCCTCGAATACAAGTGTATCGCTTACGCAGGGCTCAAACTCGATCCAGACATCACCGAACTGTCCGTGACCGCCCGACTGCTTCTTGTGTCTTCCCTGAACCTTTACCTTCTTGCGGATAGTCTCCTTATAAGCTATCTTGGGAACTGTCAAGTTGACCTCAACTCCGAACTTGGTCTTGAGCTTGGCAGCTGCAACTTCAATATGCTGCTCACCGAGACCGCTGAGTATCTGCTCCTTGGTTGTCTCGTCCTGAACATATGTGAGAGTGGGATCCTCCTCGATAAGTCTCTGGATACTTGCTGAGATCTTAGCCTCATCACCCTGAGCCTTTGCCTTTACAGCCATTGAATAGCAGGGTCTGGGGAACTCCATGCCTGCGAACTCAACAACTCTTGCTGAGTCTGACAGAGTATCGCCTGTATTTGCAGAGATCTTGGAAGCTACCACGATGTCGCCTGCATAAGCTGCGGAGACCTCGCTTTGCTTCTTGCCGCAGAGATTATAGAGCTTGCCTATCTTCTCGGTGGTCCCTGTTGTAGAGTTGACTACATCACAGTTTGATGTGAGCTTGCCTGACATAACCCTTATAAATAACATCTTACCTACGAATGGATCGGCAACTGTCTTGAATACAAATGCTGAAAGAGGATCATCTGTATTGCAGGCTACCTCGATAACGTCCTTTGTGGGAGTGTAAGCCTCAGCGGAGTATACCTCGTTAGGTGACGGAAGCAGCAGCTCTATCTCCTTGAGGAGCATATCTATACCTGCCAGATCAGCAGCAGATGTGCATACAACAGGAGTGATGATACCGCGGTTCATACCGTCGTGGATACCGTCGATGAGTTCCTTCTGAGTAAATGCCTCGCCCTCGAAGAACTTCTCCATGAGCTCCTCGGAGGTCTCTGCAACAGCCTCTGAAACAGCAGCTACCAGACCTTCAACACGGTACTCGAACTTCTCGGAGATCTCAGCTGTGGGCATATCAGTCTCGATAGCGTTGCCCTTGTCATCGTACTTATAGCACTTCATCTCGATAAGGTTAACGTACTCAACGATCTTTCCGTTGCTGACAACGGGAACTACAACAGGGCATACGGTAGGACCGAAAACGGTCTTGAGCTCTGTGAGAACGTTGAAGAAATTAGCGTCCTTGTCGTCGATCTTTGTAACCACGAACATCTTGGACTTGCCCTGCTTTACTGCCTCGTCATATGCCTTTCTTGCGCCTACCTTGACGCCTGACTTAGCGGAAACAGTGATCATTACAGTATCGGAAACTCTGATTCCCTCGATCATTTCGGCTGCGAAGTCGAACAGACCGGGTGTATCGAGCAGATTTACCTTTAATCCGTTATATTCAAAGGAAGCAAGAGATGTACCGATAGATATCTGTCTCTTGATCTCCTCGGGATCGTAATCGCAAACTGTTGTGCCGTCAGCAGTCTTGCCGAGTCGGTCGGAAGCTCCTGCCTTGTAAAGGATCGCCTCTGCAAGAGAAGTTTTTCCCGAGCCGTTATGGCCTGCAAATGCTATGTTCTTGACTTTGTTTACATCATATTCTTTCATGGTAAAGTTTCTCCTCTTAAATGGTTTATCCGTTTTTTATGCACGGCATACAAATATTATAATTCATTAATAAAAAATTGCAATACTAACATAAAATTTTCTACATTTCATAGTACACGGCTCATGGTTTGTTGTGCATTATCACCAAATAAAACTGCTTCTGATTTACTAAATAGCTTTACTTTTCCCAAAGCGGAGAAGATCAGAAAGTATGCAGCTCCCCATAGGATCGTAAATACAGCTATATATGGCAGTTTTTCCTCAGTAAGCCCCGTGAAACTTAGAATGAGCTCAGACAGCGACATAGTGGAAAATGCAAGAGCAGCTGGCATGAGCAATGACCTGAGCAGCGCTGCTTTCGCCCCTGTTTCCCTTATTATTCTTACAAAACGGGAGCAGTTCCCGAAGACATTACTGGCATAATAGGAAATTACTATTCCGTAGAAGCCTATTCGCGGCACAAGTATCAGCACTGCGGTTATCCTTATGATGTATTCTGCCAGATAATTCAGTGAGGAAAAGCTTTGCAGTCCCATTCCCTTTATCATTGACTCCAGAACTATTTCCATGTAGATGAATGGTACAACGGGGGGCTATCATTGTTATCATTTTTCCCGCAAGCTCTCCGCCGCCCAGAAGCTCTCCTATCCTGCTGCCGAAACGCATGAGAACTGCCGAAGCAAATACCGAGTACATAAGCGTACAAGCCTTTATTCTCTCTGTTATATGCCTTATCCTCATGCTGTTTCCAGCTGCCTTGGCACGGGCGGCTTCGCTGACTATTATCCCCGAGAGCGAACATAACACTACAGACGGGAAGAAAAGTGTCGGTATTACTATGCCCTCAAAAACGCCGAACTGTCCCAGTGCTTTTCCTGCGGAGTCGCCGTACTGCCGCAGGCAAACAGGGATAAGCGCGTCATTTGTGCTGCTGAGGACGGCTGTAAGTATGCTTCCGCCCATTATGGGAAAGCAAAGTGAAGCATAATGTCTGAACGTAATGGAGCATCTTCCCTCTGATCTGTGGTATGTCTTTATGTAAGCAGCTCCCAGAAGCAGCAGTGAAACAGCATTCCCTGTTATGACTCCGCCTATCATTATACCGCATACCGCCTCCTCGGTAATATCTGTGTGAAGAAGTGTCATCACTATGATATACCCGCACCTTGCTACAAATTCAGCAATATCACCTGCTGCGCACATAGCCGCTCTGCGGTTCGCATTGAAATAGCCCTTTAAACAGGCGGATACTGCTCCCGTAACAAGAGCTATCGGCATTTTCCTAAGTGCACCTGACATATGCGCACCGCTGAAAAATCTAAGACTTATTGGCTCTGCAAGCAGGAATACCGCTGCAGAACCCCCTGCACTCAGCAGCAGGCACAGCTTTATACCATGTCTTAGTATCCCGTTTGGATCACCGCAGGGCTTTCCCAGCTCCTCGGATATGAGGCGGCTGGTGCACAGGAAGGCATTGCCATTGGAAAGAATGCCTGCCAGACCGAGGAAGGCTCCCATAAGTGAGAGTATTCCAATTGCTGAGGTGCCCAGGTTTTTCGTGATGAACACATTCAGCAGCAAAGCGGCTGAGTCCAGGATCAGCTGCATCACCGTTAGTATAACCGTGTCCCTTAGTATTTTGCTTTTTATCATCAAAGCTTCCTCCATAATGTACTTTTACATTTTATGGAAAAAAGCCCCGAAAAATGACAAAGCGGACAGCTGTGCTGTCCGCTTTGTTGGTCATCTTTTTTTGTAAAGAATGATCTCGGGATCGGATATATCCCTGCCGTATGAAACCACAAGAAGAATGTCTGCATTTGCTATGATACCGAAGAAACGTCCGTCGCCAAGCTCACTTTCAAGCTGGTTGCCAAGGTAAGTGGCATTATCGTCAAGAAGCTTCACAGTCTTGCCGTTTGGCAGCGGATACTCTATGTTAACATAAGCTCCTACAAGAGCGTTGAGCTTTTCCACCTTCGGCATACCCTCGATATTGAGAGCATTAAATTCCTCTATAAGCTTCTGCCTGAACTCCTCAACACCGTCGTCCTCAAGGTCTTTTCCCTGCTTCCAGTAGTCAAGCTTGGGGAGCATCTCCTTCATGTATGAACGAGCCTGCTCCTCGGAAAAGCCTTGCTCAGCCATGTGCTTCACGCAGACATCTATGAGGTCCTCCATGTTGTGGTACATGAACTTTCCGTCCGCATAGCACCATCTGCAATAGTCCTCGTTGAAGCTTCCGTCAGTCTCTTTGCTGATGGAGACGTCCTCAAGAGGCATTCCGCAGCACTGGCAAACAAGCTTTCTCGGTGAACCGAGCAGAGTGTTGATGGAAACATCAAAAAGCTTTGACAGCAGTTTCAGTGTTTCTGTGTTGGGGACAGTGTCCCCTGTCTCCCAGCGTGATACCGCCTGTCTTGTTACAAAGACCTTTTCTGCCAGCTCGTCCTGTGAAAGACCGTGTTTGTTTCTGAGTTCAAGTATAATGTTTTTGGTTTCCATAGTTTATCACCTCAAGTTCATTATAACACAGCCCGTCGGAAAATCAAGCAACTGTCTGTTGCGCAGCTTACTTCTTAAGCAGTCTGTCCAGCATTACCTGGCGGCATTCTTTTTCCAGCGTATCGTCAAGGGGCTCAAGAGCGATGTGCTCTGACTCTCCCCTGTTTACGCAGTATTCTATCATGTAGTCGGAGATCTCAGGGTTTTTTGAAAGGCAGGGACCGTGAAGATATGTGGCGATGACGTTCTTCTCACAGTAGCCCTCAGCCTCGCTCTTTGAGCAGTTTCCATTGCCGGAAAGCACCTTGCCAAAGGGTGTCTTTATGCCCTGTGTCTGTCCGCCGTGGTTCTCAAAGCCAACAACCTTCACCGGCTTGCCCGTTATCTTTGTCTCAATGACGATGTTGCCGATACAGCGCTTTCTGCGGCTGTTGGGTGCAACTGTGAAGTAATCGAAAAGGCCAAGTCCCTTAATGTCATTTCCGTCTGCGTCACGGTAATATTTGCCCATGAGCTGATAGCCGCCGCATATAAGGAACAGGAATGTTCCGTTTTTGTATGCCTTGATAATACCATCCCTGCATTTCAGCAGATCCTCGGAAATGTGCTGCTGCTCAAGATCGGCTCCTCCGCCGATATATACAAGGTCATAGGAGCTGAAATCGGGCATCTCAGAGTCTATGGAGTACTTGTCCACCTGACAGTCGATACCTCTTTTCTTGCAGCGGAAACGAAGCACCTCCATGTTGCCGCTGTCACCGTAAAGGTCAAGCATATCAGCGTACATATGAAGAATTTTTATCGTTTTCATTTGTTACCTCCATGCTTTGTGATATAGCGCTTGAGGGCGCTTCTTGTGGGCTGAACTGCCGTATAGTTGGCAATAATGAACTTTCGCCCCTCAGTGCGGGCAAGCTCCTCAACAGCCTCGTCAAGGTCGGGACGCACCACTATATTTGCAGGGTCATAGCCTGCGGTCTTGATACGTACCGCGATATCATACGCCCTTGTACCTGATGTGACTACTCGTGTAACACGTTCAAAGATACTGAAGTTTATATCGTATATCCAGGAGACGTCCAGACCGTCGGCAACATTGTCGTTGAGCACGAAAAGGAGCTCCTTTTCACCCTGCATCTCGTTCATAACGCGGAGAGTCATATTTGCTCCCACGGGGTTCTTCGCAAGGTTGAGAGTAGCCTTTCTGTCACCCAGCATGAAGTTCTCCATACGTCCGTTCTTGACAGTATAGCTGTTGATTACTCCGTCAGTCACCTTCTGCTCAATGCCGTAGAGCTTCGCCGCAGCCGCCACAGCTGTCATATTGTAGACATTGTAAATGCTGTTGAGCTTGGGAGAATAGGTATGACCGTCAGCTGTGAACACAGGCTTGTCAAGGTCGATGTCCTTAGCTGTGATATAGGGCTCATAGTTTCCGAAGCCGCACTTTTTGCAAATGAACCTGCCGATATGTGAGTACTGGTAGTAATCGTACTCCAGCGCCTCGCCGCAGAAGGGACAGAAACGTCCCTCCGAGGCTTCAAATATCTTCTGTGTTGCAAAGGCATAGGGCTCTGCGTGGAAGTACTTAACATTCTTGTTCTTAGGATTTGCCCTGCCGAGTCGGGCAGTATTCGGGTCGTCACCGTTGAGGATAAGATTGCCCTCAAAGGTCTTGCAGAAGCCGTTTATCTTCTGGATAAGGGTCTCCATCTCGCCGTTTCTGTCAAGCTGGTCACGGAAGAAGTTCAGTACTACCAGTGTGTCCAGCTTCAGCTGAGAATACACAACAGGAACATGAGACTCGTCGGTCTCCAGTATGAGGTAATCCGCCTTGACCTTTCCCGACATATCACAGTGTCTCAGCAGCAGGGAGCATATTCCCGTATCCAGGTTATTGCCCTCTTTGTTGATGATTATTTTCTTGCCGCTCCTCTCAAAGAGCTGAGCGATACAGTTGGTAACGGAGGTCTTTCCGTTGGTTCCCGTTACCGCGATTATGGGGCAGTCCACCTTGAACATGGATACTGCCTTATGCCTTGAAAGGTGCCACAGAATTATTCCCGGAAGGTTTCCTGCGTTGCGGTGCATAAGTCTCAGCACCTTTACTATTATCTTACCGATTATTATCAGAAGTCGTTTCAATTTCGTCCTC
This sequence comes from Bacillota bacterium, assembly GCA_029572815.1. Lineage (GTDB taxonomy): Bacteria > Bacillota > Clostridia > Oscillospirales > Ruminococcaceae > Ruminococcus. Next base: position 69,242 of record JAKPUQ010000059.1, on the reverse strand, counting down.
CGTATTATTAGTTTCCTGTGTATGATACTCTTCCGTCCTCGGAAAAGCCTACCCAGCCGCGCTGCTTTGCAGCCTTTATGCCCAGAGCCACAGAGGTCTCTAGGGTGGGAGTTATCCTTGTGAAGCCGAAGAGATGTGCCACCTCGCGAAGAAGGTCCGCACGCTCCATAGCTACCTGACGGGACATTATCTCCTTTATGCCTACAGCTATCTCCTCGGGGGCCACATCGTCGATGTCACGCTTGGTATCGTCCTTGTAGACTGTGCGGCACTTGTCGTACTCCTCGGGAGACTGTGTGCCCAGCCATACATACTCATTCTCGCCTGCGGTTGTGACCTTAGCGTCAGCCTTTTCAAAAGCCATATCGAACAGAGCCTTCATATTGGCTCCCGGACGTGATATGCCCCAGCATGAGAAGGTCTTTTTCGCAAGAGTTTTCTTGTTCATGGGAGCCTCGGATGTCAGTATATCGTTTATGCACTTGCTTATCTTCGCAAGGCTTGCTTCATTGAAGTTTTCCGAGCTGCCCAGTGCCTTTATCGTAAAGGGCTTGAACTCGTCGAAGCTTTCGGAGAAGCTGCTGACCTCCTCGGTCTCGAATACCAGTTCCTGCTTCTTCTTTTCCTCAGCCTTGGGAGCTGCCTCGGGGTGGCGGTAACGCTCCACAGCAGTGTCTATCTCAGACTTTATCTTGCTGAGTACTTTTTCCTTATTGTCAAGCCAGTCGATGATATAAACGCTCATGACATTCCAGCCCAGTCCCTTCAGCACACTTGGCTGGGACAGGCTTCTGTCGCTGGCGGTGCCGTTGTGGAAGTAGGACTCGTTTCCGCAGTTGATACCCATGATATAGGTATCGGGCTTATCAGGATTGACCACTGCCACGTCCACCTTATAATCAGAGCAGCCTACGCTGCACTTGCACTCGTAGCCCAGCTTCCTTATCTCCTCGGCAACTATTGTCTCGAAGCCCTCGGAGCTGCTCTTTGAGCCTGCTCTTACGGGGAGAGCACTTCTGCCCCTTGCAGCAAATTCCAGGAAGCCCTTGAGACCTTCAACACCGTCGGAGCGTGTGCGGGAAAGGTCTATCATATCCGGTGTGATGACAGAGAATACTATCATCTTACACTTAGAACGTGAAATAGCAACATTGAGACGTCTCCAGCCGCCATCACGGTTGAGAGGTCCGAAGTTCATGGAAACCTTGCCTTCCTTGTCGGGACCGTAGCCGATAGAGAACATGATAACGTCTCTCTCGTCACCCTGAACATTTTCAAGGTTCTTGATGAGTATGGGCTCATACATCTCGTTGGCGTACTCCTCAAGCTTGGGATCCTCGCGGTATGCGTCCACCAGCAGGTCATCGATAAGGTTCTGCTGGGGAAGGCTGAATGTAACGACGCCGATACTGAACTTTCTCAGCTCGGGGTCTCTCAGTCTGCGGCAGATCTCCTCCACAACAGCCTGCGCCTCTGCCTTGTTTGTACGTGTAGAGCTCTTGTCATAGTAGCCCTCAACGTGTACCCAGCTTACCTCCGAAACCTGATCGTCAGGCGACGGGAAGGTATAGAGCTTGTTCTCATAATACTTTGAGTTGCTGTATGCGATAAGGCTCTCATGACGCGAACGGTAATGCCAGAGAAGATGCTTCTGAGGCATTGACAGCGCAAGACAATCGTCCAGAACGCTTTCCAGGTCTTCCTTTTCGTAGTTCTCCTCGTCCACCTGATTTGAAGCAAAGAAGCTTGTAGGCGGAAGCTGCTTCGGGTCGCCGACTACGATGACATTTTCGCCTCTTGCGATAGCTCCCACAGCCTCACAGGTAGGAAGCTGAGAAGCCTCGTCGAAGATAACAAGGTCGAACTTTGGATAGGACGGGTCTATATACTGAGCCACAGATATGGGGCTCATGAGCATTACGGGACACATCCTGCGCAGCAGGTTGGGTATGCTGTCGAAAAGCTTTCTGATAGACATCATTCTTCCGCCCGACTTGATAGCCTTCTGGAGTATGCCTATCTCTGAGCTGTTTGCGGAGCTTCCGGGGGTGGGTATCTTTGCCGACAGCTCTGCTGCCAGTTCCTTTATGGAGAGTGTGGAGAAGCTGTCCAGCACCTCTCCGAAGCGTCTGATAGTGTCCTCGAAAAGCGTTCCCTGGAACTTCGCAAGCTCGGGAGTTCTTGATATAGTGCTTGTGACCATAGCCTTGCTCAGGTCACAGTCAAATGCGCCTATAAGCTGCTCGGTAGGCACCTCGCCGTTCATGTAGGCGTCAGCCACATTGCCGATACCGAGCTCTCTGAGCCTGTTGCAGATAGTGACGATACCTGTCCATTCCTTCAGCTGAGGAAGGGCATCGATAACAGCGTCTGCCTTCTGCTGTGCGTCGCTGCACCAGCTGTCACCGGTGATGAGCTTGTCCGTATTTATGCCGAAGCTGCTGCGGAGCTGTGAAGCCACGTTCTCAAGAGCGGCAAAGTCCGAGGTTATCTTTGATGTATCCCCATTGACGCCCTGTGTGAGACTGTTACAGAGCTTCTGCTTTATCTCGGGGCTGAATGTGGAAGCAGCTACTCTCTCGCCAAGCTGTGAGGAGCGCTCCACGCATTTCTCAATAGCTGTCCAGTCCGCATTCTCGTCAAGCTTCAGCGTGCCGAAATACTTCACCAGCTCGGGCTGAGCGGAAGCCACATTCTGCTTCAGCAGCTTAAAATGGTTTATCTTGTCATAGAACTGAGTGATGTTCTCTTTTGTTACAGTCGATGAGGTCTTGGCGTGTGCGGCAAGCTCCTTTACCAGCTTGCTGCTTCCAATGCTCTTTGCAAGGAACCACTTGCCCTGTGCAGTCTTCCACCTGACAAGTGCGTCGGAGGCATTATAGTCAAGCACTGAGGGCTCAAACTTGGAGAGAAGCTCCTCCTTTACCTGTACAAGCTCCCTGCCTGTGCCGATAAGTCCCTGTGCGGGCTCCTTGAAGCCGTTCCAGCGGCTGTCGGAAATAATATCGGGAAGGAGCTGCTCGCCGCTTGCAGAGGCTGTGATTATCTCTGCCGCCAGCTTGCACTCCTCAAATGTCATTTCGCTGCTGCCCGTGAACTGAGCCAGCTGCTGAGTATCCCCCTGCGCGGAGGTGAGAACGGTCTTGAGCTCTCTGAGCTTAGCCTCCATAGCTCCCCTTGTCTCGGGAGTGCATGAGGTCAGCTCGCATACGCCCAGTGCAGTGGTAGTAACATCTCCGAATTCCCTGCCTGCCGCCGCAAGGCTCTCCAGAGTCTCACGCCAGGTGGAGTATGAGGTCTCACTCATGGCGTCCAGCTGCTCGTTTGTAAAGCTGAACTTTCCGCCGAGAGCGCTGTTTTTCTCATATCTTACAGCTGCGTCATACATAGAACAGCCGAAATTGCGCTTCTTGTGTATCTCCTCCATTGTACCGTTGAGCTCACGGCGCATTTCGGATATTTTCTCAGCCTGAGCCTTGTACTCCGCAGGCTTCTTTATCCTGCCAACGTTGAGAGTCTCCTCAAGCTGTTTCAGAACCGCGCGTTTCTGAGCCTTGTTGGAGTGGAGCTCGATACAGAAGGGCCCCAGTCCCACCTTGTTGAGACGTTTTTCAACAACGGAAAGCGCTGCCATTTTCTCCGCTACGAAAAGCACGGATTTCCCCTGATAAAGTGCGCTGGTAATCATGTTGGTGATGGTCTGGGACTTACCGCTTCCGGGAGGTCCGTGAAGAACAAAGCTCTTGCCCTGTGAAGCTGCATACACAGCCGCAAGCTGTGAGGAGTCCGCACTGAGGGGAACTACCAGATCTGTGGGAGCTACCTTGTTGTCAAGGTCAAGGGGAGATATGTACAGATCCCCTTCTGCCCATTCGGTCTTGCCTGAGATAAGACTTGCAACTACCTTGTTCTTTGCAAGCTCATCGGCACGGTTGCGTATATCGTTCCACATGATGAAGCGGTTGAAGGAGAACTGTCCGATAAAGGCATAATCAACAATATCCCATCTGGGCTGTGACATGATGCCCTGACGAATGGTATTGAAAATGAGCTGGAGGTTCACACCGTTTTCGTCCTCGGGAACTGGATCAAGTCCATTTATGTCGATACCGAAGAACTGTCGGAGCATTTCAAGCATGGTTATGTTGACCTGTGTATCTTCATCGCGCATACGGATAAGATAGGTCTTCTCCTGCACCTTTCTGATGATGTCAACAGGCACCAGTACGAGAGGTGCATAGCGAGCCTTGTCGCTCTTTTCGGTCTCATACCAGCGCAGGAAGCCCAGCGCCAGATATATGGTATTTACACCGTTTTCCTCAATGCTCACCTTTGCCTGTCTGTGGAGCTTCTTCATTACCTTTTCAAGGTCGCTGTCCTTGATGAAGGTACGGAGCCTGCGGCTCTTGAACTCCGCCCCGGATATGGTGGATATGAGGTCGCGGTCATTTTCTATCTCAAATATTTTGTTGTCGGAAAGTGCAAGTGTAGTATCATTGGGCACTGGCATTACCTTGAAGTCCTCACCCTTGGAGATCTCGTCCTCAAGGACGCCCAGATCGCTTATCATGAGCTGAACGCTCATTGCTGAGGGACGGAAGTTGAGAAGGCTGTTCCTGAGACTGAGATCAAGGAGCTTTCTCTCCCACATCACCTGTTTTGTGACCTCCCTTTCCTCTCCTGCGGCGATAGTCTGCTGAGCTATCTCATTGGGAGCGGAGGTTATTTCCGACTTCTTTCGGCTGCCGTAGTCAACAGCCTTGAATGTGCCGTTTTCTGATATTCTTGAAGGAACCGGACGGATACCGCTGGAACGGGTACGGGTTATATCTATGGCAAAATAGAACTTTGACGGATCCTCCAGATGTGCAGCTGCGTGCTTCTCCGCACTGTCAAAGTCCGTATTCTTGCCTGCTACAAAGTCAGTACACTCAACTATGCTGATTGCGTCTATACCGTGAGCGATACGCTTTGTGACTGCGGAAACATCATACTGCAGGCAGTCGGAAAAGGTCTCCTCCTCCAGCCAGCAGCCTGCAAAGGCGTGACCCTGTATCATTATGAGCAGCGGATTGAGTCCCACCGCCTCAAGGCATGAGCAGTACAGCACGGCAAGATCGAGGCAGGTGCCCTGCTTGCCATCAAGAACAGTATCAGGCATACGGATACGCTGAGCTTCCTCAAAGCTGGCGGGAGGCATTGTATAGCCGATATTCTGCTCCTGGAGAGCCGCATAGATCGCTCCCATCTGCTGCTTTACTATATTGGGGTTTCTTGTCTGATAGCCTGTGAAGGCAGGATCGCCGCACCACTTCTTCATGTAAACTCCCGCCGCAGAAACGATCTCATGCACTCTGGGATGATTGGGTGTGACAAAGGCGGCTGCGGTCTCGGGCATAAAGTTGATACCCGACCACTGATCGTAGGCGAGAAGCTCGATAGTCCTGCTCTCCTGTCCTATGACCTCATCGCCCTGTAGGGCTTCGATGGTGACGCTGCCTACAAGCTTCTCCGTAAGGTTGAAAAGCTCATCGGCAAGCATGATTATATTTACGGGAGATACCTCCACGGGCTGAGAGGGCGCAAGATCAACGGGTACGGACTCGAAGGTCTTTGCAAACTCAGGCTCAAAGCTGATCCTGAGGCGGACGCTTTTCAGCTCTTCATCGGTATTGTTGGTCATTACCATATTCCTGAACACAGGAACGTAGTTCTGCTGCATCGCAAAATTGATCTGTGCGGTCATACTGCCGCTGAAAACAACTTTATTCTCCATACAGTCCTCCAATCTGCCTAAGGCAATGCGAATACTATTTCTATGATACCACATTTCGCCTGATTTTACAATATTTACTGCAAAAAATATAAAAAAAGCTGCCCGCAGGCAGCCTTTAATTATGCTATATAAAGATTGATGTGATGACCGTCGGTCTCGTTGAAGTTCCTTCCGTCGGAGGTGAAAATGCCCTCAAAGTCAATGAACTTCTGATCGTCAGACTTTTCCATCCACTCAGAGCCTGTAAAGCTTGCTGTTATCCTGCCGTCGGGAGCGATATTTGTCGCCTGTCCCACGCTGATAAAGCTTGCCTTTTTGCCCTCCTCTGGCTCAAACTCGAATATTGCCTGAAGCTCGCCGTGTACATCGGCAGTCTCTATTGTGAACTTCATACGGTTATCGCCCTTATCGGGAAGATAAGTTCCGTCATAGCTGTTAAGAAGTATGCTCAGGTCTGCGCCTGCGGACTTTTTCAGGTCTATCTCGTAATCATCGGAGGTGAGAGTGCCTTTCTTCAGGTCAAAAGTGCCTGTGAAGTCAAGGATATGATATGTATCAGGGTGCTTCTCCCACTCAGAACCGGTGAACTTTACTTCAATTATATCGTCATCATCGTCTTCGTCAGTTACAGTTCCCTGCATGAGATAGCTTCCCGTGGGAACGCCCCTGTTGGCGGGATCCTCGTGGAAGGAAAAAAGTGCCTGTATAACGCCGTCCTCATCAGTCCCGAATACGAAAAAGTCCAGGGCAGTAAGTCCCTGTGTGGCAACGTATGTGCCCGAATATGTATTGACAAGCTCGGGATACTCCTTCTTTGCAGCGGTAGTTGTCTCTGTGGTGGCTTCGGTTGTTGTGACTGTGGTAGTTATTTCTTCCGTTGTCTCTGTTGTCGCTATCTCTGAGAGATAATCATCGGTATTGTTATCAGAGCAGGCAGCAGTTGCTGCAAGTCCCATTGCACAAACAAGAACTGCCGCTGATATTATCTTTCTTTTCACTTTCCTGCCTCCATCATGACTTATGAACTACTACTCCGCCTGTTTTGTATATGCTGTCCGCAGGGATAACTCCTCTAACGCAGCTTGTAGGGTAGATATTGGAATTTCTGCCGATGACTGTACCGGGATTGAGAACACTGTTGCAGCCAACCTCAACAAAGTCGCCGAGCATTGCGCCTATCTTCTTTATGCCTGTTTCGAGCTGCTCATCGTCGGACTTTATAACAACATTGGTCTTGTCTGACTTTACATTTGAAGTGATAGAGCCTGCTCCCATGTGTGACTTGTAGCCGAGAATGCTGTCGCCTACATAATTGTAATGAGGAGTCTGAACGTTGTCAAAGAGAATAACGTTCTTCAGCTCAACGGAGTTGCCCACAACGCAGTTTTCGCCAACGAGAGCACTGCCTCTTACAAATGCGCCGTGACGTACCTCTGTGCCTGCTCCGATTATACATGGAGCTCCAAGATAAGCTGTGGGGAAAACCTTTGCGGTCTTGTGTACCCATACATTTTCAGAGGGATTGTCATACTCATCGGGACTGAGAGTCCTTCCAAGCTCGATAATAAAGCTGCTGATGCCCTTGAGTGCCTCCCAGGGATATGTAAATCTGCTGAGATAATCCTTTGCAGCCGTATGAGAGAGATCATAAAGATCTGCTATTCTAACATTGTTCATGCTATTCAACTCCTGATGATTTTTATGCAACTATAATTATACCCTTACTTCGTCATATTGTCAAGAAAATATGTGCAAATTCTGTAAGATATGTCATATCTCTTTACTTTTATGGTAATATGTGGTAAAATATAATGCGACAGTCAGGGAGCTCTTACCGTGAGTCCCGGAGACTGCCGCTATAAAACAGGAAGTGCTTATATGAAAAACTTTTTATACAGTCTCAGAAGCAAAGCTCATATTATTTGCTTCATACTGTTCATGTCGATCATATCACTGTTCTCACTTACCTCTGCGGATATGCCTGCACCGCCGCCCCGATGTGCGGACACTGTTCTCGTCAGCGCCATGAATTCCGCTTCCGAGGCGATTTCCGAGGAAATGTCACAGTATACCTTCACCACGACCACTGTCACTACTACCACCACAACAACTACAGTATCAGTCTCGCCATATGCTGTCTGCGCGCCGACAACCTATACGGGCAGCTCTCCCAACAGTCATTTCTATCAGGACAGGCTTGCCGTTGCAGGCGACTCCCTTGCCCTCGGTCTTGATGTCTACGGCTTTGTTCCCGATATACACAACATCGCGGGAGAATCTGTGTCCATGTGGAATCTTGACTACTTCACATTCGATGTGGGAGCCGGCGAAATGGGTCTTATCGACGCTGTGGAGTATATCCACCCTCAGCTGCTGTACATCTCCATTGGTATGAACGATGTCAACATGAACTATCCTGAGCCTTATGTGACCCGCTACCGCGAGGTCATTGACGAGCTCATAAGGCGTATGCCGGATATAAATATTGTTGTCGCCTCAATAACACCTGTCTGCTCATACTGCGAGGTGGTACGAAACGACATTATACGTGAGTACAACGCCGCTCTTGAACAGATGGTAAAAGATATGGACTCGCCGCAGGTTATCTATTTTGATGTTTATTCCGTGGTCTGCGATGAAAATCTTGACCTCCGTGAGGACTATACCTCGGGAGACGGTCTCCACCTGTATATCCCCTGCTACAATGACATTCTGTCCGCCCTGTTCGATCTTCTCGATACCACCGACTTTAAAGCCCGAATGGGCGGATAAAAAAGAAGCTGCCCATAGTACGGCAGCTTTTTTTCATCATGTATTCTTATCGACCTCATGGAACTTCTTGAGGTTACCGATCTTTTCGTTGCGCTCGTCAAGCACCTTTTCCACCTCAGACCAGTCAAGTCCCTGATTTGCACAGAGCACCATAACATGATAGAGCAGATCGTTGATCTCATTCTTCAGCTCGTCATTGTCGCCGTTCTTTGCAGCGATAACTGTCTCAGTTGCTTCCTCGCCTACCTTCTTGCAGATCTTGTCAACGCCCTTGTCAAAGAGGTAGCAGGTATATGAATTTTCAGCAGCAGTTCCGTTCTCGAACTGCTTTTTTCTTTCCTTGATGACCTCAAATATTTCCTGATAAACCGTCATTATTCATTCTCCTCGTTATTATAAATTTCGTTGAAAAAGCAGCTGTAGCTTCCTGTATGACAGGCAACTCCCGTCTGCTCAACATTTACCAGCAGTGTGTCATTGTCACAGTCTCCGTAAATCGAGACAACCTTCTGAAGATGTCCCGAAGTCGCGCCCTTGTTCCAGTACTCCTGACGGGAACGGCTCCAGAACCATGTATAGCCTGTTTCAAGAGTTTTTTTCAGACTCTCCTTGTTCATATACGCAAGCATAAGAACAGTTTTTGTGTTGACCTCATAGCATATTGCAGGGATAAGCTCCCCCTTTACGAAAAACTTGTCAAGGTCATTAAGATCGATCCTGATCATGGCTTACTCCTTTTTCTTAGGTATACCGTTTTCATCGAATTTATCGCTGATGCTCCTTGCAACAGTAGTTACGGATATACACAGTATTATAGTAAAAAACTCCAGATAAACAAATACCAGAGCTGTTGCGATGCTTTCGCCCTTCCACCAATACAGCAGCAGAGCTATAGGCAGTCCCAGACACAGCTCAATAAGTCCAACTGAGATCCAGCTTCTTCCGCAGCAGACATTAGCATATTTCCATGCCTCCCTGCTCTTTAAGGACTCTGAGGTGCGGAAACCGTACTTCATTCCCTCGTCCAGAGGAGCCCTGTATCTCATATAGTATCCGCCTAATATAGCCGCAGCAGCCATAATTGAATCAATAATCAAAAACAGCAAAAGCATATCTTACCTCACTATCACACCCTTGCCGCGGCAGTAGTCCTTGACCTCACCTACGGTAAGCTCCTTGAAGTGGAAAAGAGAAGCCGCAAGCGCAGCTGTAGCTCCTGTCTTCTCGAACACCTCATAGAAGTCGTTTATCTTGCCTGCTCCGCCGCTGGCGATAACGGGTATTGAGCAGTTATCGCATACAGCCTTCAGCATGGGGATGTCAAAGCCCTCCTTGGTGCCGTCGGCGTCGATGGAATTCAGGCATATCTCGCCTGCTCCCAGCTTTTCGATGGTATGTACCCAGTCGATGAGGTCGATACCCATATCCTTTCGTCCGCCGTTGATATAAACGGTCCATTTATTGTCTGCTATCTTCTTGGCATCAATGCCGACGCAGATACACTGACTGCCGAAAATATCGGCACCGTCCTTGATAAGCTGAGGATTCTGCACAGCCTGGGAATTTACGGAAACCTTGTCCGCACCTGCTCTCAGCGCCTCACGAATGTCGTCAACAGTCTTTATTCCGCCGCCTACAGTAAGTGGAACGAAAACCTTCTTTGCAGTATCGCGTACAACATCGAGGAAAACTCCTCTTCCCTCGAACGATGCAGTTATATCATAGAATACGATCTCGTCTGCGCCCTGCTTGTTGTATTCCTCCGCACACTCAACAGGATCGCCGACATCACGTACTCCCTCAAAATTCACGCCCTTTACTACCTTTCCGTTTCTTACATCAAGGCATGGGATTATTCTCTTTGCAAGCATTATTTCACCTCCGCGTACTGTACAGCCTCTCTCAGGTCAAGAGTGCCCTTGTATATGGATTTTCCGCATATCGTTCCGTAAAGTCCCATTTCCTTGCAGGCGATGATGTCGTCCATTGTGTGAACACCGCCGCTTGCAACTATATTTGCCCTTCCCTCGGTAGCGTCCGCAAGCTTTTTCAGCTGCTCACGGTTGACGCCCGAGAGTGTTCCGTCCTTTGAGATGTCAGTGAAGATGAAGTACTTGACACCAGATTCTATCATCTTGTTTGCAAGGTCGATATAGTGAACGTCTGAGCTTTCCAGCCAGCCCTCTGTAGCAACCATCTCGTTCATAGCGTCTATCCCTACGACTATCTTCTCACTGCCGAACTTCTCAACGGCGTCACAGACAAGCTTAGGATTCTTCAGAGCGACCGAGCCGAGAATGACTCTTGTGATACCCATTTCAAGGTACTCCTTTATTGTCTCAAGGCTGCGGATACCGCCGCCCAGCTCAACTTTAAGCCCTGTCTTTTCAGCAACATCGGTATATATCTTTGTGTTGACGGGTCTGCCCTCCTTGGCGCCGTCAAGGTCCACCATGTGTATCCACTGAGCGCCTGCCGCCTCAAAGCTCCTTGCGGTCTCAAGATAGTCGGAAGCCACCTTTTCAACTGTGGAAAAGTCGCCCTTGAACAGGCGGACACAGTTGCCGTCCTTGATATCTATTGCAGGTAAAATTATCATAAACTATCTCCTCTGTAAGTGGTGTTAATTTCCGGAATATTTACGGAAGCTGTATTTTCTTGCAGTAATGTCAAAGCTTTCGATGCAGGGCACTCCGTCACTGTACACCCAGCGCTGGATGTAAGCCGGACGCAGCACAAAGAGCCTTTCGTTTTCAAGCCCGGAATAAGCGTCATAGGAGCCCTTGAAGCAGCTTTTGAAGGCTTCACAGAAATCAGAACAGTCAACAGGTCTGCCTTTCTCCTCACATATGCCCTCTATCTGAATATTGTCAATGCAGAGTGCTGCATTTTTATTGGCGGAAAGCTGACGGTACTTCCTCAGATCTGTATCCGTCTGGAAGTAAAGGCCATCGTCTATCCTTACTATGCTCATCATCCTTGACGAGACCATGTCATTTTCGGAGGTGGAGAGCACCATAGTCCTTCCGCTTCCGAAATCACTGAGAAAAGCGTTCAGCTTTTCCGTGAACTCGTCTGTACTGATGAGCTTTTTTCTTATCCTATCCGCATGAGCGGCTGTCAGTCCCAGAAACTCAAAGTAGTTATCGACAGTGCCGAAGCGCTCTCTGAACAGCTTCATAAAGCCCCTCATACTCTTTTCGTTGGCGAGAACAGTCTCCCTGTTGACCTCGGGATGTGCAGCCAGAAAGGCAGCAAGCCTCTCCTTGTTATATTCACGGCTGACCACATAGTCGCTGACTATGCTCTCCTCATCGGCATCACAAGCCAAGAGGATTATCGCCGAAACTACGCCTGTTCTGTCCTTGCCTGCGGTGCAGTGGAAAATGACTCCGCCCTCGGCTTCCGCCATGGTCTTCATTACCTTCGGCATATTCTCGGCAGTTGCAATAGTCATGTAGGAGCGGGGTACAGCTTCAAGGCTTTCGGGAACTCCGCTTCCCTCGGTTATTGGAAAATGATAATAGTCAAAGCCCTCCAGTTCAGCAGTTCCGTCGGGAGCCTTCTTAACCTCGGCTTCAGTACGCATATCTATGATAGTGGTCATGCGGCTGCTGAGCAGCTTATCCATGTCCTCCGCCGTGGGAGTGCCGAGAGTATCGCTGCGCCAGAACACGCCATTTCGAGTCGATCCTCCGTTATCTGTCTTTATTCCGCCAAGCTCTCTTGTATTGCGTGAGCACGAAAGCAGACTGACATATTCGCTCATTTAATAAGTCCTCCGAAGCTTCTGAGTATCTTCAGCCCTGTCTCACCACTCTTTTCGGGGTGGAACTGTGCACCGTAGACGTACTTTCCGTCGTATACCAGTGCAGGAACTCTGCCACCGTATTCAACATATGCTGCTATATCCCTGTCCTCGCAGTGCGCCTTGTAGGAGTGGACGAAATATACATACTCATTATCGCCCACATTCTCCAGAAGTGGACAGTCATTGAGCTTCTCAAGCTTGTTCCAGCCCATGTGGGGGATTATAAGTTCAGGCTCCTCCATTTTGCGGACGCTGCCGCCGATAAGTCCCAGACCGTCGCACTCCTCGAACTCATATCCCTTGTCGAAGATAAGCTGCATACCCAGGCAGATACCGAGGAAGGGCTTCCTTGCAGCCTCTTCCTTGATGGTGTCCACAAGTCCCGTAGCCTCAAGCTTTCTCATTGCCGCAGGAAAGGCGCCTACACCGGGAAGAATAACCGCATCGGCAGCCTTTACCGACTCCTTGTCGCTTACCAGTCTGCTTTCAAGACCAAGATAGTCCAGAGCGTTCTTGACGCTGAAAATATTGCCTGCACCGTAGTCGATTATCGCTATCATCAGAGAACTCCTTTCGTGGAGAGTGTTGAACCGTCGGCATTTTCGGTAACAGCAATTTTAAGTGCGTGTGCTACTGCCTTGTATATCGCCTCCGCCTTGTGGTGGTCATTGCTGCCGTAGAGGAGGTTTATGTGAAGTGTCATTCCTGAGTTGAATGCAAATGCACGGAAGAACTCCTCTGTCATGCAGAGGTCGTAGCCGCCGCAGCTCTGGTTTGTGAACTCACAGTTGAATACCAGAAAAGGACGATTACTCAGGTCAAGACTTGCCATGGCAAGAGACTCGTCCATTGGGATATAGGCTGTTCCGTAGCGGACGATTCCCGATTTTGCGCCGAGAGCCTGTCCAAGAGCCTGTCCAAGAGCTATTCCCGTATCCTCGATGGTGTGGTGGCAGTCAACGTGCAGGTCGCCCTTGACCTTGATGTCCATGCTGATACCGCTGTGAACGGAGAGAGCTGTGAGCATATGGTCGAAGAAGCCCACTCCCGTATCTATGGAAGCCTTTCCCTTGCCGTCAAGGCTCACGGATATCTTTATCTGAGTTTCCTTTGTGTTGCGCTCGATAGTTCCTGTACGCATAATAACCTCCCTTATCTGCTGAAATATTTATCAAGTACCTCGATAAATCTTGCATTTTCCGCCTCTGTACCGGCAGTTATCCTGATAGCACCCCTGAACTTTCTGATAGCTATGGAGTTCTCCAGCATGAACTTGTATATATCCTCATACTTGTCTGTAATGATGAATACGAAGTTTGTGCAGGGCTCCATTATCTTGTCAAAGCAGCTGTACTTTTCGTTTATTGCAATAATATCGCTGTAAAGCTTTTTTGTATTTTCTACGATGATGTCGCGGCACTCCTTCAGATAGTCCTTTTCGCTGAGAATATCGGAAACTATTGTCTGTGCCACAGTATCGTTATTGTAAGGCGACTTAGCCGCCCTTATAGCATTGGTTATTGTTCTGTTGGAAACTGCAAAGCCAAATCTGACAGCCGCAAGTCCTATTGCCTTTGAGCAGGTCTTGAGGATAATGAGGTTGTCATAGTTGCTGACCTCGTCAAGGATAGACTGATCCCAGAAGTCCATATAAGCCTCATCAAGAATGACCAGACAGCCATCCAGCGCCTTTATTATCTTTCTGACAGCATTCCTGTCAAGCCCAAGAGATGTAGGATTGCAGGGGTTGGAGAAGATAAGTCCCTTTGCACCATTTTCCTTGCAGAAGGCGATGAGCTTGTCGGGGTCTATGGTAAGGTCGGCTTCCTTCTGGTAGGTGGCAACTTTTACCTCATAGAGCTGAGCATAGAACTCATACATTGAGAAATCATAGGAGACGTTCACGATAGTGTCCCCTGCCTCAAAGAAGCAGCTTGAGATTATGCTGATGAGCTCGTCGGAGCCATTTCCTGCACTTATAAGCTCCTCGGGAACGTTGTAAAGCTCCGAAAAAGCCTTTGTGGGTGCCTTTGCAAGGCAGTCGGGATAACGGTTGAAGTCTATCTGCGAAATACTCCTGCCTATCTTTTCCTTTAAGCTGTCATTAAGGTTGAAGCAGCTCTCGTTTGCGTCCAGTCTTATGTCATAGTGTCCTGTGATAGGATCATAGGGCACCAGATCGATCAGCTTTTTATTAAGTTTGTAACTCATATTCTATCCTTTCTCTTCACTCAGAAAAACCAGCTCTCCGTCAACTATACGATTTTCTTTTCGCCATTTTTTCATTTCGGAGCTTCTCGGAAATCTTACGTATTCCTTGAGCTCTCCGTGACAGGCACCGAATTCTCGAAAATTACGTCTGCCCTGCCTCAAAGTCAGCAACCGATTTGCTCCTGACGGTATATCGATTATATCACTGCCGTCGTAATCATCATTTTCACAGTCATTATAATAATATACAGACGTTATATGCCCCTGCTCATTCTTTTTATCGTACAATATATACGGCTCGTCCTCCCAGAAACATATGGGACATATATCAAATCCTCCTCTTGTATCAAGAGTGCGATAACCGCAGCAAAGGCAGCGATATTTCTTCATATATGTTCCTTTCTTAAAACACCTATAGGGCAGCTGTTTTTCAAGCCGCCCCATTGCGTGATTCAGTCTTCAAATCTTACCTTGATAGCATTGGCGTGAGCGGTAAGTCCCTCGCGCTCTGCAATGAGAACGATGTCGTCCTTTGCCTGTCTCAGAGCGTCCTCGGTGTAGTAGGTATAAGCTGTACGCTTTGTGAAGCTTGCAACACCCAGAGGTGAGAAGAAACGAGCAGTACCGCTTGTGGGGAGAACGTGGTTGGGACCTGCATAGTAGTCGCCCAGAGGCTCGGAAGCATAGTGACCGAGGAATATTGAGCCCGCATTGTCAAGGCTTCCCAGAAGCTCAAAGGGGTTCTCCATAAGCATCTCAAGGTGCTCGGGAGCTATCTCGTTTGCCAGCTCTACGCACTTCTCGCGGCTGTCTGCGATAATGATAGCACCGTAGTCCTCAAGAGACTTCTCAATGATAGCCTTTCTCTCAAGGTACTCCTTCTGGCGGTTGATCTCCTTCATGGTAGCGTCAGCCAGCTTTTCGCTGGTGGTCACCATGATAGCGGAAGCCAGAACATCGTGCTCTGCCTGAGACATAAGGTCTGCGGCGGCAAACTTGGGATTTGCTGTGTCATCAGCGATAACAAGTATCTCACTTGGACCGGCGATCATATCTATGTCAACAACTCCGTAGAGCAGCTTCTTTGCTGTGGCAACATAGATGTTTCCGGGGCCTACTATCTTGTCGCACTTGGGTATCTCCTCTGTGCCGTATGCAAGAGCAGCGATAGCCTGTGCTCCGCCTGAAAGGAACACACGGTCAACTCCGCAGATAGCTGCTGCAACAAGAATGTCCTTGTTGGGAGTACCGTCCTTCAGAGGAGGAGTTACCATGATTATCTCCTTGACGCCTGCTATCTTTGCAGGAACAGCGTTCATGAGAACGCTTGAAGGATACGCAGCTGTACCGCCGGGAACATAGAGACCTACTCTGTGGAGGCCGCGGACACGCTGTCCCATGATAACGCCGTTCTCCTTGGGAGAGATAAAGCTCTGCTCCACCTGTCTCTTGTGGAAATCGGCAATGTTCTCCTGAGCGTTCAGGAGTGCGTCAACAAAGTCCTGGTCAGCCTCTGTAAGGGCATCGTTTATGACATCACGGGGAACCTCATAGTACTGAGGAAGATTTCCGTCAAACTTGAGAGTGTAGTTCTTTACAGCCTCGTCGCCGTTCTCCTTAACATTCTCGATTATCTCGGAAACGACCTCTGTGACCTTCTTGTTAGTCTCGCCGCTTCTCTTTTTGAGGTCATTGAGGAAAGCGACCTCATCGGTTCCGTTTGCAAATATTTTTTTCATCAAAGATTCTCCTCTATAAGTGTGATAAGTCTGTCTATTTCAGCGTGTCTCATCTTGAGACTAACGGTGTTTGCAATAAGTCTTGCAGAGATAGGTGCAACATCCTCGATGACCTCAAGACCGTTCTCCCTGAGAGTAGTTCCTGTCTCCACGATGTCAACGATACCGTCAGCCAGTTCCAGAAGAGGTGCCAGCTCAACCGATCCCTCGATCTTGATTATCTCTGTATCCATGCCCTTCTTCTCGAAGAAGCTTCTTGCAACGTTGGGATACTTTGTGGCGATGGTCTTGATACCGTAGCCACTGTAAAAATCGTAGCCCTTCTTGGTAGCGAGAGCGAATTTACATTTTCCGAAGCCAAGGTCAACAAGCTCGTAGAACTTGCCCTTCATCTCCATGATAGTGTCCTTGCCCACAACGCCCATATCGCACACACCGTGCTCTACATAAGTGATAACGTCATTTGCCTTTGCAAGGACTACCTCAAGATTTGCGTCGGGAACCGGAAGTATCAGCTTTCTTCCCTTTTCGCGTACTGCTGTGCAGTCAAAGCCCAGCTTTTCAAGGAGACCTACTGTGTCCTTCTCCAGTCTGCCCTTTGTAAGAGCCATTCTGATAGGCTTGTTCATATATTGACCTCCTTGCTTTCTCCGTCGATAACAACGACCTTTGCGATCTTTTTCTCCATAGCGTACTCACGGACGCTCTCAAGGTCGTCAAAGAGAGCATTCTCAACGATGAGACCCTGCTCACGCAGCTCCTTGGCAGCCTTCAGTGCAGCCACCTCGCAGCCCTCCTCAGCATAGACGATAACGTCTGCCTTAGGCTCTGCAGGGAGTACATCGCTCTTCTCCATGAGCTTTGCAACTGCGTTGATATTTACTGCAAAGCCGATAGCAGAAACGTCATATCCGAACTCGGAGATAAGTCTGTCGTATCTTCCGCCGGAGAGGACTTCCTCTCCATGGCCCTGTAAATAGCCCTTTATGATAAGACCTGTATAGTAATCGGTCTTGTTTACCAGTCCAAGATCAACGGTAATTGAGCCGTCACCGCCGCAAAGCTCGGAAGCATCCGAGTAGACCTCTCTGAGCTCGTCAAGTATATGCTTGATATTCTCATCGGGCATAAGCTCCTCAGCCTTCTCGAATACCTCTTCGCCGCCAAAGAGTGCGGGAAGCTTCTTGAGAGCATTAGTAACAGGAGAGTTGCCAAAGCTGTCGAGCAGGTCATTGAGAGCAGGGAAATTCTTGTTCTCGATTAGCTTTCTGATAGCTTCCTTATCCTTGTCGGAGGCTTCAAGCTTGCCCACAAGCTCCTTGAAGATACCGATATGTCCAAGCTCAAGAGAGAACTCCATGCCGAATGAGCTGAGGGAGTCAACTGCTGTGGAGATCACCTCAAGATCAGCCATTTTCAGCTGTGAGCCGATAAGCTCGATACCGGTCTGAACTACCTCGTCGCTTCTGCCCTTCAGTGAAGGTTCTGTGGTGTAAACTGCCTGAGCATAGCACAGCTTCAGAGGAAGGTCTGCATCTCTGAGACGAGTCGCAACTATTCTTGCAATAGGCATTGTATTGTCCGGACGCATAACAAGGAGCCTTCCCTTGCTGTCGGTGAGCTTGTAAAGGTTTTCCTGCGGGAAATAGCTTGAATTCAGGTTGAATACATCGTAGAACTCCAGACCGGGAGTAATGGTCTCGCTGTATCCCCTGCTTCTGAAGAGCCCCATGAGCGAGCTCTCTATATTCCGTCTTACTATGCACTCTCCGAAGAGTAGATCCTTTGTGCCCTCGGGAGTGATAAGGTCATAATTCTTCATATTTACCTCCTGGGTATTGTCACTTTAGTCTGCTAACATGATAATATGATAACATATTACTAAAAGAAAGTCAAGTTAAAAGAAGGACATCTGTGTGGATTCGGGCAAATCACCAAACGCTCCTATGGTTTTCAACATATCTATTGTAGTTTTTGACGCTCCGCTCTCACTCTGGAACTCCTCAATAGACATAAAACCGCCCTTCTGAACAGCCTCGTAAACGCCCTTTGCAGCGTTGTCTCCGACACCGCTCATAGCCGAGAAGGGTATCCTCAGCTTGCCGTCCTCAACAAGATAGTCCGTGGCGTGGGACTTGAAAAGGTCAATGGGCAGGAACTCATAGCCTCTGGACATCATCTCGTTTGTAATGAGCAGGATATCATACAGAGCGCTCTCCTTATTGGACTTTTCGTTGCCCAGTGCCTTTATCTCCTCTATCCTTGCACGTACCGCAGCCCTGCCCTTTACGGCAAGCTCTGCGTCGAAGTCCTCACCTCTTACAGAGAAGTATGTGGCATAGTATTCCAGCGGCATATGCAGCTTGAACCAGCCCAGCTTTATGGCTGCGATAACATAAGCCGCCGCGTGAGCCTTGGGGAACATATACTTTATCTTCAGACAGCTCTCGATGTACCACTCAGGTACGTTATGGTCGCGGAGCATCTGGATTATCTCGGGTGTGAACTGCTTGGGAGCCTTGCCCTTACGAGTCCACTCCATTATCTGGAACGCCATTTTCGGCTCTACGCCCTTATATAAAAGGTAAGTCATGATAGAGTCACGGGTTCCGATAACGTCGGAAATTGTACATACTCCGTTGTCGATGAGGTCCTTTGCATTGCCCAGCCAAACGTCGGTACCATGTGAAAGTCCCGAGATCTGGAGGAAGTCGCTGAACTTGGTGGGCTTTGCGTCAAGAAGCATCTGTATGGTGAAGCCCGTACCCATTTCGGGAATACCAAGGCTTCCCGTCTTGCAGTAAATGTCCTCGGGAGTAACTCCCAGTACGTCGCAGTTGGTGCACATACGGATAACATCGGGATCCGATGTGGGAACGTCCTTTATTTTTATGCCCGTCAGGTCCTCAAGGTGCTTGTAAAGAGTAGGAACAACGTGTCCCAGCTCGTCAAGCTTCAGGATAGTATCATGAAGGGAGTTGAAAGTGAAGTGAGTGGTGATGATCTCCGAGTCCGCCGTATCCGCAGGGTGCTGAACGGGTGTGAAGTCGTAAACGTCATAATCCGACGGTACAACGACCATTCCTCCGGGGTGCTGACCTGTGGTCCTCTTGATACCGGTACAGCCGATAGCAAGTCGGCTAAGCTCTGCGTTATTGAGAGTTATGCCGTTTTCCTCGCAGTACTTCTTTACATAGCCGTATGCGGTCTTTTCCGCGACTACGGATATAGTTCCTGCCTTGAAAACGTTTGCCTTTCCGAAGAGCTTCTCCGTATATCTGTGAGCCCAGAACTGGTACTCATCGGAGAAGTTAAGGTCAATATCAGGAGCCTTGTCGCCGTCGAAGCCAAGGAAGGTCTCGAATGGGATATCGTGACCGTCACGGTTCATGTCCTTTCCGCAGTCGGGACACTTTTTCGGAGGCAGGTCAAAGCCCGAGCCGTATACACCGTCCAGAAGGAACTCGCTGTGCTTGCAGTTGGGGCAGACATAGTGGGGCGGCAGCGGATTTACCTCCGAGATACCCGCCATAGAGGCTACGAATGATGAACCGACGGAGCCTCTTGAGCCTACCAGATAGCCATTTTCAACGGAGTTCCAAACAAGCTTCTGAGCGATGATATAAAGTACAGAGAATCCGTGCTTGATAATTGATGAAAGCTCTCTGTCGAGACGTTTATCTACAAGCTCCGGGAGCGGGTCGCCGTATATCTCATGAGCCTTGTCATGGGTTATCTTGACAAGCTCCTCCTCCGCACCTTCGATGGTGGGAGTGAAGGTGCCCTTGGGGATAGGTCTGACCATTTCAATCTGGTCGGCAATGGCATTTGTGTTGGTTATAACTACCTCTTTTGCCTTGTCCTCGCCCAGATACTCAAACTCCGCCAGCATCTCCTCGGTAGTTCTCAGATACAGCGGAGCCTGCTCCTCTGCGTCCTTGAAGCCCATGCTGGCAAGGATTATCTTTCGGTAGATAGCGTCCTTGGGGTCAAGGAAGTGAACATCGCAGGTAGCGCAGGTGGGAATACCAAGTCTGTCACCCATTTCAACGATATAGCGGTTGAAATCGCGGAGCTCCTCGTCGTCTCTTGCCACGCCGTCACGGACCATGAACTCATTGTTGCCGATGGGCTGTATCTCAAGGTAGTCATAGAATCTGGCAAGGTTGTCAATGTAATCCTGGTCACGCATATCCAGCATAGCCTGGAACAGCTCTCCTGCCTCGCAGGCACTTCCGTAGATAAGTCCCTCACGGCGCTCGATAAGCTTTGACTTGGGAATAAGAGGCTTTTTATAGAAGTACTCAAGGTTGCTCAGGGATACCAATCTGTAGAGATTTTTCAGACCTGCCTGATTGCGGACAAGTATAATGTGGTGGTAGCTCTTGAGCTTTTTGGTCTCTATCTCCCCTACCAGCACATTTAGCTGCTGGAGTGTTGAAAAGCTTCGCTCGCTCTTGAGTCTGCCGACAAGCTCAATGTATATCTTTGCGAGCATGAGAGCATCGTCTGATGCGCGGTGGTGGTCAAATTTGCCAAGCTTCAGCTGCTTTGCCACCATATTCAGCCTGTGACGTCCCATTTCGGGAAGCATGGACTGGCACATTACGAGAGTATCTATCCAGGTGTACTCAAAGTCGATGTTCTGACGCTTTTTCACCTGATTTATCATGTTGGTATCATAACGGGCGTTGTGGGCAACAAGCACGGGCTTGTCTCCGCAGAACTCCATGAACATACGGAGTGCCTCTGCCTCATCGGGAGCATTTGCCACATCGGCATCGCTGATACCCGTAAGCTCGGTTATCCTCTCCGGGATATGGAATCCCGGGTTCACCTTGGTATTGAAGCTGTCCACCACCTGGAGGTTTTTCAGCTTTACAGCACCTATCTCGGTGAGCCTGTCATTTCGGAAGCTGAGACCTGTGGTCTCAACGTCGAAGATGATGATCTCATCGTCAAAACTTCTGTCATCATCGCCGTATATGACCATTTCACGCTCAATATCATTTACGACATAAGCCTCCATGCCGTAGATGACCTTGAAGTTCTTGGGCATATTATACATACAGTCGGGGAACGCCTGTACGCAGCCGTGGTCGGTTATTGCCATGGCAGGATGTCCCCACTCCGCAGCCCTGTTTATGAGCTTGACAGGGTCAGTAACAGCGTCCATCGCGGACATATTGCTGTGGCAGTGGAGCTCAACACGCTTCTCTGGATAATTATCGGTCTTGGGTATGCGCTTTACTTTGATGAGGGAGTTTACAGTGATAACGATATCACGGGCATATGAATCATAGTCCAGTTTTCCTGACACAAGCAGTGTAGCACCGCTCTTTATAGAGCTGAGCTTGAGCTCCTCAACTTCCTCATTCTTGGCGAATATTTTGAGTTTGAGCGAGCCGCTGTAATCGGTGACATCAAAGGTGACAACGGTCTTTTCGCCCCTTATCTCCTTGAATTCCGAGGCAAAAACATCTCCCACCACTACTACCTTCTCGCCAAGGCGCTGTACCGCCTCGCATATCGGGATAGGCTTTTCGCGTATCGCTCTGCCTTTGACTATCTCAGCGGACTCCGCATCAAAGTCCTTGTTCAGTGCAGTCACATCTATGGTGGCTGTGGGAATGACAGACTTCATCTCCTCTGCCCTAATCTCTTCGGCAGTCTTATCGGGCACAAGCTGGTCGCTGTAGTCGGGCATATCAGCCTCAAGGCGTTCTATCATCTCGTCGAACTGCTCCTCGCTTACGGAGCTTTCGCCGTCGAGAATTACCTTTATACGGACACCGAACTGATTGTATATCATTCGTGAGAAATTCTGGCAGAAATAGAACTTTTCCAGAATATCCCTGCCGCCGTGAACTATCTTTATGCGCAGTTCTCCGTTGCTGAGCTGTACCTCAGCATCATCGAGAAAGCCGTTCACTACGGGTATATCACGCTTGAGCAGCTTTATGAGCTCGCCATAGCAGTCCATTCCAAACTTCTCAGAGGGATAACGGCAGGCAAGTCTCACCTGCTCCACTTTTATAGCTGCTTCCACAGCCTTTTCAAAAGCAAATATATCATCGCTGGGCACAAGCTGGGGAAAAATAGCATGAAAGCGTATGCTTTCAAGGTTTTCCGTATATGTGAGCTTGAAAATCTCACCGCTCAGCACCGTCTCGGGCAAATCCGAGGTATATTCCTTGAGAAAATCAGATATTTTTACCTGCATCTTAAAACTCCCGTCCAAAAATTGAGAATTCAGAATTGAAAATTGAAAACGGATGTGTCCTGTACGCGGACATATCGCAGTTCTCCATTATTAAAGCTTGTCTACTTCAGCAAGAAGCTCGGGGACTATGTCCTCCTCCTTTATCTTACGCTGAGTACCGTCCTTGCGGAAAATAATTGCACAGCCGTCGCCGCCTGCGATACCTACGTCAGCTTCGCGGGCTTCTCCGGGACCATTTACGATACAGCCCATGACAGCCACGGTGATGTCCTTGTCCATGTCCTTTACCGCTTCCTCTACCATTTTCGCAGCCTTTACCAGGTCTATGCGGGTCCTTCCACAAGTTGGACATGAAACTATCCTTACGCCGCCTCTTTTACCGATACTCTTCAGTATATCCTTTGCGGCAGCTATCTCCCTGATAGGATCGTCAGTAAGGGAAACTCTTATGGTCTTGCCTATGCCGTCGCAGAGCAGCGAGCCGATACCGATAGCGGACTTTATAAGTCCCATACGCTCGGTGCCTGCCTCGGTAACTCCAAGGTGCAGCGGATAACTGCATTTCTCCGCAGCAAGGCGGTATGAAGCGATCATTCTGTTTACGTCCGAGGATTTTATGGAGATAACTATGTCATTGAAGTCAAAATGCTCCAGCATAGCCGCATGGTTAAGAGCGCTCTCAACCAGGGCTTCGGGAGTTGGTGAGCCGTACTTTGCAAGGAGCTCCTTTTCCAGAGAGCCTGAGTTCACTCCGATACGGATAGGAAGCTGTCTTGCACGACAGGCATCAACAACAGCCTTTACCCTGTCCATACCTCCGATGTTTCCCGGGTTTATCCTTATCTTGTCAACACCGGCAGCTGCGGACTCTATTGCAAGCTTGTAGTCAAAGTGTATATCCGCAACAAGAGGAATCTTCACAGCCTCCTTGATAGCCGGGATAAGCTTTACAGCCTCCATATTCGGTATGGCTGCACGGATTATCTCACAGCCTGCCTTTTCAAGCTCAACAGCCTGTCTGACGCTGCCCTCGATGTCGTCCGAGCGCATATTCAGCATTGACTGTATGTATATATGTTTTCCGTCGAGGACGCAGTCCCCTACCTTTACAGGTCTGACATTTCTCATAATATCCTCCATTTAAAGAGTTATTTTTTCACCGTCCGCAGAGATAACAGCTTCGGGAAATATCCTGCGAAGCTCCTCGGCATAGACAGCAGGGTCTTTCTCGGCAGGGCTGTAATGTGTGAGCCACAGCCGTTTCGCCTTTGCCTCCGAAGCAAGACCGCAGGCGTCCTGCATGAGCATATGATGCTTTTCATTCATGGAAGCCTTCTTCTCCGTAAGCCCGTACATACCCTCGCAGATAAACAGGTCCGCACCCTGTGCAAACTCAGCTATATCCTCAAGAGGGAGACTATCGGTAGTATAGGTTATCTTCATTGGCGGCGGCTTGGGGCCCGTTACAGCCTCGGGAGGTACTCTCGTGCCGTCATCAAGGACAACGGTCTCGCCGCTGTGGAGCTGCTTCCAGAATTCTACCGGGACGCCTATCGCCTTCGCATTATTTGGCAGGAAAGGCGGCTTCTTTTTAAGCAGCAATGTATACCCCAGACAGCTTACCCTGTGTGACAGCGGCATTGTCCTCACTGACAGCATGGGATCCACCATTTCCGCGGAAAATCCGAAGGGTCTTTCCTCGGGAAGTCCGCGTATCTCTACCTCATAAGGCAGCCCGCCGCATACGCTAACCAGCTTTTCAATTACAGGCACACAGCTATCTGGAGCAGCTATGGTAAGGGGCTCCGTCCTTGAGCTGTTGCCGATGGAGAGCAGAAGTCCCGGAAGCCCTGTAACATGGTCTGCGTGGCAGTGAGTGATGAGTATCAGCTCTATCCTGCTCATTTTAAGACCGTGCTTTGCGATGGCGACCTGTGTTCCCTCTCCGCAGTCTATGAGGACAGCTTTTCCGTTATACTCCGCATAGAGCGAAGTAAGAAACCTGTCCTTCAGCGGCATCATGCCGCCTGTTCCGAGAAGACATATCTCAGCCATTCTTTACTCCTGTTATAAGTTTGATTATATCGTTATATGTTGCGAATATCATTACTCCGAAGAGGAGCACCATGCCGGCTAAGTGAACATATCCCTCATGCTCGGGCTTTACAGGCTTGCGGCGAACCAGCTCTATGAAGCAGAACAGCAGTCTGCCGCCGTCAAGTCCGGGAATGGGGAGAAGGTTGAATATTCCCACATTTATGGTTATAAGCGCCGTCATGTATATGACCTGAAACAGCGCGTCAAGGAAGCTCTCCGAGTCCTCGGTGGACTCGCTGATAGCGGAGACAACGCCAACAGGTCCCGAAACATCGTCCTTTTTGAGCTGTCCCGAGAACATCTGCTTTATTGAAAGTCCCACTATATGGGTCATTGACATGAACAGGTCTCCCGAGCCCTTGATGACTGTCAGTGGATTCTTGTCCTTGTATATGACCGCAAAATCAACGGTACCGCCGTCGCCGTAGGTGTTTTTGAACACTACATCATTGAGAGCCATGCGCTTTCTGTCACGCTTTACAACTACCTTGTGACCTGTATTGGGATCATAGGTGTCGAAGACATAGTTAAGATCCAGTGTGCTGTATATCCTTGTTCCGTCAATTGAGATGATCTTATCATTCTGTCTGAGCCCGGTTTCGTAGCTCTCGGCGTAATAGGTAACTGTTCCGTCGGTGGAAGAGATAGTTCTCTTGAAATCCTCAACAGTGGTTGTGGGGACGCCGTCCATCATGCTTACCAGTATGATGAGCATTACGAAGCCCAGCACGAAGTTCATGCCTGCTCCTGCAAAAAGAACTATGATACGCTTCCAGAGCTTAGCATTGCGGAAGCTTCTGGGGTCGCTGTTGGTGGAGTCCTCTCCCTCCATAGCGCAGTAGCCGCCCACGGGAAGAAGTCTCAGGGAGTACTTGGTCTCGCCCTTTGCCTTCTGAAGCAGCTTTGGTCCCATACCGATGGAGAACTCCAGCACCTTTATGCCGCTGAGCTTTGCACAGATAAAATGGCCGAACTCATGTACCGTTACGATAAGTCCGAAAATAAGTATTGCGATAACTATGCCCATTTGTTTTTTCCTTTCTCTATACGGGAGCTTATTTCGCGGCTATGCGCTCCCTTACATATTCTCTTGCCGCCTTGTCTGCCTTCATTACGTCCTCGTAGCTGTGTATTTCCGAGGGAGCAAAATGCTCAAGAACAGAGGATACTGTCTCGCCGATGTCGATAAACTCAGTCTCATCGTGAAGGAACGCCCTTACAGCCTCCTCGTTGGCGGAATTCACCAGACAGGGATATGCTCCGCCCCGCTTTATGGCTTCGATAGCTGCCGAGAGACACTTGAATGTCTCGTAGTCTGGCTTCTCGAAGGTAAGCTTGCCGTAGTCCGTCAGTGAGAGACGTCCCGTGGGACAGCTCATACGGTCGGGATAAAGCAGAGCGTACTGAATGGGGATCTTCATGTCGGGAACTCCCAGCTGAGCGATGACCGAGTAGTCGTTATACTCAACAGCTGAGTGAACAACGCTCTGACGGTGTACCACTATCTCGATCTGGTCGGGGGTAAGATCAAAGAGCCACTTTGCCTCGATGAACTCAAGTCCCTTGTTCATAAGTGTAGCAGAGTCGATGGTTATTTTATTCCCCATGTCCCAGTTGGGGTGGTGGAGAGCCTGTGCCTTGGTGACAGTTTTCAGCTCCTCATAGCTCCTGCCGAAAAAAGGACCTCCTGAGGCTGTCAGGATTATCTTGCTGAGCTGTGAGCGCTTGTTGCCCTGCAAGCACTGGAATATAGCCGAATGCTCACTGTCAACGGGATATATCCTTACACCCTTGTCGGCAGCAGCCTTCATTACCAGTTCGCCGCCTGCCACAAGAGTCTCCTTGTTGGCGAGGGCAATGTCCTTGCCTGCGTCTATTGCTGTCAGTGTGGGGAGAAGCCCCACCATTCCCACAACGGAATTGAGTATTATATCCGCCTCCTCCAGTGAAGCGAGGGTGCATAGTCCCTCCATGCCGGTAAGAAGCTTTACGTCCATATCCTTTACCCTGCTTTTGAGATCGCTGTATTTGTCCTCGTTGAAAATACAGGCATATGCAGGACGGAACTTCCTTATCTGCTGCTCAAGAGCCTCAACACTGCTGTGAGCAGCAAGGGCTGTCACCTTCAGTCCGTGCTTCTCACAGACCTCCAGGGACTGAGTACCGATAGAGCCTGTGGAGCCGAGTATCGACACCGTTTTATTCATTATATTTTCCCCTTTTCGCGGAAATAACTTCCCGATATTTTTTCATAACAAAGTTCATTATAAAATGCGAAAGGGACTATCCGTAAATAGTCCGTTTCAACAATATCACTGTACGCCGAATAAGGCGATGAATGCATAAAATGTGGGCAGCACGAAAAGAACGCTGTCGAAGCGATCCATGAGTCCGCCGTGTCCCGGCATTATCTTGCCGTAGTCCTTGAAGCCTATCTGGCGCTTTACCATAGAAGCGGAAAGGTCTCCCACAGTACCGATGACTGCGCAGACTGCTCCCGTAACGAAAGCTATGACTGCTCTCTTTGCGGTAAAGCCGTAGTAGACTGAAAATGCCACGGTATATACGATAGCAGTTGTAAGGATACCGCCCACAAGTCCCTCGATAGTCTTCTTGGGACTGATCTCGGGGCAGAGCTTGTGCTTGCCGATAGCAACTCCCGTGAAATATGCTCCCGTATCAGCTATCCATGCGCCGCAGAGTCCTATAATGAGCAGGAAAAGTCCGCTGCTCAACATATCATCGGTCATCTGCCAGCTGCGCTCAATGCGGATCATAGTAGTCATAGCCTGGGGTACAAGTATCATTACCGCAAGTACGAAGAATACCTGCTCATAGCGTATCTCCTTGTGCTTTCTTAGCCATGTTACAAATATGACAAAAGCCGCTGCAAGCACTATACAGAAAAGTATGATATGATAATGATCATCAGGCGTATCTATTGTCTTGAAAGATCTGATGAAGTAGTGAAAATCCTTTACCTCATGCGAAATATGGTAAAGTATTGGCACAGCTATTCCGCAAGCTTCTGCTGCCAAGAGTATAGGAATACACTTGTGTAGCTTTACTGCACGGAGAAGCTCAAAGAGCATTACTGCGATTATGGCTGCAACTGCTATGGGCAGGACAATGGTGTCGTGGAAGAAAAGCACCGCACCAAGCAGCACAACTCCCACAGCTCCCGAAATGATTCGTGTAAGCATCAGACACCTCCGAAGCGGCGGTGTCTTCCGTCGAAGTCGATAAGAGCCTTGTCAAGCTCAGCGGGAGTAAAATCAGGCCAGAGAATGTCCGTAAAGTAGTACTCCGCATAAGCGCACTGCCAGATAAGATAGTTGGAGAGTCTCAGCTCGCCGCTGGGTCGGATAACAAGATCCACATCGGGGATCCCCTTTGTGTAGAGCTCGTTTGCGATAGACTGCTCGCTGATGTCCTCGGGACGTATCTCGCCGTTCACAGCCTTCTGTGCAAGTATCCTTGCAGCATGGGCTATCTCGTCACGGCCGCCGTAGTTGACCGCCATCATGAGAGTCATCTCGTCATACTTGGCTGTGTCCTCCTCCAGGCGTATCATTTTTTCCTGTAAATCCTCGTCAAAGGCGCTCTTGTCCCCCAGGAAGATCATACGGGTATTCTCACTGAGGAAGTTTCTTACGTCCACGATATAATCACGGAAAAGCTCCATGATAGTGTTTACCTCGTCGGAGGGTCGCTGCCAGTTCTCTGTGGAAAAGGCATAGAAGCTGATGTTTTTCAGTCCGATGTCCTTGCAGTAGCGGACGATCTTCTTGAAGTTCTTTGCACCCTCGCGGTGTCCGAAGGAACGGGGCAGACCGCGCTTCTTAGCCCATCTGCCGTTTCCGTCCATGATGAAGCCGACGTGCTCGGGAAGCTTCTCGGGCAGCGTCAGCTCAGTTTTTTCCTTTTTTCCGAATAATGCCATATTTCACCAATCAGACTGTCATGATCTCTTTTTCTTTGTCTGCTACCATCTTGTCAACGTCAGCACACATCTTGTCGGTAAGATCCTGGACCTTCTTCTCGCAGTCCTTAAGATCGTCCTCTGTGATCTCTGAGTTCTTCTTCATAGCCTTGTACTTTTCCATAGTATCACGTCTGATGGAGCGGACTGTTACCTTGCACTCCTCGCCGTACTTCTTGATGCTCTTGCAGAGCTCCTTACGGCGGTCCTCAGTGAGCTGAGGGAATGCAAGACGGATAACATTGCCGTCGTTTACCGGCTGAATTCCGATGTCTGAAGCCTGGATAGCCTTCTCTATAAGCTTGAGAGTTGACTTGTCCCAGGGCTGGATAACAAGTATTCTTGCTTCTGATACGGAAACTGCTGCCATCTGGTTTACAGGTGTGGGAGCTCCGTAGTAGTCTACCATTACTTTGTCAAGCACGCCGGGGTTGGCTCTGCCTGCACGGATAGATGCGAATTCGTTGCCGAGAGCGTTAAGGCTCTTGGTCATTTTTTCCTTTGCATTATTAAGCTGTTCTTTCATTACTGTACTTTCCTTTCGGTTGAGTTTTTGATTTATCAGTCCTCGGATACAACTGTACCGATGTTTTCGCCCATTACGGCGTCATAGATATTATCGGGACGGCTGAGATCGAATACCAGCATCTTCATGTGGTTATCGCGGCACATTGCAGCAGCCGTGCTGTCCATAACACCAAGATCTTCGCCAATGACCTGTGAGAAGGTAAGGGTATCGTACTTCTTGGCGTCGTCAAATTTGTGGGGATCCTTATCGTATACACCGTCAACCAGAGTAGCCTTGAGAAGGATATCAGCCTCGATCTCAACAGAACGAAGAGCAGCAGCTGTATCGGTGGAGAAGAAGGGGTTACCTGTTCCGCAGCCGAATATAACAATTCTTCCCTTGTCAAGGTGTCTTACGGCTCTGTTGCGGATATAGGGTTCCGCTACCTGTGACATTGCAATAGCAGTCTGTACTCTTACTGTACAGCCCAGGGATTCAAGAACGTCTGCGAGAGCCAGAGCATTCATGGTAGTTGCAAGCATACCGATGTGGTCAGCGCGTGTCCTGTCCATAGCGCCGCTGAAGCGTCCTCTCCAGAAGTTGCCGCCGCCTACAACAACAGCTACCTGTACGCCTGCGTCAGCACATTTCTTTATGCTTTTGCAGATCTCTGTTACCACATCATAGTTGAGTCCTGTCTTATTGTCGCCTGCGAGAGCTTCGCCGCTGACTTTTAATAAGATTCTTTTATACTTTGGTTCCATATAAGCACCTCACAAAAATATATCTATAGTTTATTTTACACTAATTTCAATGATATGTAAAGTATATTTTCCGAAAAAGCCGAAAAAATTTCTCGGATATTTTCGCTTCATGCCGAAAAACCGAGAACAGAAGTTTTCTCACAAAGAATACTGTCATTCTGCACAAAATTGTTGAAAATTTCTTGTTCCTGTTCGTTTTGATTTTTTCTTGACAACTCCTGCCCGTCGTGGTATAATATAAAAGCTGATTAATTCGGCAGTAAAAATGGAGAGGTATCGAAGCGGTCATAACGAGGCGGTCTTGAAAACCGTTTGACTTAACGGTCACGTGGGTTCGAATCCCACCCTCTCCGCCATTATTTTTTTATCGGTGAGCTTCTCGCTCGTCGGTTTGCGGATTTACCCAAGTGGTGAAGGGGCTCCCCTGCTAAGGGAGTAGGTCGGGAAACCGGCGCGAGAGTTCAAATCTCTCAATCCGCGCCATGAACCTGTATCGTTTGATACAGGTTTTTTGTTTTTATGCAGCTATATCTGAGAACGTTTCCGCGGCTGTTTCAGCCGGGACGTCGGGGACGCCGTCCCTTACAGTTTTCTTGTCCTTCTCCTGTACATACCGTCGCACAGTGTACTGGAGATAAGATACTTCCAGTTCTGCAAGGCTTTGCACTTCCATACCATATAGACATCAAAAGGCGGAACAGTATCCGTCTTATCGAGATGTGCAAATATATAATCTCTGACTATTTTCAGTGCTTTCTCGTCCATTCTCCTCACCTCCTTCAAATGGGTATAAGAAAACCGCCTAATTCCTTAGACGGTTTATCTGTCCGAATATCTCTACCCGAACCGCTAAATCAATTGTCGTATGGTATCCTCTTCTTGGCTTTATCAATTTTTATAAGCTCTTCGTAAGCCTCAACAGCCTCAGGCGGAGCATCACTGCGAATACCTCTGCCATTCTGTAGTGGGTAAACAATATAAGGCTCAACTTTATTGTATAATTCTAACTCTCTGCCCTGCATTATACTGCGCATATTACTCGCCTCCTAACAAACTAAATGTTCTGAATTCAGTGTAAATCTCATAAAACTGCTGAAAAATAACTTTATCTCTTGCATACTTACTTACAAGAATATTATATCCTTTATCAGCAAGTTTGTCAAGTCTCTTTTTTGCCTTGCTATTGATAAAATTGATATATTCGTCGTATTTTTCTTCTGTAACTGCGCCATTTTTTCTCCTGAATTCTTCTGCATCTACCCAATGGTACAATTCGTGAATGTACGAACTCAGATCATTTTCACCACACGCAAGCTGTTTCATTACAGCAGGCATATCCTGTGGCTTATAAACCGCAAAATCTTCACAAATAAGCAATAGATTTTCGATAGCACGATATAAAGCTATATCCGTTTTGGCTATATCTTCACGGCTGACAACAAGCACTTTTGGAAGATTATCCGTTTCAGATATTCCCATTCTATCAAGAGCTTCCGAAATGTGTCTGTCTATCTGATGCAGCTTCTTAGGTTTAATGTCAACATTCTCAGAAACGTAAACCTCATTCTGAGTATTTTCAGCCTTGTGAGCCTTAACTTCATAATCACGAGTAGTTGTGACCTCATCATCTTCGTTAAGAACGACAGGGCGATAACTCTGTGACTTATCATCAGGCTTTGGAACTTTAACCTCAGTATAAGCCCCTCCGCCTTCTCAGGCTCGCTGACAGTGACCTCAACAGCCTTGCCATCGGGAACAGGAGCGTCGCTGACAGGCGGCTCGGTCTTGTACTCAGGCTTTACCTCTCCCTCATACACCTTCTCCTTGCCCTCGTCACGCCTGAGAACAGTCTCGCCCTCATCAGCATTGACCTTGTCGATGAAGTCTTTCAGTTCCTTCTGAGCTTTTCTCAGGTCTGCCTTTGCCTTCTTGATGTTCTCGGGATCCGTGAAGCCCTCGACCTTGCGCTTAGCCTTCCTGATCTCACGTTCAAGGGCTCGCTGCTGCTGTTCCAGCTTGTACCGGCGCTCACTGTCGTTTTTTTGCAGAGCAGTGCTGATATATCATAAATTTACTATTTTTTACATTATTCATGTATATTTTTCTTACTCAGTCTGCTATACTGTATACAGGAGGCGATATGAGATGAAAAAAATAAATGGTTTCAATAAAGGCGTTAATTTAGGCGGCTGGCTCTCGCAGTGCAGCTATGAAAAGGAACACCTGGACACCTTCGTCTGCGAAAATGACTTTGAAGTGATCGCGTCGTGGGGAGCAGATCATGTGCGTGTTCCCTTCGATTATAATATAATAGAGAACTCCGACGGGTCTTTCAGTGATGAGGGTTTTGCCTATCTGGACAAGGCTGTTTCCTGCGCTAAAAAGAACGATCTCAACATTATCCTTGACCTGCATAAGACTGCCGGCTTTTCCTTTGATTACTACGGAGAGAGCGAGAGCGGTTTCTTCGACAGTGCAGAATATCAGGAGCGTTTCTACCGCCTGTGGGAGGAAGTAGCACGGCGCTACGGCTCTCTTGCTCCCAATGCTGCATTTGAGCTTCTCAACGAGGTCACCGATGCCGAGTTCATAGACAAGTGGAACATGATCGCCAAGGAGTGCATAAAGCGTATCAGGAAGATAGCTCCCGATATACTTATCCTTGTGGGAAGCTACCACAATAACAGTGCCGATACAGTTCAGTTCCTGGACGAGCCCTTCGACAGCAACGTCATCTACAATATGCACTGCTATGAGCCCCTGAAGTTCACCCATCAGGGTGCATACTGGACTACCGCTATCGACCCCAAGGAGCGTATCCCCTTTGAGAACAGCGTTACCTCTCCCGAGTACTTTGAGGAGCTTTTCTCAACTGCCATTGCCAAGGCTGAGGAGAACGGAAGCGGTCTCTACTGCGGCGAGTACGGCTGCATAGATGTGGTAAGTCCCGAGGATACCGTAAAATGGTTCAGAACTATAAACTCCGTATTCAGAAAGCACGGCATCGGCAGAGCCGCATGGAACTACAAGGCTATGGACTTTGGTCTTTCCGACCGTCGTCTTGACGGTGTCCGCAGCCAGCTTATTGAATTACTTTAAAAAAGCGATCCCCTTTGCATTATGCAGAGGGGATCTTTTTCATTATCATTCTTCTCTTCTGGAATAGCCTGTCAGGTTGATCTCATTGTGCTCGACCGGGTTATTGAGTTCAAGATTTGTCACCTTCATACTGTTCACTCCGTCTGTTCCGTGAACCGCGGTATATCTCATAACGATACCCGTCCTCATATCAATGAGCATCTGATTTGAGTAAGCCGACTGCTCAATTCTGATAGCAACGCACTGTCTGCCGAGTATCTCTTCTACCCCCTCAACATACCAGTCATCAAAATTAAACAGGGCATCAGGGTATGAATATAAGCAATCAACATCAACGCTCTCTAAAAGTGAAGATCCATAGACCTTTCCCCAGCCGCTTATGCCGTCAGTGTAATCTATTACGCGATAATTATCAGGAACATAATTCAGTTCATAAGCGGGAGATGATGATTCATAGGTATTATATGTCATATCGAGATTATTCACTTCTGTCCACTTGTTTCCGTAATAGCACTTTATGGAATCCTCATTTAAACAGCTTGATTCAGTTTTAGAATCTATATGGAAATACTGAGCACGGTTATCTGCGATGATATGCTCGCTTCTGTCCCATTTTCTGTTTGTACCATCTGTGTTTATGGTGTACAATACATCAGCAGTATCAAAATAGCGGAATGAATTTACCGATATATGATAAATATAGCTCTTGTTCTCAAGGGTATTCAGTTCATCGTATGAAACAGCGTTCCATATCTGCTGTGTATACTTCTCTGTATCCACCTTCTGGAACGGATAAATGCCGTTCTCCCAGCCATAGTTCACTTCATCGAGGAGCGCATTTGCCTCATCTTCGTTTGCGAATACAGGTTCCTGGTGCATCTGGAGCTCGCCGAACTCTCCGCTGTCAGTATTTACAGGCGCAGTTGTAACGGGAGCTGTGGTCACTGCTGTTGTGGTCACGACCTGATCCTCAATATTCTCTCCAACGTTATACGAACCAATCTTCCATGCGTTATCCTCGTTGACAAGGATAAGCTCAGCTCTTACTCTTGTACCGTCCTTGCGCTGGTATATCCTCTTGCAGGTCATGGTCTCAAGACCATCGTCAAGGAGTCCGTCTTCAATGAGTCCCCTTATGCGTTCCTCATCGTCGGCAGGAAACTCCGAGGAAATAAGCTCATAATTGCTGAAGTTGAATGTCTTTGCAAAATTGGATGAATAGCTTGCATTGGGCTGTACAAATGCTTCGGAATAGATATTATCGTTATAGATTATGAACGCCCGCAGGTTCTGCTTTATAAAGCTTGCGTCATTGAATCCTACACCGTTCTCGTGTTCGCTCATATCTCCGCCCATATACTTCTCACGGGTATTGCTGCTGTAAGTGGACTCCATTATCATCTCATATTCATCAAAAGTATCAAGCTTTTCATCGGTAACGCGGTAATAGTTTATATAGGAAGGAGCGTTTGCATCAATAGTGCTGATGAATGTCAGGCTGTCATCAATATCAACGCCTTCCTGCTCCATAGCTTTGTGGATATGCTCCAGTCCATCCGTAAGCTTATCCACGACCTTATCCATGTCCACCCTGACGATCTCGCCGTCATCGGTAATGGTAGTCACTTCCTTAGCGGTAACGGTCTCAGCAAACTGGCTTGAGTCAATATCTATCCTGTCTACTCTCTTTGATCTTGTAAGGAAAACTCCGCCGCAGACGCCTGTGATGAGCATTACCGCCGCAGCCGCCGCACTTACCATGCGTATCCACCTGGGACGTGAATATCGCTCAACACCTTCAGCTTCCTTTATAAAGCCGTCCTCAGAGGTATTTGCTTCCTCCTCTCTCAGTGCATTGTATTTCTTTCTTGTAATGTCATATATTTTTTCTTTCTCTTTGTTCCCCGCCGCAGTATATCTCTCTGCGACTCTCTCTATATCACCGTCCTTCTCGCTGAACAGGTATTCAAGTTTATCCTTCATAGCTTCTCCTCCTATCTTGTGAAGCCTGCTGCCAGCAGTACATCCTTCAGACGCTTTACAGCCCTGCTGCACCTCGCTCTGACATTATCCGATGAGATCTGCACTATCTCTGCGATCTCCTTTGAGCTCCTGCCGAAAAAGTATTTCTGTATGATTATTGTTGAGTCAGGCTCGCCCAGCTCCTCCACCTTATCGTAGAGCAGCTTTCTAAGCTCCGACTCCTCGGCTGAACGCTCAATATTCTCCCCTGAGTCCAGTTCTCCCGCGTCATCTATTGGTATGTTACTGCTGTGTCTTACGACTCTTCGGTATGTATCTACCGCCTTTCGTCTTGCAACGGAAGCCGTAAAAGCCTTCAGATTTCCCTGAATGACCTCCTGCTTGTCAAAGAAGATGAAGCACTGTGCGAAGACATCTCCCACACACTCGTCCACATCCTCCATAGACGCCGCTGACTTCAGTTTTGCAAACACGATGGTATACACATAATTGAAGTATTTGTCATAAAACGCACGCTGACCCTTTTCCGGTTCAGCCTTCAGCAGATGCTGAAGTTCATTATCTGTCATTTTCATCTCTCCTGATCATGCGCATGAATTCTTTCCCCTTCATATACTCTAATCGCAGTTCCCTGCCTATACGAAACAGAAAGTATTTATTTTTTTATTTTAACCTTTGATTTTCTAAAAAAATCAGAAAGGGTACTTTACATTTAAACGTAAATATGATATTATAATATTGTATGTAAGGTCAGTTCGACATTAATTTAACGATCCGTCCTTTTGTTTTTATTTCACGGAGGGGGTTTTTATGCAGGTCGCACTCTGCGCTCTTATCGGTTACTTTTTCGGCAACATCAACCCTGCATTCATTATCGCCAAATTCAAGGGCTTCGACATAAGACAGAGAGGCTCGGGCAATGCAGGCGCTTCAAACACTGTCATCACTATCGGAAAAAAGGCGGGCCTTTTCGTTGCTCTCTTTGACATCGCAAAGGCTGTTGCAGCTTCTCTTATCGCTGCTTACTTTTTCCCGCAGCTCAAATTTGCGAAGATACTCTCCGGTTCCTGCTGTATCCTGGGACATATCTTCCCCGTACTTATGAAATTCCACGGCGGCAAGGGTCTCGCCTCTTTAGGCGGCACCATACTCGCCTTCAATCCTTTGGTATTTCTTCTTCTCCTTTTATTCGAGATAGTTCTCGGATTTTCAATGGATTATGTCTGCATAGTACCTGTTACAGGCTCGGTGATATTCACCATGATATATGCCCTGCTCACAGGTGATCCTATCGGCACCGCAATACTCTCAGCAGTCTCACTTATCATACTTTTCAAGCATATAGAAAACTTCAAGCGGATCCAGAACGGTACGGAGGCTCATATAAGCTTCCTGTGGAAAAAGGATCAGGAGATCGCAAGGATCAGAAAAAACGGAAACACATAAGAAAGTCCCTTCGGGGGCTTTTTTGCGCCCTTATGCGCCGCCGCAGCGCTATAATATGCGGCAGAACGGAGTCTTTTTATGCCAAGAAAAGCAGCGGATATGTGTGAGGGCCCTCTGGTCAGCAGGATAATACTCTACACTATCCCCATTATACTTACGGGAGTTCTCCAGCTCCTGTTCAACGCCGCAGACCTTGTTGTTGTAGGTCGCTGCTGCGGAAGCAATTCCGTGGGAGCCGTTGGCTCTACGGGCTCTATCATCAACCTTTTGGTAAACCTTTTCATAGGTCTTTCTGTTGGCGCAGGCGTTACCGTGGCTCACGGTCTCGGCTCGGGAAGAAATGAGGACGTTCACAGGACGGTCCATACTGCTATCCCCACAGCTATTGTAAGCGGAGCTGTTCTCACACTGGTGGGAGTGCTCTTTTCAGGAACTTTCCTGAGGCTTATGGACACACCTGACGAACAGCTTCATCTCGCCACATCTTATATGCGTATTTACTTCTGCGGAACCATCGCCAGCATGATATACAACTTCGGCTCGGCTATCCTCCGCGCCGCCGGCGATACAAAGAGCCCACTCTACTACCTTACAGCGGCGGGAGTTCTCAATGTGCTCCTCAATCTGCTGTTCGTTATCGTGTTTAAAATGAATGTTGCGGGAGTTGCTCTCGCCACCACCATATCACAGATACTGTCCGCACTACTTATACTCCGCGCTCTCATGAAGCGCGAGGACGCCTGTAAACTTGACCTCCGGAAGATGCACATCTACGGCAGACAGCTTAAAAGGATAATACAGATAGGCTTCCCCGCAGGTGTTCAGGGTGCACTGTTCTCCGCATCAAATGTTATAATCCAGTCCTCAATAAACTCCTTCGGACCTATCGTAAACTCGGGCAACGCAGCCGCTCAGAACATCGAGGGCTTCGTGTACACATCCATGAACTCCTACAGTCAGACCGCTCTGAATTTCACGGGACAGAACTTCGG
This sequence comes from Bacillota bacterium, assembly GCA_029572815.1. GTDB lineage: Bacteria > Bacillota > Clostridia > Oscillospirales > Ruminococcaceae > Ruminococcus. Next base: position 31,839 of record JAKPUQ010000059.1, on the reverse strand, counting down.
TGCAGGCAAATTTGACCGTATCCGCAAGATAATGTGGATATGCCTTATAGCCGTCTTCTGCACAGGCGCTGCACTGGGCGTCACCGCACTGTTCTTCGGGAAGCCTCTCCTGGGCATCTATATCACCGACTCAGAGGAAGCCATAAAGTACGGTCTTGTGAGAATGACATACATCATGCTCCCCTACTTCCTCTGCGGACTCATGGACGTTACCACGGGACTTATCCGCGGTCTGGGGGAGCTCCGTAACTCCCGTGCTCATAACCATTGCGGGAGTTGTGGGAATACGTCTGGGCTGGATATATGTTGTTTTCAGGATACCGCAATATCACTCAATCAAGAGCCTGTATCTTTCCTACGCCATATCCTGGGCAGTCACATTCCTGACCGAGCTCATTGTGTTCCTGGTGTTGATGAAAAAGCTGAAAAATCAGCATAAGGAATGAGAACATAACTCATTTATACAGAAGTACAGCCCCGAGGCCAGCCCGGGGCTATTTTTGTCGTTTTTTATCCTGTAATAGTTTTATGCCGAAACAGTATCGCAGGAAGTGAATGCCGCTTCCTCACGGCGTATAAAGTATCCCTGCTCTGCCCTGCACACAGGACACTCCTGTGGCGGCTCACTGCCTTTGTGGATGTGTCCGCAGTTAAGGCAGATCCAGCACCGCTCGGTGTCATTGCTTCGGAAAAGCATACCGCTGCGGTAAAGCTCACCGTAGTATCTGAACCGTGCTCTGTGGCTGTTCTCAATGTCAGCAATCATTCTGAATTTGGACGCAGCCTCGGTAAATCCTTCCTCGGCAGCAATTCGTGCAAAATCGGGATAGACCACTGAAAACTCCTTCTTTTCCTCCCTTTCGGAAGCGTCAAGGAGCTTCTGTATCTCCTCCGTTACCTCAGCAGGAAATCCAGCTGAGATATCTATATCCTGTCCTGTACCCTCCTTCAGCAGCTTCCAGAACACCATTGCATGGCGCTCCTCCTGCTCGGCAGTGAAACGGAACATCCGCTCAAGTCCCACCAGCTTCTGCTGCTGGGCGGTAAGGGCAGCCTGATAATACCTCTGCCGTGACTGGCACTCACCTGCAAAGGCTCGCATAAGATTGATACGGGTCTGACTTTCTGTAAAATTTGTCTGCATGATAATACCTCCTTTTGGAAGTATTATGTGCAGTTATTTTTTTATTATACGATCTCCCCCGGGATAGTATAACGGTATTTCATTATATTCTCAGGATTTTTCAGCCGAAGGTTCTGGATATGGCCGCAGCGCGGACAGGCATCACAGATGACCTGGCTCCTCTTTGGCTTCAGCTTCTGCTCCTCACCTTCAGGATAGAACTGGACAGCGTAGGGTGTAACGAGAGTTCCTGATACTACCTTTGCCGCGCAGAATTCACATACGTTATCCATATTGTTTCCCCCTAAATTAAGATATTACAATTATAACACTTTGCGCTGTTCATGTCAATAAAGAAGGGCGGACAAATTTGTCCGCCCTCAATGAATTCAGCTTTTTATCATATCTCGTTAACTTTTCTCTTAACGTAAGATGTGTGAAGAACCTCATGAGCCTTGTGGCTGCCGGGCTTCTCAAAGAACTCCTCGTAAACCTTCTTGATAGCAGGGTTTTCGTGAGACTGTCTGAGAGGCATTGACTTGTCGAGGTTGTAGAGAACCTTAGCTCTCTCTTCTCTGATGTCAACAAAGTTTCTTACGCCCATGGGAACCTGAGGCTGACCGCCGCCGTTTACACAGCCGCCGGGACAAGCCATAACTTCAACGAACTGAGCGTCGCACTTGCCTGCTCTGATGTCATCGAGAACCTTTCTTGCGTTAGCAAGACCGCTGGTTACTATAACCTTGACATCGTTGCCTGCAACGTTGTATGTAGCTTCCTTGATAGCCTTTGTACCACGAACCTCGGGGAGATCTGTTACGTTCTCGCCTGTGAGTGTGTATACAGCTGTTCTGAGAGCAGCCTCCATAACACCGCCTGTTGCACCGAAGATAACGCCTGCACCTGTTGAGATTCCAAGCGGATCATCGAACTTCTCATCGGGAAGTGAGTTGAACAGGATACCTGCACGCTCGATCATTCTGCCGAGCTCGCGGGTTGTAAGAGCGTAATCAACATCAGGTACGCCAGCAGCACTCTGATCGGGTCTGCCGATCTCGAATTTCTTAGCTGTACAAGGCATGATAGATACCATAACGATGTTCTTGGGATCGATACCCATCTTCTGAGCGTAGTATGTCTTTGCAGTTGCACCGAACATCTGCTGAGGAGACTTACATGAAGAAAGGTGATCGAGAAGATCGGGATAGTAGTGCTCACAGAACTTGACCCATCCGGGTGAGCATGATGTGATGAGAGGAAGTGTTCCGCCGTTTGCGAAACGATCCAGGAACTCGTTAGCCTCTTCCATGATAGTGAGGTCAGCAGCAAAATCTGTATCGAATACCTTGTCGAAGCCCAGTCTGCGGAGAGCAGCTGCCATCTTACCTTCAACGTTTGTACCGATAGGATTGCCGAAGCACTCGCCGAGACCTGCACGAACAGCAGGAGCTGTCTGAACGAGAACAGTCTTCTCGGGATCAGCGATAGCTGCCAGAACTTCCTTGGTGTAATCCTTTTCTGAGAGTGCGCCAACAGGACAAACAGCGATACACTGACCGCAGGATACACAGCTTGTCTCGCCGAGACCCATGTCAAATGCAGAACCGATGTATGTCTTGAAGCCTCTCTCGTTAGCACCGATAACGCCGATACCCTGTGTCTTTGCACAAACTGCTACGCAGCGGCGGCAAAGGATACACTTGTTGTTGTCACGGTACATATGTGCAGCTGAGTTGTCTACCTCATACTCGTTCTTGATGCCGTCGTATACAGTAGCGTCCTCAACGCCGTAATCCTTAGCAAGCTTCTGGAGCTCACAGTTGCCGCTTCTTACGCAGGAGAGGCACTTTCTGTCATGAGTTGAAAGAATGAGCTCGAGAGTTCTCTTTCTTGACTCGATGACCTTGGGTGAGCTTGTGAGGATCTCCATGTTGTTGGAACAGGGATACACGCAGCCTGCTACGAGACGGAAGCCTCTGCCCTCGTTTACCTCTGTAACGCAGATACGGCAGGCGCCGATCTCGTTGATCTCCTTCATGTAGCAAAGTGTAGGAATTTCAAAGCCGGCCATGTGAGCAGCTTCAAGAACAGTAGTGCCCTTGGGGACTTCTAATTCAACACCGTTGATTTTAACAGTTATATTTTCCATTACTATTCCTCCGCTTACTTCTTGATGATTGCCTTGAACTTACATGTTGCGATACAAGCGCCGCACTTTACGCACTTGCTCTTATCGATCTCCATTGCAGCAAGCTTCTTGCCGGGAGCGATATAGTCAGTTCTTGTGATAGCGGATGCAGGACACTGCTTAGCACACATACCGCAGCCGATACACTTGTCCTTTTCGATCTCGAAGCTGAGGAGGTCCTTACATACGCCTGCAGGACACTTCTTGTCAACAACGTGAGCGATGTACTCATCACGGAAGCATCTGAGTGTGGAGAGAACAGGGTTAGGAGCTGTCTGTCCAAGACCGCAAAGAGAGTTAGCCTTGATGTGGTAAGCCAGCTCTTCCAGCTTGTCGAGGTCCTCGAGAGTTCCCTTGCCCTTTGTGATCTTGTCAAGGATCTCCCACATTCTCTTAGTACCGATACGGCAGGGTGTACACTTACCGCATGACTCATCAACAGTGAACTCGAGGAAGAACTTAGCGATGTCGACCATACAGTTGTCCTCGTCCATAACGATAAGTCCGCCTGAACCCATCATTGAACCGATACCGATGAGGTTATCGTAGTCGATCGGGATATCGAAGTTTGAAGGATCGATACATCCGCCTGAAGGACCACCTGTCTGAGCAGCCTTGAACTTCTTTCCGTTGGGGATACCGCCGCCGATCTCTTCGATAACTTCGCGGAGAGTTGTACCCATAGGAACTTCAACGAGACCTGTGTTCTTGATCTTTCCGCCGAGAGCGAATACCTTGGTACCCTTTGACTTCTCGGTACCCATTGATGCGAACCAGTCAGCACCGTTGAGGATGATCTGAGGAATATTAGCATATGTCTCAACATTGTTGAGGATAGTAGGCTTCTGGAAGAGACCCTTTTCAGCAGGGAAAGGAGGTCTCGGACGGGGCTCACCGCGGTTGCCCTCGATAGATGTCATAAGAGCTGTCTCCTCACCGCAGACGAAAGCGCCTGCACCGAGACGGAGGTCGATATCGAAGCAGAAATCTGTTCCGAAGATGTTCTTACCGAGCATACCGTTCTCACGAGCCTGCTTGATAGCGATATTAAGACGCTCAACAGCGATAGGATACTCAGCACGAACGTAGATATAACCCTGTGTTGCGCCGATAGCGTAACCCGCAATGGACATAGCCTCAAGTACAACGTGAGGATCGCCCTCGAGTACTGAACGGTCCATGAATGCACCCGGGTCGCCCTCGTCGGCGTTACAGCAAACGTACTTCTGGTCAGCGTTGGGAACGATGTTTCTTGCAAGCTTCCACTTCATACCTGTGGGGAAGCCGCCGCCTCCACGTCCGCGGAGACCTGAATCGAGGATAGTCTGGATAACGTCCTCAGGAGTCATAGTTGTGAGGACCTTGCCCAGAGCCTGATAACCGTCACGGCCTATGTACTCATTGATGTCCTCAGGATTGATAACACCGCAGTTTCTGAGAGCAACACGGTGCTGCTTTTTGTAGAATGATGTATCGTCGAGAGACTTGATCTCGTCGCCGGCAACAGTCTCTTCATAGAGAAACTCCTTAACAGGGTTGCCGCCGATGAGGTGCTCATCAACGATGCGGGGGATCTCATCTACCTTAACACGTGAGTAGAATGAGCCCTCTGGATATACGATCATGATAGGACCGCGCTCACAAAGTCCGAAGCAGCCGGTCTTAACGATCTTTACCTTATCTGTAAGTCCCTTTTCTGCGAATTCCTTCTCAAGCTCCTCAATGATCTTGGGTGAGCCCGAAGAGGTACATCCTGTACCGCCGCAGACAAGGACGTGTCTTTCATATTTTGAAGAAGCATTGCCATGTGTTCTGAGAGCTACCTCGCCCACCATGCTGTCTCTGACAACCTTGAGTTCTTCAAGAGTCTTCATAAGTTAACCTCCTAAATGGTAATGTTTGGAATTAAGCGTATTTTGCAATGATCTTGTCAACGTCGTCAACAGTGAGACGGCCGTAAACATCCTCATTGACTGTAAGAACTGGTGCAAGACCGCAGGCGCCTATGCAGCGGCAAGCATCAAGAGAGAACTTACCGTCGGGAGTGCATTCGCCACCGCCGATTCCAAGCTTTTCCTGGAGCTTATTGTAGATATCTCCGGAACCCTTTACATAGCAAGCTGTACCGAGACAGACTGAGATCGAGTACTCTCCCTTGGGATAGAGTGAGAACTGAGCGTAGAAGGTAACAACGCCGTAGATCTTTTCAAGCGGAATGCCTGTGTTGTCGGAAATGAGAGCCTGTACCTCGATTGGAAGGTAGCCGTAGATCTCCTGAGCCTTCTGGAGTATCGGCATAAGAGAACCCTTATCGTCCTTCTTTTCTGCGATGACCTTGAGAAGCTCAGCTTCCTGCTCGGGAGTACCCTTGAAGGGAACAGTTGATTTAGCTGAATTCATTTAATGGACCTCCTTGTTTTAGCTGTGAAAAATGTAACAATGTCATGTACAAAAATAAAATGAGACAATATATCACATCTCACATATCTTAGTTATTATACCATATATAAAAGAAAATTTCCATCTCCAATTTAGCCTAATTCGTCACATGATTACTGTGCATTTTATACAATAATGTCGAAAACTGCGATGTTAGTATCATATAACATTTACAAGTGTCAATGTTCTGAATTTCCGCCTATATTTTGTAACGAGCAGGGCTAAATTTGACTTCTGTCAATGTTTGTACATAGTGTTAATATAGTATTTTTATTTCCAATTATTTTTTGTGCTGCCCACTGTCTTTTGTGCTATAAAACCGTTACTTATCACGCATATTTTGTTGTATTTTATCCCCTTCATAAAACATATTAAAACAACATACATATTAACCGAAAATTCTCATTTCTGATTTTTCAAAATTTATTGACAAAAGAGATTTCGTATTGTATATTAATTTTAGAGCATATAAATAAGCGCAGTAATACGCTTTTCCGCTCGCCTTCGGAATGTCCTGCACTGCATTCCAAGTGCTGTCTGACTTCATATTGGAAAAGGAGAATTTTATGAATTTACCAAATGACCCCGTTATTTTACTCAGCTATATCAATACTCTTCTCCGTGATGAGTATCCTTCTTTTGAAGAGCTCTGCAAGAGCCTGTGTATCCCCGAGGAGGAGATCAGCAGCAAACTGAGCGGCATCGGATATGTTTATGATCCAAATACTAATTCATTCAGATAGTATCCCCATATCGGATACTGAGCGATGCAACTGCATCGGATGGGAGGGCTTATGAAACCATTTTTAAAAAACGTTACCTCTGTCATGGCTTCGGCTGTGATGGCGCTCTGTTCCTTTAATGTGAGCTTCAGCGCAGTAGCAGATGAGGTAACACCTGACAAATGCATAGTACATTATGATCTCAGCGGCGAAGGAATCACTATCCCCGATGACAAGGACGGAAATCCTCAGTCAATCGAGGATATTGAGACAGATCCCAATTCTTCCGTATACATTACAAATGTTGTTCCCGAGCGTGAGGGTTATATCTTCAGCTGTTGGTCTGCTGATGATATCGTTGCATACCCCGGTGGTACCGTTTTGACAGTGGACACAAAAAACGTTGACCTTCATCCTGTATGGATCGATGAGGAGGACGAAAACTTCCACAAGGTCATTTTCAGAGTCGAAAAGAACAGCGAGATCGATAAGGAATCCGAAAAGTACGTCCCCGCACAGAACGCCCTCAAGGGCAGATATATACTGATCCCCTCATGGAAATTCAAACAGGAGGGCTATGATCAGAAGGGCTGGACCGATGGTGTTCACGAATTCGAGGTAAATACATATATTCTTGTCGGCGACGAGGACATAATCCTCCGTCCGAATCTCAAGAAGATCTACAAGATCAAATACTCCGCAGGCGACTTTGAGGGTATAATCGGCGCTACATTCCAGGAGTATGAACTGGCAGAATCATTCCCCACTTCCCTTCAGTCAGCTGACCGTTTCTCAAGGATCGGTTATGAGATCAAAAGCTGGCACTGCATTACAGACGGCAAGGACTATGAGCCCAATGCTGTCTTTGTAATGCCTTCCAGTGACGTCCTTATTGAACCCAACTGGTCACCTTTAAGATACGTTGTCGTTTTCTCGGCAGACAAAAATAATGTAAAGGTACCAGGATATACAGGTACAGCTATCACTGCTCCCGAATGCCCCATCACAAAGGAAGGCTTTACATTCGGCGGCTGGCAGAACGGTGACGATATAGTACAGGCCGGTGAGGAATACACTATCAAGGGTGCCGCTCCCGGACTCGGTATCAGATTTACAGCGATCTGGAATGAGGCAGGTTCTGATGTCACCACAACAACAGTCACAGATCCTGTAACCACTACAACAACCACTGTGACTGAGACCACTACTACAACAGTGACTGAGACAACTACCACATCTGCTCCTTCCGAGACAACAACTACTACCTCAGCACCTGTTAGCGGCATTAATTACGGTGACTCAAACTGCGACGGAAGCGTCGAGCTTGCTGATGCTATCCTTCTTATGCAGTCTATCGCAAATCCCGATAAGTACGGCGTAGAGGGCAGCGAACCCAAGCACCTCACACGTGAGGGCGCAAACAACGGCGATGTTGATAAGGAAATTGAGGGCATCACTTCTGGCGACGCACTTATGATACAGGAGTTCCTTCTCAAGAAGATCACAACTCTTGTTCCCGCCGAAAAATAAAAAAGACTGCTAAGCAGTCTCACAAAACGTAAGTTTACCGAGGGTGAATACATAAGCCCTCGGTTTTCTGTTTATATAACGCCAAGCCCCTCAAGGAGCAGCTTTGCTCCTATGAGCACCAGCACTGCACCGCCTGCAAGCTCGGCCTTTTTCTCGTATTTGCTGCCGAAGCGGTGTCCGATGTAAACACCAATGAGGGAAAGCAAAAATGTAACAACACCTATGACAGTGACCGATGAGAAAACAGGGTTTTTTCCGCAGCAAAAACTATCCCCACCGCCAGAGCATCTATACTTGTTGCGACAGCCAGCAGGAACAGCTCCTTGATATCAAGGCTGTACTCCTTGCCGCTCTCCTCCTCATCACCGCCTCTGACTGCCTCTATCATCATTTTGCCGCCAATGACCGCCAGCAGTCCGAAAGAGACCCAATGACTGAATGAGCTTATAAAGTCTGCGAAACGGCTTCCCAAGAAATAGCCTATCATTGGCATCAGCGCCTGAAATACGCCAAAGAACAGGGCTGTTATCACTCCGCCCTTCAGGTTGAGCTTTTTCATGCTCAGCCCCTTACATACAGACACGGAAAAGGCGTCCATAGCAAGTCCAAGAGATATGAGCAGTAATTCCGTTATTCCCATACAAAGTCCTCTCAAAAAAATTCGGATACCTGCGTACCCGAAATCCTGCTCAGGTACAGCGATAAAGCCGTACATGAGTCTCATTATTTAAGGCAAAACCGGGCGCTCATTGCGCCAGTATGTCGGCTTGCCGCACACTAATGTGTGTTAACTACTCCCTCATATAACATAGCTTATTATACATTATATAGGGAAGCAAGTCAATATATAACTGTTAGTGCTTTAAAACATTTTTAAAGCTCATATGTCATTATGTAGTCGTCCATAACGTAGCCTTCTCCGATATCGGTGACCACCTCATCGGTTATTGTAAAGCCCGTCTTCTTATATACGTCTATTGCGTGAACGTTATGCTTGTTTACTGTGAGATAGACATGAGTCTTGCCGCAGTCTCTCGCTTCATCAAATACCTTTTCCAGCATCTGCGAAGCGATCCCCCTTCCCCGCTTATCCTTGCGCAGATAAAGCTTGCTGAGGAAAAAGCGGTGATCTTTTTCAGGCTTCATGCCGATATAACCGCAAAGCTCTCCGTCATCACGAACCGCAAAGTAGCTGTAGTCCTGATCGATGAGCTGCTTAGTCATAGCCTTGTATGACTGAAATTTTCCGACCATATAGTCGATCTGTCCTTCACTGATAATACCGGTGAAGCACTCGTGCCATATAATGTCCGCCAGCTGCGCTGTCTCCTTGAGTTCGGTATCGCTACCGATCTTCTTTATGGTAATAGTCATATACAAGCTCCTGTTCGCTGTAATAGAGGGGGGCAGCAGAGCTGCCCCAGGTAATTATTCTTCCTCGGGCATCTCCCAGTTGTGGTATACGTTCTGAACGTCATCGTTCTCCTCAAGGTGCTCAAGAAGAAGGTTCATCTTCTTGATATGATCCTCGTCTGTAAGAGTTGTATAGTTTGCAGGGATCATTTCAGCCTCAGCTGAAAGTACGTTGTAGCCCTTTGCTGTAAGAGCCTCACGAACTGCACCTACATTCTCGGGAGCACACTCGATCTCAACAGTCTCCTCGTTGATGTCGAAATCATCTCCGCCGCACTCAAATACATCGTCCATTACCTTGTCCTCATCGAGGCCTGTGTTCTCGAGGATAACGATACCCTTGTTGGTGAACATGAAGGACACGCAGCCGATAGTACCGAGATTTCCGCCGAACTTATCGAAATAGTGACGAACCTCGCCTGCTGTTCTGTTTCTGTTGTCTGTAAGGCACTCTACGATAACAGCAACGCCGTTAGGACCATATCCCTCATATGTGATGTTCTCGTAGTTGTTCTTGTCGCCGTCGCCTGCTGCCTTCTTGATGATACGATCGATATTGTCGTTAGGCACGTTGTTTGACTTTGCCTTTGCGATAAGGTCACGAAGCTTAGCATTGTTGTTGGGGTCGGGACCGCCTTCCTTAACAACAACTGTGATCTCACGGCCGATCTTTGTAAAGATCTTGCCCTTTGCAGCATCGGTCGCTTCCTTTTTACGCTTGATATTATTCCATTTTGAATGACCTGACATAGTTTTACACTCCTATCTGTTCATTTTCTTTAAGATCTGAATTTATGATAAGTTCAAACAGCTCGCTGATACGCTCGTTTCCGCCTGTCAGATAAAGGTATCCGAACAGGCACTCAAGCGCAGTTGCGCGGCGGTACTCCGCAGCGTCTGCGTGCTTCGGAACAGTATTGCCCGTAGCATTGCGTCCCCTTTTTAAGACCGCAAGCTCATGCTCCGAAAGCTGCTCTGCAACGAGGTCGTAGGCTTTTGACTGGAACTCCGCACAGACCAGTCTGATCTTTGCGGAATGAAGCTTCGCCACAGGCATATTAGCCCTGCGGAGAAGATACTCTCTCACCAGTGTATCATATACGCTGTCACCCAGAAAAGCCAGTGTCAGCGGACTGTATGAATTAGCTTCACGCTCTGTAAGTTTTTCTCTGCTCATATCAGTTTACAAAGTCGAACTCGAAGCCCTCAAGGCTTACAGTGTCGCCCTCCTGAATGCCCATTTCCTCAAGCTTTGCGATGATACCGCTGTTGATGAGAACGCGCTGGAAATACTGGAGCGACGAATAGTCGTCGGGGTCAACAGTACGCATGATAGGCTGTATCCAGGGAGCGTCCACGAAGTAAACGCCGTCCTCCACAGTTATCTCGAACTTCTTGTCAACGCCCAGCATCTCGTCAAGCTCCTCCTGCGGAATAGGCTCAGCCTCGAATTCCCTGATGGGAGGAAGAGTATCAAGCACCTCCGAGACCTTGTTCATAAGCTCAGCAGTACCCTGGGTAGTGGCTGCTGATATGCAGAAAAATGGTATATTCTTGTTCTCGATATATTTGCGGAACTTCTCAATCTGTTCCTCTGTTGCCATGTCGGACTTATTTGCCGCAACGATCTGCGGACGGACCGCAAGCTCCTCGTTGAACTTTGCAAGCTCGGCATTGATGACCTCGAAATCCTCACAGGGATCACGTCCCTCAATACCAGAAACGTCTACAACATGAACTATAAGGCGGCATCTTTCAACGTGTCTGAGGAACTCATGCCCCAGACCGACACCGTCTCCTGCGCCTTCGATAAGACCGGGTATATCAGCCATTACGAAGGACTTTTCCTCATCTACCCTCACGACTCCGAGAACGGGAGTGAGAGTAGTAAAATGGTAATTTGCTATCTTAGGTTTAGCGGCGCTGACTACCGAGATAAGTGTGGATTTTCCAACATTGGGATAGCCCACAAGTCCCACATCAGCAAGCAGCTTCAGCTCCAGAGTTACCTCGAACTCCTCACCCGGGAATCCGGGCTTTGCAAACTTTGGAATCTGACGGGTAGATGTGGCAAAATGAACATTGCCTTTGCCGCCCTGACCGCCTCTCGCAAGGACCTTAGGCTCGTCGGTAGACATATCCGCCATGATCCTTCCGCTTTTGGCGTCACGGATAACCGTACCTCTCGGCACCTTGATTATAAGGGGCTGAGCGCTTTTGCCCGTGCAGTTTCTGCTGCTGCCGTTCTCACCGCGGTCCGCCACATATTTTCTCTTGTATCTGAAGTCTATAAGGGTCGAGAAATTATCATCGACCTGAAAGACTACATCTCCGCCGCGTCCGCCGTCGCCGCCGTCGGGGCCTCCCGCCGCAACATATTTTTCACGGTGAAAGGACACTGCTCCGTCGCCGCCGTCACCTGCTTTGATCTTTATCTTCGCCTGATCAACGAACATTTCCGACCTCCGTTTCTAAAGAAAAAACCCAAGCTAATGCTCGGGTTTTATTGTCACGTTATGGCTGTTACTGCTCAATCTCGTAAACAGAAACCTTCTTACGGTCACGGCCGAAACGCTCAAACTTTACCTTACCGCTTACTGTAGCGAATAATGTATCATCTGAACCGATACCAACACCGTTACCGGGATGGATATGTGTACCTCTCTGACGAACGAGAATGTTGCCTGCCTTAACGAACTGACCGTCTGCTCTCTTGACACCGAGTCTCTTAGCCTCAGAGTCACGTCCGTTCTTAGTAGAACCAACACCCTTCTTATGAGCGAAGAACTGCATACTGATCTTTAACATACTTACACCTCCGAAATAATGATTTTGATCGTGTTAGGGAACTCATCCAGTATAGCCTCAAAATGCTGTTTCAAAACATTCAGCAGTCTTGGCGGTATCTCTCCGCCGTCCTCGCAGATACATTCGATGACATTGTCACCCACTGTGATCTTCGGCTGTAGGCCGAATTCTCCGAGGATATTTGCGGTAAGCTGTACAGCTGAGGAAACAGCCGCACAGGCTACGTCCTCGCCGGCCTCGGCATAACCCGAATGACCGCTGAACTTAAAGCCTGTCAGGAGCCCCTGCTTTTCATAAAATTCTGCGCGGATCATGATCAAGCCTTGATAGCTTCGATCTTCACCTGAGTGTAAGGCTGTCTGTGACCCTGCTTCTTCTTCTCACCCTTCTTGGGCTTGTAAGTGAAAACAGCGATCTTCTTAGCCTTGCCGTTCTTCAGAACCTTAGCGCTTACTGCTGCACCGTCAACATAGGGTGTACCGATCTTAAGACCATCGTCTGCTCCGAGAGCAACTACCTTATCGAAAGTAACTGTCTCATCAGCCTCTGCTGCAAGCTTCTCGATGAAGATGATATCTCCCTCATTAACCTGATACTGCTTTCCGCCGGTTTCAATAACTGCGTACATATTGTGGCACCTGCCTTTTCAATAAACTCGCTGTTACAGGCGTGTGATGGCACAACTTTAAAGCCTGTTTACAAGCGGCAATAATATTTTATCACAAACAAAGAGCTTTGTCAAGCTTTTTTTACTATATTCCGCAAAAAACTTCCCCTGCACAGTACAGGGGAAGTGTAAACGGTCTTACCAGACTCTGTAGCCCTCATGGCCAATCTTGTAGGAAGTACCGGGAACGTAGAGATCCTCAGGCTTGAGCTCTCTGTTCTCCTCCTTAGCGGTGTCAAGAGCCTTCTTCAGCTCTCTGAATGCAACGCTGTTGGTAACTATACGGGAAACGTCCTCCTGAGAAGGCCTTGTGCTGAGGAATTCCAGGATAGCCTGCTGGAGGTAGAAATACGAACGGAGCTGAGTCTTCTTGAACTCAATGCTCTGCTGTTCTTCACCCTCACCCTCAAGGAGGAAGAGGCTGTCGCCCTCACGGTAGCCCAAAGTGAGCTTTGCAAAGATCTCAGGGATAAATACTCTTATCTCAGCTGCCAGATCCTTGTTGCCCTCTGTGAGTTCCTCAAGCTTCTTGGACATTTCAATATATTCTTCTCTTGATGTGATCTTTGTCATCGACTGGATAGTCTCCTTGGCAGCAGACATTACCAGTTCCTTCTTGAAGGGACACTGATCCTCCTCACGCTGAACAAGTATCGCATACTGCTTCTCGGAAACGAAGGTCTCGGTAGCATTCATCTCCTTTTCAACGTACTCCTTGAAGTACTGAGGGAGCTCAACAAGAACAGAACCGTTGAGACGGACCTCGATGATCTCCTTCTCCTTGAACTTTGCAAGGTATATTCTGAGCCAGTAGTACTTCTTTGAACCGATATACTTGGGTATCTCGTTCCTGATGAAGTTTACCAGCATTGTGGGCTCCTTGTCCTTTACGCCTATTCTTACAACAGACTGGCAGTACATATCGAAGTCATAGTGCTGTCTGAGGAAGTCAACAGGAACATGGATACCGTTCTTCTTGGTCACGCTCTGATCAAGGGGATGCCATACGCCGCCGTGGAAGATCTCAACAGCCATCTGAGCAACGTCCTCTTCAGTTCTGCCCTGAGCATCAACAGGCTCGATGAGAGGCTCATCGAAGTCGTCATGTCTTACGATGAATACCACCTGGAGCACCTTTACGCCCTCAACGTCATCAAGTCTTGCCACCTGAACATCGATGGTAAAGCCCTTGGGCATAATAACGCAGTCATCGTAAAGAGTACCGCTCAGCTTTTCATTGAGCTTATTAAGGATAAGTATTTTCATGCCTTCCTTAGGATCAGTTACTGCTGTTGAAGCTGCTTCTTCCTTCTGATTGTTCTTCTTCTTAAAAAGTCCCATTTTTCTATTCTCCTTATATAAATGATGATATCAATATATGCACTGCATAATATTAAACTGTGAATTTGACCGCTGCCCAGCCCTCACGGACCTCGGGCTCGGGATCTTTGAAGCCAACTGACTTCAGTGCGTCGACGACCTCGTCCATACGCTCCTCGATGATACCGGATACGATAAGTATACCGCCTTTTTTCAGGTATCTCAGGAAGCTTTCCTTCATGGCGATGAGTACATCTGCGACAATATTTGCTGCGATGATGTCATACTTGTCATCGATCTCGTCAGCAAGCTTCTCATCGGTGAGGATATTTCCGAAGTATGTCTTATACTTCTCCTTCGGAATGTGATTCTTGACCGCGTTCTCAAGAGCAGTGACCGCTGCATTCTCCTCGATATCAACTGCAACTGCGCTCTCAGCTCCCAGGAGCATTGCTCCGATAGAGAGTATTCCGCTTCCGCAGCCCATATCCAGCAGCCTGTCACCCTTATTGAGGTATTTCTCAAGGACCTCCAGACAGAGTCGCGTGGTGTGGTGTTTGCCTGTTCCGAAGCTCGAAGCAGGGTCGATCTCAAGAATAATCCTGCCGTCACTGTTGTCATAGTCCTCCCAGGAAGGCTTGATGACTAACTTTTCGCCAACCTTGAAGGGCTTGAAATACTGCTTCCAGTTGTTTGCCCAGTCCTCCTCGCGAATACTTGACATCTCCGCCTCAAGACGTCCGTAAACGCCCTCGGCATCGGCAGCCTTCATCTCAGAAAGCATAGATTTTATGGCAAGGAGCATTTCGGCTCCCTGACCGTTTGAAGGGATATATACGGTGATGCAGGTCTCGCATTCGGATAGTCCCATGAGATCCTCGTCAATGTAATCCCACTGACCGTTCTTGTTCTCAAGGAACTCCTTGAAATCCTCGGGATCCTTGATAGAAAATCCCTTGATTCCAATGTCTGTAAGCTTAGAGCAGAGAAGCTCTATTCCCTCGGCTGTTGTGTAGATGTTGACTTCTGTCCATTCCATCAGTAAAAGTTCTCCTTAATTGCAGATGCGCATAAGATACATGAGCACATCAGTATTGTCTATCAGGCCGTCGCCGCTTATGTCCGCAGCGGCTATCTCCGATTTTGTAAGTACGGAAACGCCCTCGGGAAGTCTTGAACGGCTGATGATATATTCATTTATAAGTGCAAGATCGTAGCCGTCAAAGGCGCCGTCATTGTTTATATCGCCCATCACAAGCTTCTTTCCATTGCCTGCGAATACAAGCTCGGAAAGCCTGACACTGCACTTTTTGCTGTTGATAACTACCTCGCCCATGTCACCGTTCACAGCGGTAACATCAACGATGTTGCCTTCCTCAAGAACAGCGGCAGTTTCCTTGCCATCCTCTGAATAAACAGTTACAGTTCTGCTGTCAGGGCAGTAATACTCGCCCTTCACGTATGTAACTGTAGTTGAAGGCTTTGCAGTTGTTGAAGCTTCCTTAGTGGCAGCGGATGCTGCTTTTGTAGTTGTTGCAGCCTTTGTAGTGACAACTGCTTTTGTGGTTGTAGTTGCCTTAGTAGTTGTAGTTGCTGCTTTGGTTGTAGTAGAAGTGGTGGTTGTTGTTACAGCGGTGGTAGTCACAGACGCTGCTCCATCGGGAGTATACAGAGGAGTAAAACCGCTATAGGGGGTCTTTCCCTTGAGAAGCTGATACAATGTTATATTGGCGTTGTTATATGCCTTGAACATCAGTATATCGTCCTTTGCAGGATCAGCCATATACACATCATCGCCGATGACACCGTCGACATAGACCCAGTGTCCGCCCACGTTGCAAATGACATAGCTTCCCTTGTCGAGAGCCGCCTTGATCTCGGCAGCTTTTCCCTTCTGGTCTGTTGACTTGAAGCTGAGGTTAGCTGAATCAATGCTTATTTCCTTTACTACCTTGTTTACGGAAGCCCATGAGCTGAGTCCGCCCGAATAGTTGAAAGCACCGATGTCATTGAGCTGCTTTGCGAATACTCCGGGATTGAAATCCGTGGTATTCCTTGCACCTGAGGCAACTGCGACCATAGCGATGGACGTTATATAACAGCCCGATCTGCGTACATTGGAGCCGCCGATAGCAGTATCGCCCCATCTGCTGTCCATCTGGCGCCACAGTCTGAAGTCCTCTGCGGCATGGGCCGTATGAACAGGTCTGTATGCTCCTGCCAGCACTCCGATGATCATGAGGAATGTGAGCAGGAGCTTCATTATTCCGTTGTCTTTTACAGTTCGCATAATTAACCTCCATTCATAGTTTGTCGGTTTGTTATGCCCCTTCTTTTCTTAGATTCTCTGAGCGCCTCATAAGCAGCTACATAGTCACTCAGAGCTTTATCTCTGTCGCTCTCACTGAGAGCTTCCCCACCATAGGCAGCTCTGTCAAAAAGCACTGAGGTCTCAGAGATATCAGCTCCCGTTGCCTCACGTACCATTTCCGCAGCCTCTGCCGAGGTATTGACATCTTCTATATCATACAACTTACATATCCTGAGCATTGCGCTTCTGACAAATTCAGCAGGTGCCTTTCTGCGCGCTCTTCTTACAAAGAGCCTGTGAGATATCCTCGGATAGAGGAATGCACCGAGAAGTACCAGCAGTGCTCCTGTCAGGATCATAAGTCCCGCTCTTGAAAGCATATTTGTCGCAGAGGACTTTTCTGCTCTCTGAACGTTGTCCGTCACCGTAGGCTCAAAGTCTGTCCAGCCATATCCTTTTATGTACAGCTGGGGATAGCCGTGAGCGTCCCTTGTTGTCACAACATGATCCGCCTTCTGATTCCAGTATCCCTGTTCCCTGCGGTTCATGTTGTATCCCTCGCAGTATCTTGCAGGGATACCCGCCGCACGGGCAAGGAGTACCATTGAGGTGGCGTATTCGTAGCAGACACCGGTCTTCGTCTCGAAGATGAAGTCCTCTGCATTTTCGCCCTCCTCTTTCTCATAGCCAAGATCATAAATATAATCGTTGTTGTAGAAATAGCTCTCAAGGATCCTCGCCTTATCATACTCAGACTCTGCGTCCTTTGTAAGCTCATCGGCAAGCTCCTTTATACGTTTGTTGTTGCCGTAGTCAAGAAGCTCGTCAAGATAATCATCATAGTATCTGTAATCGATACCAAAATAATCATAAGCCTCTCCCTTATCCTCATCATCGTACTTTGCCCAATACAGGACATCGTCCGTATCCTCAAGGAGCTGATTATAATCATACTTTGCAAGCTCATCTACAAATTCCTTGTTCTTGCTGCTGAGGAAGAAGGTATCGGCACTGTACTCAAAGGTGAAACTCTCTGTGTTGCCAAAATCCGAACCTACAGACGTAACAGTACCGCCTGTCAGTGTAGCTATCTCGCCTCTCTTTGAGCAGCGTATAAGACTTACTGCATTTTGTGGAACAGGAGCCATATCGTTGTTATAGCTGAGTCCGCCAGAGCCCACAACAGTAAAGATATGAGCCGTTCTAAGCTCGGGAACGTCAAGTCCGTCCTTCACATATTTGGTGAGGCCATACTTTTCAGCGTAATCCTCATCAAGTGAAGCCGCCTCAAGAAAGGCGTCCGCCATTCCCATGGGAGACATTACACCAAGAGGAAGCTCCTCTGTTCGTTCATCATAATACAGATCCAGGTCTCCCACTGACCAGGTATCGTCATCAAAGCTGTATTTGGAATATGTAGCCATCTTCAGATGGAGATCATCAGGTGAAATGGCTTCATAAACGGATATATCCCTGACATTTGATCTGAAGCGCTGATCTCCTGTAGTATTACGGAATACGTTCAGCATTTCGACCAGCTTATCAGTGAGCATATCTGCGTTGATAAGCGTTTCAAGAGTAGTTCTGTCAGCTTCGATATAGGGCTTCGGGAAAAGAGCAGCTACAGCTGCAAAGATAACAGCGTAGACAGCTATGGGCTTCCAGGAGCGTCTTCTCTCCACAAACTCGGTATCCTCTGAATCCCTGAGCTGTCTGTAATACACCATCAGCAGGATATATCCCACTGCAAGGAGTATTATCATCAGCGTGGGCATCTTCTCATATTCCTTACCGTATATCACGAATGGGATTATAAAGATAAGGAAATTCATGAAGATCCTGTATCTTACCCTCGTAAAATAGTATATGACCGAAGCCATGAATATAAGAAACAGCAGGAAGAAGGTCACCGCGAACCAGAAGTTATAGTCCACAGAATCCTGCGGAGTAAGGAACCAGAGCATCCAGGTGATCGGATAGTTTATCTGGCCAAGCTCAAGTGTGAACCTGATCGCCAATGCGAAAGCTCCGACAGAAGCTGTGTATGCAAGAAAACCAAGAATATGGCGTTTCTGCATGAAATCAAATACCCTGAAAAGCAGCCAGCCGACGACAAAGGTCACAGCTCCGAAGCCAAGGGCAAAGAAAACGCCCTCATAATCCTCCTTGTCTCTGTTGCGGAAATGATACATGAGCGAGGTCATTATCAGGACCGTATACCAGAGCACAGGATCAGCGAGTGTCTTCAGCAGGAATGATCTCAGGCTAAATGTATTTTTGTTGGTTTCTTTCATTATTTATACCAGTTTAAAGTTATTATCCTCATCAAGATACCACAGAGGCAAAGATGTTGAATTGGGAGTTGCGGGAGAAAGTCCGATAATACTTATATTATCGGGGCTATCGATATTTCTGGTTATGACGCCGAAATCACCCGAAGCGTCAGTGGTGGCGATCACGCAGGCACACACTGAACCCCCTGTCTGTGAGATATCTACTCGTTTGTCGGGAACCACCTTGACAGCAAGCACCTTCAGAAGGAGCTGCTCGGGATAATCAGGATTATCCACACTTTCGCTGACAGTTTCTCCCGAGCTTGTTCGATAAACAAAGCTGCAGGCAATCCCCTGCTTTACAAGAAGAGAAAGGAGTCCGAATACAGAGCGTATAAGCAGCTCTTCTCCGAGAACGACCTTCTCCGCCGGAAAACCGCTCCGCCTGTACAGATCAAGTACAACAACAGGCTGAACAGAGGCGACTGCCTCATCAAGGCGCACCATCATCTTGCCTTTTTTGGAGGAGAGCTTCCAGTTTATGCGCTTAAGAGGATCTCCAAGCTCATACTCGCGGTGCTCATAACCGGGAGAGGTGTTGGCGGAAAACATCATAGCAGTGTCATTTTCCTCGTCCTCATCACTTGTAAGCACAACGTCCGCAATGGAGCAGAAAAGCTGTGAAGAAGCCTTGATATCCGGTATCTGAGGTATAACTCCCACAGATACAGGCTGAGGAAGAGAAGTTTTAAGGGGGAGCTTGAAAAAGCCGAGAAAGCCGCAGGAATAAGCTCCTTTTATACCAACCTCTCCGTTTCCGCCGATAAGCGCATCAAGCTCAATTGTAAAGCTTTTTTTCTTCTCGCTGAGCATGGTGAGCTTACGCTTCTTTATATTCTGACCAAAGATCTCGGTTGCATAGGTTTCTATTTCTATCACCGCAAGTGGGAATACTCCCGTCTTGCTTACAGTCACCTTAACGGGAAGTCTGCTTCCCTTGGGAACATATGCGTCGCAGGTAAAGCTCACTCTGGTCCTTTTTCTCGCATAGAGCACGAAAAACAAGGAAACAAGAGGTGCAAAGAGTACGAAAGCAAGCAGAATGATACCCATTTCCCCGTCTATATAGAATGTAAAGATATAGACGAGAAAAGCGACTGCAAGTACACTTACGATGCTTTTGATATGCTTGATCATCTTGTCATTGCAGGGACCTGACAGGTCCTGAGGACATTTTCGATATAAGCCTCGCCCGTACCGAAGGCGGTCTTGCCCTGAGGCGAAAGGATTATCCTGTGAGCAAGCACGGAAACTGCTGTATTCTTCACATCGTCGGGAGTAACATACTCTCTGTCATAGACGTAGGCAAAAGCCTTTGCAGCCTTGAAAAGAGCGATACTTCCGCGGGGACTGATTCCCAGGATCGTATTTCTGTCCTGACGGGTAGAGGAAACTATATTGACAATATAAGCCTTTACATCATCAGTCACCTTTACACGCTTGACCTCCTCCTGCATTGCAGCGATATCATCGACGTGCATAACAGGCTCAGATATATTGGCAATGGGGTTATGGTTCTCGGTCCTTTCCAGGATCATTACCTCCTCCTGCACCGAAGGATAGCCCATTGAAAGCTTCATGAAAAATCTGTCCATCTGAGCTTCGGGAAGATGGAAGGTACCGTAGGTCTCAACAGGATTCTGTGTAGCCATTACAAGGAATGGTCTGGGGAGCTTGTGTGTAACGCCATCCAGACTTATCTGGCGCTCCTCCATAGCCTCAAGAAGAGCAGACTGCACCTTCGGCGAGGCACGGTTGATCTCGTCCGCAAGAAGGAAATTACACATTACAGCGCCGTCACGGTAAACGAACTCGCCCTTTGCTGAGTCAAGCATGGTGAAGCCTGCTATGTCAGAGGGCATGATATCGGGCGTAAGCTGTATTCTGTTGAACTTGCCGCCGATGGAACGTGAAAGTGCGGTTATCAGCTGGGTTTTTCCGACACCGGGAACGTCCTCAAGAAGAACGTGTCCTTCGCATAGCAATGCGGCGATAAGCTTTACCACTGTATCCTGCTTTCCGACGATAACTCTGCCCACTGAACCGGCAAGTCTGCTTATATTTGAATTCATGTATTTTACCTCGTTTATCTGAGTATATTATCCAATTAAACTTATTATATCATATTTTGTCAATGACTGCAAGGGAAATCCATACGAAAATAAGCCCTGATTATTGTAACATCTGACAATAACCAAGGCTTATCAATGTGGAAAAATTGTATAATTGTGTCCGAAAACAGCAAAACAGCGGCAGAAAACTCTGCCGCTGCTGAATACTGTAAAATTACTTGATCATCTTAGCGATCTCGTCAGCCAGGTTGTCTTCCTTCTTCTCAACGCCTTCGCCGCGCTCGTAACGAACTACGTCAACGACCTTGATAGAACCGCCGAGCTTCTTAGCCTCAGCGTCAACATACCCCTGAACGGTCATCTTGTCGTCCTTAACGAAAGCCTGCTCGAGGAGGCAGTTCTCGCTGTAGTACTTGCCTACCTTACCCTCAACGATCTTAGCACGAACCTGCTCGGGCTTGGAAGCCATCTTGGGATCCTCAGCCATCTGAGCCATCATGATCTCCTTCTCCTTCTCAAGTACCTCAGCAGGAACCTGCTCGCGGCAGAGGTATGGAGCATTAAGAGCTGCGGACTGCATAGCAACGTCCTTACCGATAGCAGCTACCCGATCAGCAGCAAGATCTGTGTCCATCTTTACGAGAACGCCGATGCTTCCGCCATTGTGGATGTAAGAAGCAAGCTTGCCCTCGAGTCTTACGAAACGACGGATAACGATGTTCTCACGGATCTTCATACCAGCCAGCTCAGTGAGTACTTCGCCTACTGTATTGCTGCCGCCGCTGATCTGCATCTCCTTGAGAGCCTCAACGTCAGCAGGATTCTTCTCAATGATTGTGTTTGCTACGTTAGCAACGAAGTTTCTGATGTCGTCTGTGTTAGCAGCGAAGTCAGTCTCTGTGTTTACTTCGAGAAGAACGCCTACCTCACCGTTTACAACAGCAGTTACAACGCCCTCAGCAGCAGCTCTGCCGCTCTTCTTAGCCTGTGTAGCGAGACCTTTTTCTCTGAGGAACTCGATAGCCTTGTCCATATCGCCATCGTTCTTTTCGAGAGCCTTCTTACAGTCCATCATACCAACGCCTGTGGACTTCATGAGTTCTTTAATTTCAGCAACGGAAACCTTTCCCATTGTAATTACCTCCTGTTATTTTAATATTAAATCCGCAAAAACCCGAAGGGTTAGTTCGGGTTTTTGATTGTATTCTTAGATTATTCAGCGTCAGCCTCAGCTGTCTCAGCAGCAGCTTCCTCTGCGGGAGCCTCCTGAGCTTCCTCAGCAGCAGCTGTGTCATCGCCCTGTCTGCCTTCGATAACAGCGTTAGCGATCGTGCCTGCGATAAGCTTTACAGCTCTGATAGCGTCGTCGTTACCGGGGATAACGTAGTCAACTTCATCAGGATCGCAGTTTGTATCAACGATAGCAACGATCGGGATGTTGAGCTTCTTAGCCTCAGCTACAGCGATCTTTTCCTTGCGGGGATCTACGATGAAGAGTGCTGCGGGGAGCTTCTTCATTGTCTTGATACCGCCGAGGAACTTCTCGAGCTTCTCTATCTCAAGGTTGAGCTTAACAACTTCCTTCTTGGGAAGGAGTGCGAATGTTCCATCCTCCTCCATAGCGTGGAGCTGCTCAAGTCTCTTGATTCTTGTCTGGATTGTCTTGAAGTTGGTGAGCATACCGCCCAGCCATCTTGCATTTACATAGTGTGCGCCGGCTCTTGTAGCTTCTTCCTTAACGGAATCGCCAGCCTGCTTCTTTGTACCTACGAAAAGAACCTCGCCGCCCTGTGAAGCGATGTCGCGAACGAACATATAAGCTTCCTCAAGCTTCTTTACGGTCTTCTGAAGGTCGATAATGTAGATGCCGTTTCTCTCTGTGAAAATGTAGGGTGCCATTTTCGGGTTCCATCTTCTTGTCTGGTGTCCGAAGTGAACGCCTGCTTCAAGAAGCTGCTTCATTGATACTACTCCCATGGTGTAGTCCTCCTTAAAATTGGTTAATATTAATCCTCCGCCAGACTTAGCTCAGCAGCAACGCAGATACCTGCGCACCAACCGCTGAAAGTACAAGCGTGCGAATTGCCTTAATATTATATCATTTTCCGCATTATTTTTCAAGCTTTTTCGCAATATCTATTTCAACAAACTTAAAAGTGAGTTCCTGCGTTTTTTTGTCGATTTCATCTCAGAGCTCTCCTGAGACCGTTCAACAAGGATAATGTCCTCACCTATCACCTTTATCTCGCCGCAGGTCAGGACAGTGTCATCTGTTCTGCCGAGAAGGCCGAAAAATCGCTGTCCGCCATAAATAATAAGTGATGATACACTTCCGCCGTTGATGTCGAGCTCTATATCGTCTATGAAACCGAGGCGCTCCCCCGAGGTCATATCTATGACTTCCTTCCTGCATATATCCTCAAAGCAAAGCTTCATGGCAACGCCCCCTCATACATTATATATGTATGTCAGCGCAGAAAAAAGAACACTTCGGGAGTATCATTTCCTCCGGTCGCTGTATAAGCATAGTAGGAAAGTATTTTCGAGGCGTCCACAGCATTCACGCGGAAATCATCATTCAGGTCCGCTTTAAGCTTCTGTGCCTCTGTAAATCCCGTCCCCTCACCGTCTGAGGATGTCCTCGCATACTCCGAAAGCACCGCAGAAGCGTCAACGGCTGTAATTGATCCGTCATTGTTGATATCGCCGTAGTTAAAGTTGAATTCCTCAAAGGGCATACCGTTCTCCTTTGCATATGTCTCGGCAGCTGTGCCCTTAGCTCCGTATATGACAGCTTCATTCAGCCCCTGATATTCACCTTTTTGGAACAGGTAGCCTATAGCATGGTCCCCAATCTCAGTGACAGAAGGCGGAATGATTACACGTTTCTGGTAGTAATTGTTCTGAGCTGCGTGTGAACCTATTTTCTGCACTCCGCTGCAGAAGCGAAGAGTATACAGATCATGTGTAAAATTGCAGGCATAGTCCGAGAAGAGTTCTACTCCAGGCGGAACAGTCAGTGCCCTCACCTCACCGCATGACTGAAAGGCAGCAAATCCAAGCTCTGTCAGTCCCTTGTTAAGTCTTATGGGGCTGAGATGATCGCAATTGCTGAATGCCATAAACTCAATGTTCTCAAGACAGTTAGGAAATGAAAGGTCACGAAGCCTGCTGCACTGGAAAAACGCATGATTTCTGATAAATCTTACAGACTCAGGCAGCCTGAGGGATACAAGAGTCTTTACCTTCTCAAAGGAATACTCCCCTATACTGTCAACGATGATCCCGTTTACGACCTCGGGTATCTCTATTTCTGCTTCTTCGCTGAGGCATCTCCTTACCTCGAGCCGTGGAGGCTCTGTCTGATACAGTTTGAATTCCAGGCCGTTCTGCTCGAATATAGTGTCTTTTTCATATTCTGTTATTTCCGAAGTTTCCGTGCTGTCTTCCGCAAAAGCTGTAAAGGGCGCTGCTGCCGTGAGAATAAGTGCTGAAAGCAATACTGCTGACGCTATGTGTTTCAATCCTGCCACTCCGTTTCTGTAAAGAAATATTTTATTGATCGACCATATTTTAATACAATGTAAAAAAGAAACGGCAGCCGCTTGTGCAGCCGCCGTTTTCAGCACGAAGTATCATTCCTCGTCATCATCGTCGTCATCGCCCTTTTTCTTAGCGAAGACAGCTGTACCCGCAGCAAGCAGGACTGCTCCGATGATTATGCCGATAAGCACACCCTTGGGGAAAGTATCTCCTGTCTGAGGGATCGCAGCAGCTAATGCCGCCAATGTCATAGCCATTTTATTGTCCTCCTGTTATATATATGATATCACAGACTATTGTAACACATTGAACATGATTTGTCAAATAAAAAAGCCCTGCAAAGGCAGGGCTCCTATTACTTAAAATCTGAAATCGCGCTTTCCGCCGTTCTTTATTTCGTCAAGATAATCCATTGCGCGCTGTCTGCGCTTCTCATCGGGAACGTTGAGTATCTCCTTCGCAATGAGCGCCTCGCCCACTTTCTTGGTCTCAGGCGAAGCATGGTCGGTCAGATACTCCTGAAGTGTCATGAGAGCATTAGGGTGACAGCAGTTCTGGATCTGTCCCACCTTGCAGAGTGCCATGAAACGGTCGCCTGTTCTTCCCTCACGATAGCAGGCTGTACAGAATGAGGGGATATGTCCCATGTCCATGAGCCACTTTACTACCTCATCAAGCGAACGCTGGTCGGAAACGTCAAACTGCTCTGTATCATGAGGTCTCTCCTCGGGAGTATATCCTGCATAACCGCCAACAGATGTTCTTGAGCCGCCTGAGATCTGCGATACACCAAGCTCAAGAACCTTCTCACGACATGACTCGTTCTCACGGGTGGAGATTATCATGCCTGTGTAAGGAACAGCTATTCTGATACAAGCGATTATCTTTGCAAATGTATCATCGTCGATACCGTTGTCGAAAACTGTGGGATCAATGTCAGAAGCCCTCTTTACACGGGGAACGCTTATAGTATGAGGACCTACGCCGTGAACAGCTTCAAGGTGCTCGGCGTGCATGAGAAGTCCTGCGAACTCATACTTGTACATATCAAGTCCGAAGAGAACGCCCAGACCTACGTCATCGATACCGCCCTCCATAGCACGGTCCATAGCCTCTGTGTGATAAGCATAGTTGTGCTTGGGTCCTGCGGGGTGGAGCCTCTCATAGCTCTCCTTGTGGTAGGTCTCCTGGAAGAGGATGTATGTGCCGATGCCTGCGTCATGGAGCTTCTTGTAATTCTCAACAGTTGTAGCCGCAATGTTTACATTTACACGGCGGATAGCGCCGTTCTTGTGCTTGATGGAATAGATAGTATTGATACACTCGAGTATGTACTCGATAGGATTGTTTACAGGATCCTCGCCCGACTCTATGGCAAGACGCTTGTGTCCCATGTCCTGGAGAGCGATTACCTCCTGACGTATCTCCTCCTGAGTCAGTTTCTTACGGGGGATCTCCTTGTTCTGCATATGATAGGGACAGTATACGCACTGATTTACGCAGTAATTCGAGAGGTAAAGAGGAGCAAACATAACTATTCTGTTGCCGTAGAATGCCTCCTTTATCTCACGGGCAAGATCGTACATTTTCTCTGTCATTTCGGGAATATCACAGGCAAGGAGCACACTTGCCTCACGGTGAGAAAGTCCTGCACATTCAACGCCTCTGCCGGTTTTCCTGGGTCTTGCCTTTTCAAGTATCTGCTCGATGAGCTCACGGTTGTGCTTGTTCTGCTCGGCATACTCCAGAGTAGCCTTTATTTCTTCGTCATTTATAAATTCCTCAGCCTTGAGTGACTTCATATCGTACATAATAATTCCTCCTGTTTGAATAATTACCTTTTACTTTTTGGATATCGCTGCCTTTACAGATACGCCCTGTATCTGTCCCAGTCTTCCTGTGAGACTGCTTATAACATCGGGCTCCGCGTCAAGAGCTACAGATATCAGTGATATTCCCCGCTCCTTGTAGGGTATCCCCATTCGTCCGATGATGATGTCGCTGTATTCATGAAGTACATTGTTCACCTCTACAGCTGCGGATTGCTCATCAATTACAATAGCAGCTACCGCAATACGTTTATTTTCCATTTCTCCTCCTTTGCAGGCAGAAAAACGGCAGTCAACAAAAAAACTCCGCCCATGGTACGGACGGAGATAGTCTGCTATATGATCGTTCATATCATTCAACTGCCATCCGATAACAGAGTATCCACCCTGCTGCCCGAAAACAATAAATTCAAACCGCCAAACAGAGAATAAATCCTCTGTCCCGCTATATACATTCTAACACATTGTTACAACATTGTCAATCTTAATTTGTTAGTATCTACTAAGATTTACAGATGTAAGACTTAATATATTAATATAACGGTTTAATTCACCAGTAAGCAGCATTATTCTTTGTGCAATACTAACAATGGAACAGTTGCTTTTTCAAATAAATATATAATTTTTCAAAAATCACTGGACAAAAGAATTTATTTGTGATATACTTATTTTAGATTTATTTTTGAGGTGATTATTAATGGGTTTATTCTCATTTTTCCAGGGCGGAGCTAAATATTTCGATAAAAAGATCGATCCTAAGTGCGATTACTGCTCATACGGTAAAAGAACCAAGGATGGAAACAGAGTTCTCTGTGAAAAGAGAGGTCTCGTTGAACAGAACTATTCATGTAAGGCATTCATCTATTCTCCCCTAAAGAGAATTCCTGTAAAACAGCTCAGATTTGTCGGCAGTATCGCTGACGACGAACTCTATATAGAGTCAAAGGGCGACCGTACAGAAAAGGAAGCGGCAGAGAAAAAGGCTAATGAGGAGACTGCTCCCAAGCCAAAGACAGAGGCTCCTGCTCAGGCAGCAGCTCCTGCTCAGACAACGGCTGAAACTCCTGCTCCCGCACAGGAAGCCCCTGCTCCTGCACCTGTTCAGCAGACTGTAAATGAAGGCGCTCAGGAAGCATCTTCACTGGCAGAAGCAGCCAAGGCTGCGGAAGAGGCTCTTAACAGCGGAGCTCAAAATGAATAATTAAACAAACATAAAAAGAGGAACGTTATGCTCCTCTTTTTGTTTTTCGGAGGTAAAATGGTAATACAGAGCATTAACGGTATAAGCTACAGACTAAGAACTGCACATGATATGACATGGCTGAATAAATACGGCAAGGTGTTTTCGGTTATTGACGAAACAGGCTCGGGCTGTATATGCTTCGGAGTTGAAAACTCCCAGGGCAAATATTTCTTCAAAGTCGCAGGAGCGGATACCATAGAGGGAGAGGTCTCCCCTGCAGAGTCAATTGCGTCTCTGAAAAATGCTGTTCAGATATACCGCGACCTTGCTCACCCTTCCCTTATCACTCTCAAGGACAGCTTTCAGTATGGAGAGCTGTATGCTGCGGTTTTTGACTGGGCTGACGGAGAGGGGCTCTTCGATCACTGGAACTTCGATAAATATAAAACAGAGAACATAACGCCTCCATATCAGCGATTCAAAAAGCTTCCCATAGATAATCGGCTGAATGCAGTATCGGATATTATCTCATTCCTTGAGAATACTGCTGCAAAGGGCTATGTTGCCTGCGATTTCTACGACGGCAGCCTTATCTACGATTTTGACCGTGGCAAGCTTACTATCTGCGATATCGACTTCTTTCGCAAGGCTCCAGTAGTGAATACTCTCGGCGCAGATTACTGGGGTACCAAACGCCTGAAGGCTCCCGAGGAGTACATAAAGGGAGCTGTTATAGATGAGGTCACTAACGTCTTTACTCTCGGAGCAATCATATTCGATATTTTCGGAAGCTTCTCAGGCGCCGATATAGCCGAGAGATACGAAAAATGTGCCTTTATCCCCTGCTCACGTAACAAATGGGAGCTTTCCGACGCACTTTACAGCGTGGTTCTCAGAGCTGTCTCCCCCCGAAAGAGAGCAGCGATATATGTCCATCAGCGCCTTTGCGGAACATTTCCGCAATGCTCTCAACAAGTGATATATCCCCCCTTGACAAATCCCTTACAAAACTGTATAATTAATATTGTGTTGTTCACAGGTAATGTCACGCACATCGTTTGTCCTTTCCATGTCATTGGAGTATTTCTATGTTTGATAAAAAGAAAGTTTGTACATTCAGAGTATGTGGTCCTTTTGATATCATTTTATATGGTTATGATTACACTGAATCGAAAACCCTTCTTCCCGATATCATGGAGCTTCTTGATGTTACTGTAGATGCCAGAGAAATAGAAAAGACCTTTTTGAACACTCCTTCCGGTCAGGGAGATATATGGGTCTTTGGAGATCACACAAGTAACTGCATTGTTTTTGATTTATTCCGCGATCCCACAGATCAGATGGATACCATTGAATTCGGCGTAGTTTGCAGCAATAAAATGTATGACAGAATGTATGAACTGTTTTGGAAAATGTACAAGGAGATCGATAAGAAAATAAAATTCAGCGCGTATGACATTAATACAACAACTTGGGAACAAGCAGTTATTAATGGTGAAGATGTTTTAGAATACTTTAACTATAGGGATAAAACTCTTGCTGCACAAAAAATCAGATATATAAAGTAATACGCGGGTATGGCGAAATTGGCATAAGCACCAGATTTCGTTCACGCTACGTCATTGGTTTATAAAACCGTCCACTGTCGGCAGTCAAAATCGACAGCAAAATTTAATATGCGGGTGTGGTGAAATCGGCAGACACGGTAGTTTTAGGTGCTACTTCCGAAAGGAATGCAGGTTCAAGTCCTGTCACCCGCACCATATTTAGACGTCACAATGGAGATATTTCTCATTTGACGTTAGTGAAAAGCATCCCTATTTATAGGGGTGTTTTTCTTTTTGCATTCCTACCTTCCGTCATTGCTCGCTTTCTAATAGCGACTCAGCAGATAGTTGATAGTCATGCTTATTATTTGATTTTTCGACATTAACCCACTCATACCCTCATAGCATACCTCTTCACCATATCTCACCCTCCAATATTTTCTGCTGACCATATATAAAATCAAGCCGATAGCTTTTATGACTATCGGCTCTTTTTATTTTAATTACTAAACAATGAATCGTAGCTTTGCTTGATTAAGCCTTTAATATACTCTAAATCATCGCCAGGATAGATCCTGAGTTTTGCTTTCTTAGCCCAGTTGTAGTTATCACCAAGAAGTTCTATTTTGTTTTGCGGATCAGAATACTTAATAGTACGAAGCATCAAGTGGCAGTAGCCGGAGTTAAAATGAAAGTCTGCAAAACTTTTTCCTTCGCTGTATCCAATGTAATGCTTTGTAGTGTTTCTGATTATGTTTTGTGAGATAGAAAGGCAATAATCGTTTATAGTTTCAAAAATATCTAAGAGTTCTTTATTTGCGCCACTAGATAACTTTTCGAAATCTTCTGCTTTAAATTCTTCCCAGCCTGTGAGACGAGGTCCTTCGCCGCCTGATCCAGCCTCGATACCTCTGCCGTCACGTTCTGTGACGTCTGCTCCTGAATCTCCTTCCCCTGTTCCAGCAGCTGATCGTATATTTTCTGCTGATTTCGCAGGTACCGTTCCATCTGTGCATATGTCATTGTCTCGTCTGTCTGAGCCTTGACATCGAACAGCGTATCTGTCAGAAGTTTCAGCTGCGAAATCAGCGCCAGCCAGTTGTGTTCCTGGACGCAGACCATAGTTGGTATTGTAGCCGCTTGGGTGAGATTGAACAAAGTGATAGTAACGAATGCCGTCAGTCTTTCCGTACATCACTCTTGTGTTTTGGAATTCCTGGTATGCAGTGGGCAGCGAACAGTTGAGAGCCGTCACATATTTCTTGCCCTCGGTCTTGTCGTCTCGGCAGATGTAGTCGAGACTTTTCTTTCCGCCGCCACCGCCTTTCGTGCTTATCGCTGTGACCGTCGCCACTACTTCACCTCCCGAAGAAGCTGACCTATCAGCTCCGTGACCTTCCTGTGTTCGTCGAGGAGCGGCCGGAAGTTCACGGCGGTTAGCCGCTCCATGTTTGCAAGTATAGCGATCTGATTCAGGTTCCGACCGATAGCTTTCTGCTGTCGAACTATCTCGTCGATGCCATTTGCGACAACGATTTCTTGCCGAGAGCGCACCGCATAACGAAGTCATTCAGCTTCAAGCCATGCCTCTCAGCCAGTTCATGGACACGTCTGCTTTCTTCCTCTGTGCAGCGTATCGCTATAGCTTTCCCTGAGCCGCACTTTGTTTCCTTGAGCGCAAAGTTTCCGTCAGTTGTACCGCCAATACCTGTACTGCCTGTCATCATATTGAACGGATTATCGTCTTTAGCTTTTCGCATATGATGTATCATCAGTATGCATATACCTAAACGATAAGCAAGCTGTTTGAGCGCGATCAGTTCTGCATAATCCGAACCATAACTCGACTCAACATTGCTGCGCACCATTTGCATTACATCGACAACAACTATTTTCAAGTCATCGTGCTCTTTCTTGAAGCTTTCTATCTGTTCTTCAAGACCTGCACCGATTTTATCAGCAGCAATCGCGAAGTGTAGATTCTCAATCGTTTCAGCGTTCATCTGAAACAATCTGCGCTGTAGTCGCTGATAGTTATCCTCGAGACAAAGATACAAAGCAGTTCCCTGAATAGTATCACGTCCGAGTACAGGAACTCCTGTTGCAATGCTAAGACTGATATCCATTGCCAGCCAAGACTTGCCTACCTTCTGTGCACCTGCAAGGACGTACAGTCCCTGCGTAAGCAGTCCGTCAATTATGAACTCTTTCGGCTTGAATACTGTTGACAGTATTTCTTCTGCGGTTTTCGTCTGTAACATATTACCCATAGCATTCCTCCTTTCTCATAAGATCCCCGACACAGCCAACAGCTTTTTTCGTTACGGGCAACTGCTCGTGCGAACTATTTGTGTGGGCTGTGTCAGGCAATTCGTCACCTCCTTTTGTTTGCTGCCTGCCTAATAGCAGAATACATATTTGCACTAAAAAAACGCCCTGCCGAATGTCTCAGCAGAGCGTTGATGAAAAGTGCCTCCATATATATACCGATGGGAAACGAAAAAAACGAAGATTGCAACGATCGGGAAGTAAATCTTTGTATAGATGCACAAGCGGCAAAAGAAGAAACGTACATTCGATTAGTAATATTTACCAGTAAAGAAAAATCCCCACAGCAATACTGTGGGGAGAAGTTTACGCCGCCGGATCTTTATTGGAAGAACCATTTGGGATAGCGGTCTCAGGCGATTCTTTTTGCATAAAGATGATCTTACACTGTTCAAACAATGCCAATATCCGTTTATAGTTGTAGCTGACTAATCCCGGATAACCGAAGGCTTTAGCTTCTTCATAGAGCGAGATATATTCATC
>JAKPUQ010000035.1 GCA_029572815.1 Bacillota bacterium | reverse complement strand
TCACGCTTCATCTTAGCCCGTTCAAAGTAGCAAGTCTTTTCACGCTTCGGAGCGTTCTTCTTAGCTTCAATAGCCGCCTGATTCAGCTCATCAGTTACGACTTTCAGCCTTTGCTCCTTAGTATCAAGCTCCTCCTGCTGGGGGAACGGCTCTGCTACGATCTTCTGAGCTTCGGCGTGGTCAAGCCTGAGCTTTGCAAGGTTCTCCTGAGTACGCTCAATTCTGCCGTCAATATTGTAGAGGGCAGCTTCAAGACGGTTCAGGTTGTGGGCAAAGCTCTCGATCAGCTTCGTGGTATGCGAAGCGGCACCTTGCAGACAAGCGGACATACCGCCGCCCATCATGTTGCTGTGCATCGTGACAGACAGGTCAAAGCCCTGGAACGAGCCGACCTTCACGGGAGTATCCGCATACTTGATAGCCAGCACCGCATCTTCCAAAGCCTTAGCTGCTTCTTTTCTGTCGGTGTACTCAACATCACCGATAGTGATTTTGAATACAGGCAGTTTTCGCTCAGGATCGATCGGGAGCTTGCGGAGTGCTTCACGGTCTGTATGGAGGTCAGCAAGAATCGCAGTAAGTTTCTGTTCCTGTTCAGGGAAACGAGCGATCTTGTCCTCCATTTCAAATACCGTGTTGCGGTGTTCCGCAGCGAGTACCCTCAGTTCCTTCACTTCATTTTCAAGCATCAGCTTTTCCTTGATACGCTCATCGCCTGTGCAGAGAGCCTTGATCTCAGAATAAGTGAGAGCCTGCTGGTCCACATCTTCGCATTTTCTCGCAGGAGTCTTACTCGTCATGATCTGAGAGATAAATTTCTGCTTGTTCTCCAAAGTCTGATAGGAATAAGCGTCAAATGTGCCTTTGGTAACATAGCGGAAGATTTGCACCTGCTTGTTTTCATTGCCTTGACGGATAATTCTTCCGGCACGCTGTTCCAGATCAGCCGGTCTCCACGGAATATCGAGGTCATGGACTGCAATCAGCTTCTTCTGGACATTCGTACCCGTACCCATCTTGGCGGTTGAACCGAGCAAGACACGGATTTCTCCGCTACGGACTTTATCAAAGAGGTCAGCTTTCTGCTGTTCGGTTTTCGCATCGTGGATATATGCGATCTCCTCCGCAGGGATACCCCTTGCGATCAGCTTGTCACGAATATCGTCGGAAACCACATTTAGTGGATACATGGTTAAAATCAAGCAGTTATATTCGATAGTAAAAAGCATATGTCATTCGTATTTAATGACATATGCTTTTTGTTTCGACTTGCTCATGAC
>JAKPUQ010000030.1 GCA_029572815.1 Bacillota bacterium | reverse complement strand
GCTCTCTTTTGAAGCACTTCAATCGCTTTCTTAATTGCAGGCGGATACGGGATACCCATCAGACTGGTATTTTCAATGATTGAGAGCAGTTCATTCACACAGAAACCGATGCATGTCGCATCGCGGATATATGTGGTACCGATCATAATGTCCATGCGTACAGCGACCACAACCATGAGCAGAATGCAGAACTTCTTTGCAAGCCCGACCCATCCTGCTTTGGAACTGAGTCTGCCGGTCTTGCTGTGCTTGCTTCTGCCCATAGATGCTGTAATCAGTCCGGTTGTGAAGTCAATTGCCATAAAGATGATGAGTGTTGCCAATGCTGAATCCCACCCTCCGAGCAGTGCCGCAAAAAAGCCGCCGATGACCCCGGCGGCAGTACAGATATTTTCTTTCATTGAATCATCCTCTCTCAAATCGTCACATCCACTACCTTCACGGAACGGATCATCGGACTGGTATTGTCGGTGATTGCCTTCCAAGCAAGATAATAATCGCCGGCACTGATACCATTACATTCATGCAGCACATTGATGTAATTGCCCACAGTACCGAGCCAGCCGAATGGCACGGAAATAGCACTGTGATTCCGGATAGCCTCATAGATATACCTTGCAGTTTCCGCCGAAGAAAGAGTCCCGTTATTCTTCGGCACAAGCCACATCTCGCCAATATCCGTAGCGCCCGACCTATAGCTCATCATGATCTTGTTGGAAGAACTGATGTGAACAGGTTCCACACACATCGTATAAATGGTCTGACCCCAGTTGAAATCCGGCTGATTATAGTAGATCGCATAACCATTTTCCTCACAGCAGAAATGCTGATACGATTCAGTGAAGCCAGAGAGACTGCGGTAGCCGTCATTGTAGAAGGTGTAGACCTTCTCACCGTAGTCATAGAGCGTGTCGATGGAAGCCCTGAACAATGTGACATCCGGCTTTGTCTGCGGGATTTGAAGCACCTTCGGTACGAGGGTATTCAGTTTTTCAGTTTCCGATGCCTGCACACCCATTGCCACAAGGTTCCTTGCAAGCTGGTCGCGCTGATTGTCCAGCTCCGTCAGATAATTTGCGATACTCATGCTGTCACCTCCACGATATTGGAAAGTGCCTCCTCCACGCCGGAGAGTGCGGTTTCAACGGCTTCAAGGCGTGTGTAAATGTCCGTGATAGAGGTTTTCGCTCCCTGCATATCATAGAGGATCTCGGTCTTGAAGCGCTCGAAAACGCCCTCGTTCACACCAACACGCTCATTCAGGTTCATTGCTGCGGTGTATGCTTCGTTCCATCTGCTCACATGGGATTCCGTGATGGAGTTGAGCGTTGTGAGGTTATGATGCCAGTGTGCCTGTCCGATCACCGTTGCAATAGAAGCCATGTCATCGAGCATTTCCTGCGTAATGCCGTCCAGAACAGCTTTATTGGCATGGGAATGCGCCTGTGCCGAAACCTCGCTCAGTCCTGTGGACAGCCCATGCAGTGCGCCTGCGGTCGAAGCCTGAAATGCAGCCTGATCACGCATATACTGCTCTGTGATCGTATCAAGCACAGCCTTGTTGTCATGTGTGCCGCTGCGCATTCAGTGTCAGAAGTGCCTCGTTGATCGTCTGGATGTCATACTGCGTGCTGTCCTCAAACTGCTGCAAGCCTGCGAGATCGGAGAAAAGTTCCGGTGTCAGGGCATCGAGAGTGACCTTGTTTTCGTGGGTATGGGCTGTGTTGCTGAAATTGTTGACCATTTCAAACAGCGTGTGGATCTGCTCCTTCGTCCAGTCCTCAAAGGGCGGATATTCCGCAATTGCATCGATCATTGCTTCAGTAATGCGGTCAAGCACAGCTTTGTTATTATGCGTGTGCGTGCTCGGTCTGAGATTCTCCACAGCTTCAGTCAGTGTCTGAAGCTCATAGGTCGTGCTGTCTTCAAACTGCTGTAAACCGGAAAGGTCAGAGAACAACTCAGGGGTGATCGCATCGAGCGTTTCCTTATTGTCATGGTTATGCGATTCTTCAGCAACAGGAGCAATCTGCTGTTCAACAATGGTCTGTACCTCAGATTTTTTCGGATATTCGGACATATCCGGTGTAATGCCGTCCTTGCCATGCAGGGATGCCAGCCACTTCTCCTCGGTGCCGACATAGCCGTGCTCTACAGCGATTTCATAGGCACTCTTACCATCAAGACCGTGCTCAGCGTCCTCGATACGCTTCAGAAGTTGGGTGTACAGATCCGGTGTCGGCGGGATAGGCGGTTCATCACCTTCAAAGCCGGATTCACGGATATTCAGCGTCACAGGAACAGTTGTCGCTCTCACAGTTGTATCGGATTCCGTATCATAGCCGAACACTGCCATTTTCACCGCACCCGCGTGAAGCTCCGCAGGCAGGTACAAGGTTGTTCCCTCTGTGCCGAGCACAACGGAATACACCTCATCACACTGCGAGAACTGCACCACCTTGTGAAACCGCTTCCAGTCGCCGTCAAAGGTGAATTTGAACTGCACATACTGGATCTGGTGGTCTGCAAGCACTTCACGCTCCAGAATCTCAATGCTCTGGTTTTTAACAAGGAATTTCCACATTATTCACGCACCTCCGTCCATTCTCTGTTCTCACGGTCATATTCCATATATCCGTCAAGACACTGCACTCTGTCAAGTCCGTGCGGATCACCCTGACCGCTGTTGTTATCCCAGTTACCGCCCTTCGTAACTGCTGCCCAGTCATCAAGACTGCCTTCATAAGTCAGTTCATGCAGCGGAGTATAGTTTATCATGTGAGAGCCGAGTTTTTTCACGTTGTTGCTGAGAGTCAGGCTCTGTAAAGGCGTTCCCACGAAGCAGAAACCGGGTACTTCCTCGCACTCCACACGGGCAGAGGTCAGTGTGCGGGAGTCCATAAACATATAGGTTCCGAGGGTAGCCAGTGTAGCAGGGAGCGTTACAGACGTGAGCGATTCACAGGCAAACGCCTTTTCGCCGATGGTCGTCACGGATGCGGGCAGATTCAATTCTGTAAGACCGCCCTGGTCGTACATAAAGAAAGAACGCTCGCCGATTTCTGTAAGGCTTGCCGGGAAACTTGCCGATGCCATACTCTTGCAGCGTTCAAACAAACTGTTTCCGATTTTTGTGATACCGTCCGATACCACAAGGCTTCTGATATCCTCATTTTCCCAGAATGGTGACTGCCCAATTTCGTAGTCGAATGTCGCACCGCTGCCATGCAGCAAGAGCTTGCCGTTTTCGTACAGAACATAGTGAATGTTCTCGCCGCAAGTGCCGATCTCCACGATGCCGCCGATGATGTCATCGACTTCCGTCTGGAGCGTATCGACCTTGTTTGTCAGCTCTGTGACCGTCTCATTATATTCCTGCATTTCCGCTGTGATCTGCGCAAGCTGTGCCAACATATCCGTCACCTTGCATTTGCCGAGGATACAGCGACAGTATCCGCAGACATTCCTGTCCTCACGGTAGTCGTACCAGTCACGCTCTGTGAGAGATTCAGTCCCCGGATTCAGGCGCACCGCATACATCAGCAGGCGCACATGGTCAGCGTCCTGCGGGATAGACGGAAGTGACGGTGCTTCTGCCGGAGTACCGGGAAACAGCTTCAGAGTCACGCTGCGGACAGATTCTGAGG
This sequence comes from Bacillota bacterium, assembly GCA_029572815.1. Lineage (GTDB taxonomy): Bacteria > Bacillota > Clostridia > Oscillospirales > Ruminococcaceae > Ruminococcus. The sequence continues at coordinate 2,469 of JAKPUQ010000030.1, read as the reverse complement.
TATCCAGATAGATCGCAATGCCAACATATCTCGGCAGTGACTCGTCCCTAAATTCGGAGAGGTCGATGGAATATCGGGCATCGTTGATGAAATAATGCCCGTTGATCCATGCCTTACCCCTGCCGACTGTGACCTTCAGCCCGGAAGATGCTGTTGTCAGTTTGAAACAATCGCCGTAATTGTCCTGAATGCCGTTACAGATGATACTGCCGAGGTAGTCGCAGAAGTTTTCTGCAGTGTAAGTTCTGTCAAGACCCTTTGAATTGAAAAATCCGCTTGAAAAAGCCATAATATCATTCCTTTCTGAATGTCGGTGTCAGGCTGCGTCCGTTCTGGTCAAACGCTTCTATCATACCGATAAGCTGCACTTTCGGCTGAATCATTCCGAAACGCTTATGCTCGACAGTCACATAGTCACCGACGAAATAATCACGGTTGTATACATACTGCGTGGAATTTGCAGCAATCTCCGATTCCGATGCAGTTTTCGGATCAACAAGTTTTTCCGAGCCTCTTGTTTTCAGCAGCGCAATATACTGTTCTTCGGGAATCGGTACAGTCTCGCCCTCGACCTGTTCCTCCTCGGAGATATCCTTCGCATCCACATACAACTCGTAGCGGTCGAGATATGTCGGCTCGGCATCCACACAATATGTGGTGTTCTTCCGTTCTGCGCCCTCGCCATGACCGTAGATGTAGGCGAAGTTTCGTGTGATAGAGGTATCTGAAGCGTAGGAGAAAGACAGCAGATTACTGTAAGCATCCGAAAAGATAATATGTGGATTATCTTCCTGCATCAGACTTCTGTCCTCTCCCTGAGACAAATCGAACACCATGCGATACTGTTCGCCAGAATCTTTCACAAGCCTGATATTTGCCGTTCCGCCGATCTTCTCGCAGATGGTGTAAACCCATTCCATGAGATTTTCATAGGATACTTGCAGCGTTGAGGTCTGCTCCCAGCAAGCGCCCGATACTGCGCCGAGTGATAAGCCGGGAATACGGCGGTTATCATTGAGAAGCGCATTCTGTCGGACGATATCATGCACAATTTCGCTGTATGCTTTCTGTGCCGTGACATTGTATGTCGGGTGAATGATGCGGCGCTCCAACAGGCACATGAGAAATCTGCCTCTTACTGTCAGATAGTCACCGTTTTCAGTATCAGTATCGATCTGCACCGACTCAATAATTCCGAAATGCTGACTGTCATCATCTCTGCCCACGATGCGCCCAGTCTGAAAAATAGAGATATTCTCTGGATTGGCGGCGATATACACCTCAAAGCTGCCACACTGGTAGTATTCGATATCCCATAGCAGTGATGAAAAGCTGTCACACACCGCTTCGAGGGTGATCGTCAGGCTGTCTGCATCAGCGTCCATTCTGTAAACTTCAATTTGCATATATCACACTCCAAGATAAGCGTTTGTGTGGACGATGGTCACTTTCAGATTTTGCAGACCTGTTCCACGCAGATAGAAGCGGTTTTTGCCCTCACGCAGCGTCAGCCAGGTTGAGCCTGACACAAGCCGGTTGATGATGTTTGTTTTCACACCGCCACGATCAAGCGTGACTGTCTTATGACCCGTCTTTGTCGTCACAGTAATGATGTCGCCTGCGAGAATATCCCCGGTTATCTGTAAATACTCGTCCGTATCAGCGTTGTAGAGCGTAGGCGACCGGACATCGGCGAGTGCTTCAATCTGCAAGGTAAAGCCGATCTCGTCACCATCATTGATGATCTCCATGATGTTCTGTGTGTTGAATTTACCCAGCACAAACGGCTCCGGATTTGATTCTGTCGGGAACGGAAATGTGAATGCACCTGTGATCTGGCTGTAATACGCCATGACGGATTCCGTAGAATACCAGTAAATATCCGGGCAGAGAATAGATATCTGTCCTGTTACAAGCTGCTCGAAGTTGCTGATCTCACAGGTTTCCACATAGCCCTCGGTGAAAACATCAATGCCTGCTGTCTTGTAGTAGACCTTGACATATCTGCTCGGTTTCACTACCTTGTATAGCTGATGCCTTCGGGCTTCTACGCCCACGCCCCGCATCTCAAAGTGAATGACCACATTCCGCTTCTCGATGAATGCGTTGTTCAGATAGCTGCCGTCCATACCTGCGTAGGAGGAGGTGCTGATCGTGCCGGGCGGCGGAGAAAGCCCCTCAATCTGAGAAGTCATATACTGATTTGCGGTCGCTGTCATGTCAATCTGGTCTCCGGCTGCATTTTCTAATATAAGGCTGAAAAACATGGTATCACCGCCTTTACTTTTTAATGGAATTGATGTATAATAGTGGTATTAAATATGGACAGGAGAATTATTGTGGATAGATCATCAAAAATAGAACTTACAAATATGTGCCTGATCTATGACGACAGGCGTGTGCTTGTTCAGGAGAAACAGGGCTTGAAGGAAAAATATAAAGGCGGTCTGGTTTTTCCAGGTGGTCACG
>JAKPUQ010000014.1 GCA_029572815.1 Bacillota bacterium | reverse complement strand
TCTCCATTGCTATTGCCACTCCTTGTTCCTCCTGTACACAAGCTCTTTCTCTTATTATACAGGATTTTTATTATTAGTGGCTCACTTTTTTATTATCATTTGTGCCATATCTGGCTCAGTTTTATTTTAGCATACATAGCTCTTATTAAGTTTGGCGTTCCTGAGCAGAACATTATAATTGATAAGGCTTCTGGCAAGGATACTGAGCGTGAAGGATATCAGTATCTCAAGCGTCAAATGCTCCGTAAAGGAGACACGCTCGTCATAAAGGAACTGGATAGGCTCAGCCGTAACAAGTCCGACATTAAGCGCGAGCTGGAACAGCTCAAGGATATGGGTATCCGTGTGAAGATACTGGATATCCCTACTACACTTACTGACTTTCCTCCGGAGCAGGCGTGGGTACTCGAAATGATAAACGCTATCCTCATAGAAGTACTCGGAGCTATAGCTGAGAATGAGCGTAATAAAATACGTGCTCGTCAGCGTGAAGGCATTGAAGCAGCAAAAAAGAAAAACGTCCGCTTCGGACGTCCGTCAAAGCCTCTCCCTGATAACTGGGAGCAGGTATTGGCGGATGTTCGTTGCGGAAACAAAAAGCCTGTTGAGGCAATGCGTGAGCTGGGAATCTCGCGGTCGCATTATTACAGACTGTACAAAAGTGAGTAACAATAGAAGTAGCCTCCTTAATGGAGGCTACTGTATTATCATTATAAAAAACTGAAAAAATTTTTGAATTTACGTTTTTCAGAAAAAGTCTTGCCAAAAAAGAATGAAAAGGGCCTTTTTGCATATTTTTCGGATGGCTTTATTTTAAAAAACGTAAATCAGAAAAAATTTCTGATTTTTTAAAGTCAAAGAAATACTATGTAAAATGTGATGTTTCAATAATGGTAATGGTTGGTGAATATCGTTTTTATACCAAACGGATTATAATTATTGATTGTATTATCATAACAATAGTTGTTTTTCAAATGTGTCAAGATCATTTAATAGCCATAAATACTCAAAAAGGTCTTGATCTATATTATTAAGTATTATATTTTCTAATTTTGGGACAATGTTTTCTGTTTGTTTGAGAATATGTAGTTTTTCGGCACACACTTTATTGATATCATGATTGGGTCTGCTTATTTCTGCGCATTTACTGAGCAAACCAAATGTACTGTAGGTCTTTCCAAATTGATGCGACAAAAGCCCCATGTTTAGTATGAGTATGGGAATTTGTTCAGGGCAGTGTTGTTTTAGAACAATAAAGCTTCTTATATAATATAGAAAATCAAGGTAATAAGCGGAAAGCTGTGTCCTTGTAGTTCTTACTTTTGAACTGAGATATGCTTGTAAAGATGGTATATTACCTATATTAATAATATCGAATGGTATTAACTTCCATTCGGATATACATTCTTTCAATGTTATTGTAGAAGGCATATTAGAAGTATCATATAACAGTTTGTCGTTATATATTCCTTTATATGATAATGAAGAAAAACCTTTGTTAGCAAGATTATTCCAAATAATATCTGCTAATAATCCTCCGCGCGATGTAAATCCTACTCTAAAGCTGCTGATATCCTTATAGCTATGCAAAGAACGCAGAAGAGAAAAAATGGACTCGGTTATCTTACGCAGCACTTCATTATCGAGTTCATCAGGAATACAACACGAAAACACTTCAGGACTATCAACAAACACAATTCTTGAGCCATTTATTCCAAGATTATCCATCTTGAAATCTGGTTGTATTTTCCCATTTAACATCGTCTCAGCTGCAAATTCTCCAATAGCATACATATTCATTTATAAAGTTCTCCTATAAGGTAAATGTGCACCTGGCATATGTTATCATCACATACATTCAAAACTTTAAAAACCATAGTAAACGTTTTATTTCCTGCATTTAAAAAGTTATCCAGTTCACTTTGTGATATCCAATTAGCACAAGAAGTTGAAGCAGTGCATTCTTTATCATAATACTTAAAAGTTATATTTGTCATATAAGAGCCTCGAACAAAAACAGATTCCATGGAACAATTCATAGTAATTTTGTATGCCTTATCTACTTCAAGTTCTTTGTTTGAGCCCTTATCTAAATCAATGAAGTTACCATATTGCTGCTTGAACACTGAAAGAAGGTTATTTTTGTTATCATGAGTAAAAGCGGAGCTACAATAGTAAAGCTCTCTAAATTCATCATGTTTTTTAAAAGGTATATTTAAAACGTACAAGAATAACTCGGCCAAAGTCTCACATGTATCATCGCTATTTATTAACGTCAGCAACCGTTCCTTTGTCTTGGGTGATATAGAGCTGTCTGCTTGGATTAATTCTCCGTAAGTATACATGAGGTCATCGATTAAAGGCTTGCGCAAAAGTGGGATAACTACTTTTGGCATGCTTTCTTTTATTGCTTTAATTACATTAGGATCATTAGAAGCATTTCGTACTTTTTCAGGAATATCTTCGATGCCGTTCATTACATTGCTTATTTTCTTATCAGGAAAGTCAAATTCATATATGTCCGTGTTATAGGTGATCAAATTAAATAGCAAATTAAAAGCAGCTGACTGTGTGCTATGCTCGTTTAAACATTCGGACAGCTTTTTTATAAATACTGAAATATTGAATTGCGGCATACTGTCATACCTCCGAAAAAATATAGTAAAATCACAGTAAACTGTCGGTAAAGACTATAGCGCACATATGTGGTATCATTGGATTATCACAGATATGCGAAATTTGTAAAAGGAGTAGAAAAAATGTATTTTGATTCATTTTATGGCAGCAATGGCGGCTATCCGCCTGTATTCGGTCCCCCCGCAAGCTATCCGCTCAGTAATTTCAATTACTGGTGCAGCAATTCCTTCAATTGGAATAATGCGTGGTATAGCCCTCGTCAAGTAATCTCACGCAGCAACGATACTGAGTTCTCCGCCCGTAAGATTATCTATGATAAGTATACCGGCGAGTATAAAGTTAAGGAGCGTAACGGCAGAGTTGTTATCGTAGGCAAGTTCAAGATCAAAAAAAGAACTTGTCGTTGATCCTCAAAGCTCGACGAAGTTTAAAGGACTATATGTCGAGATTGAATATGAGGATCAAATATATCCGTTCATTCTCTCATTCAAAGAGTACTGCCACAGACAGTTCTTGCCGCATCTGTCGTTCTTTCGCAGGAATCCCGACTGCAAAGGCGAGTACTTGACAGCTGCAGTTGGTCTGGCACTTCAGGATTTTTCAGATCCGAAGTTCCTTCATATTCCAAAACGTTCGGGCTGGCAGTATTACGAAGAGGGAAAGATTGACTTTGCTTCTGCTGATTCAGTATTCCCGGGACTTGAGGAATACTACCCAGAAGAAATAAAGGAACGTCGGATTATGAGGACTGATAGGGTACTCTCTGATGTCACGGTTGAATATAGGGACTTCTTGAAGAGTTGTCCTGAACTTATCCCGCTTGTAATAATCCGCGTCCATTCGCAGATCAGTCGCTTTTACCATATGGACTCACCTTCTGAGGAAGCCTATGCAATAAAACCGGCGGGCGAAAAAAGTGCTAAGGTGGCAGTCGCATGCATAAAAAATAAAAACTACAAAACAACCTCTATATGTTCTCTGACGGCAAGCAAAACAGAGCTGCTCAAGGAGCTTGACAGCACAAACGACGGAGTAGCACTTTTTCGTGACACTTCGCTCATTGAATCGCAGAAGCTGCGCCTTGCAAGCTTTGATGTTCTTCATCGCGATCTGATTGGTGCAGATGGTAAGGAGACACGTGGATGGCACGTCATTGCCATCATCGAAGACAGACCGAGCAACGTTCCACCTGATTTTCCAGCGCTGCATTTGACGCTCTCGGGTACTACCGGCGAGATTGATGTAAACAAGCTTCAGAAGCTCTCAGGAGAGTTTGATTCGGCACTGATCAAATGGTTTGTGAACGATACCGCCGAGGCTTTATCAAAGCTCGGTGCAGCTGTTGAACAGATAGCGCAATACCCAAGCGATGTATTTGAGCCTGAACGTGCCAGGACTATAAAGGGTCTGGGTACTACGGCATGGTTCCTAAAAGAGCTTGGCCTTATCGGTTTTGATGAATTCAACGCGTTCACAACTTTTGTCAATCTTGATCAGGTTCAGTCAGACAGCGCAACTGTAGATGTTGTCAACGACTTCCGTGAAGTGTTAAACAGACTTATAGTCTCAGGAGTTGTAAGAGTTGTCGGACAAAACGATCCACCATACTACAAATCCGGAGATCTTGTCTCTGATCACGATAACCTCAGCTTTGAGACAGTCGTACTCGACAACAATATACTTCCGCTGATGCGAACGACTAAACGCCGCAATATCTTGCTGGCAGCGCTAAACGAAGCGGAGTTGCTCTACTCAAACAACAACTACAAGCGCATGATTGAGGTCGAAGTTGCGCCTTATAAGAAGCGCTCAATAAGCGTGTATTCAATACCCAAGGCAATCCTGAACGCTGATGCGGTTGATAAGATCCAGGAACAGGAGCTTGCGGCATTCTTTATGTGTGCGGAACAGATGCATCGTGACTTTATGCCTATATTGCGTAATTCGTCTGGAACCGGTGTGGCGGGTGTCACTGCCGGACCTGAATTAGACGTCAACCGCCACCAATATGTTTGTGGCGCAACGCGAGCCGGAAAGACATTCTACCTGTGTCAACAGGCGGTGTCGAAGGCAAGGACGAATGAAAAGGTATTGATCTGTGACCATACCGGCGGCTACTTAAAGCGTGAGCTTTCCAAGCATCTACCAGAATCGGTGATATCAAAATACTTCTCTTTTTGGGACATCAATAGGCAGGGGGTGCCTGTTGATCTTATGAACCTTGATGGTTGCGAGAATCTCCCTGATGCCAAAAACCAACTGATGGGAATATTATCAGCAGCTATAAGGATCAGTGGCGAAGTTCAGGAAAAGGTGCTGAGGCGTCGTTTATCCGCCTTCCTTAAAGAGCGTGGTAACGAGCCTGATGCCGAACTCAGAGATATACTTGGCTATCTCGATATTGGTGATCCAATCCAGAAAAAACTTTATGAAAAGCTTTACGATGTTTTCGACAACCTCGACGGTAATGAGCAGATCAAAGCTGGTTGGGATAAGTTTTTCGAGAATACCAAGCAGATTGTTGTTATATCGGCTTCTGATGACAGCGTGAATAAGTCTACACACGTAATGGATATGTTGCTTGCAAGCTTGTATACGTTCAAACAGCGTAACCCTGACGATAAGCTCACGTTGGTTATCGACGAAGTTTCGGATCACTTCATCGCTACAGGTTCTCCAATTGATATAATGTTAAGAAAAGGCGGAAAGTTTGGCTTTACGCTGCTGCTGGCTTCTCAGGAGTTCTCACTGGATAAGGACTGTCTCGGTAAGCTTATAGGCAATTGCGGGATGCTCATCTTCTTCCGTCCTAAATCTGACGCACTCAAAGATGTCTCCAAGATCACCGGAATTGACACTTCAACGCTTGCAGGCCTGGATCAGGGTGAGTGCGTGGCTGTTGGAAACTTCTGTGATTCTTTCGAGGGTAAGAATAAATACGTCACTCTCATCGGAAGGACCTACACCCAGGAAGAAGAAGCTTAGTTATGAAAGCGCCCTTCGGGGCGCTTCATATACAAGTATTATACCACATAATTTAGAGCCAAGCAAGTATCTGGCTCAGAAAAGAACAGGAGGAACCCATATGAAAAAAATGAATAGTCTGAACGAAACCTTTAAGCTCTGCAAGGAGCACAATATCGGCATCAGCAGAAGATTACTGCTTACACTCGTCAATAGTGGCGAAATTCCATCCGTTAAGGCTGGTCGATCGCTTCTTGTAAATTGGGAGGGGCTGATGACGTTCCTCGATACCCATACGCTTAATCAGGATGAGCCAGTGTCAAGGATCAGAAAAATAACAGCTTAAAGTTAACATGGGGCGTTTCACGGAACGCCCCATAATCATGGAAAGAGGTATAAAGATATGGCAACCATTAAAAAGCGCATATCCAAAAACGGTCAAATCACCTATTACATACGCACCTATAACGGATACGACTGCTATGGCAAACAAATCGAAAAGTCTATGACATGGAAGCCGTCAGGCGGCATGAGCGATAAACAGATTGAAAAGGAACTGCAAAGACAGATCGTCAAATTTGAGGACGCCGTTAAAGAAGGGCAATATTACGACAGCAACATACGTTTTGGCGACTACGGCGAAGAATGGCTTGAAATGAACCGTCCACCACAGCTTGCTCCCAAGACATATGAGTGATATCTCGGTATGTTCCGAGATATCAAACAAGCTTTGGGGGATATCAAGCTCGTAAAACTTCAATCCCGGCATTTGCAAATGTTTTACAGTAATCTGCGTGAAAACGGCGTCAAGCGAACAGGAGCCTATGCCACGTCGGATAAGATAGATGATATAAGAAAACAAATGCAGATCTCCAAGGATAAATTTGCTTCATTATGCGGAGTATCCTCCACAACAATCTGCGCAGTCTGCAGACCTGACGGACATATCAGTATCAAATCAGCCGAAAAGATAGCTAAAGGACTTAATACCCCTGTGCAGAAATTATTTGACCTTCATCTTGATACGGGAGGTTTGTCAGACAAAACCATACTCCACTATCACAAGCTCATAAGCACAATACTGGCACAGGCGACCCGTGACAGGCTTATCCCCTTCAACATCGCCGACAGAAACCATATGAAAGCTCCTAAGCTGGAGCGTAAGGAAGCTGCTTTCCTTGATGATGAACAGGTAAGGCACGTTCTGGAGCTGCTTGAAAATGAACCTATCAAGTGGAAAACGATTATGTATTTGCTTATTTACAGCGGTATCCGCAGAGGTGAACTGCTCGGACTTGAATGGAAGGATATTGATTTTGACAAGAAAGTCATATCTATCCGCAGGACAAGCCAGGCAGTAGATCATATGGGGATAATTACAAAGTCTCCGAAAAATGATACATCATACCGCACTATCAAGCTGTCTGACACAATGTTAGACCAGCTCCGAGAATATCAGCAGTATTGGCAGAAGCGAAGAACCGAGCTTGATGATTACTGGCATGACGAAATACAGATTATTCTTGCAGACGGCAGTACCCAAACAGTCCCCAACGACCGCTTGTTCACAAAGGTCGACTCAACGCCTATGAACCCATACAGTGTCAGCGATTGGGTACGAAAATTCGTAAAGCGTAATAATCTGCCATATTTTACGCCGCATTCACTCCGGCATACCCATGCGACGCTTCTGATCGCTGAAGGAGTAAGTATCCCGACTGTCTCACGAAGGCTGGGACATTCCAGTATCGCTACGACAAGTAAGATATATATTCACGCTATCCAGTCCGCGGACGAGATCGCATCAAACGCCCTTGAGGATAAACTCAAGCTAGAAAAGCGCAAGGATAATGCGGACTTATGAATTGAGGCTCTCCGTCACGGAGAGCCTTATTTTGTGATTGCTTCAGCATTTGCCGTTACAATATGCGTTTCTTGATACACGTAACGGAAATCTTAACGGAAATATTGTGTTTTCTGCCGCTTGCAGCATAATGATCTAAAAATAAAGCCTATGTTTTTGGCTAAACATAGGCTTTTTTCGTTGGTGGAGCATAGGGGATTCGAACCCCTGACCCCCACACTGCCAGTGTGATGCGCTCCCAGCTGCGCTAATGCCCCGAACAGTATGTATTATACCATATTGGGAGCAGCTTGTCAAGAGAAAGTGCAATATTTTTCAGTAATATAGTGCATAGCCGTCTGCGGAGGACTCCTTCACAGCGGCTATCTGCTTTGAAATGATGTCGGGATCGTTTATCCATTCCAGCTCCGCAGCCTTTCCTGCCCACTTATCCTCTCTGCCCAGCTTATACGGAGCCAGACCGATCACAAGGGACACCCCCGCTGTCACGGGTGAGTTCCTCCCACTGCTGAAGCACAGTCAGGAAGGGACTGTTCTCGTTATTGAAGCCGAAATATATCTGGGGAACTATATAATCGCAGAAGCCCTGCTCCCCTGCCCAGCGCCTTACATCGGCAAACTGACTGTCGTAGTCCGCGGAGATATTTGCCTGTGGACTTATGCCGAAAACCAGCCTTTTATCACGGCTTTTCACGGTATCATAGAGGGCTTTTACGAAGCTGCTGACATTATCCATTCGCCACTGTGCAAGGTCGGACTCTCCGCTTTCTGCAAAGGCTTCGCTGTCGAAGTCCGTATCCGCGGTGGGATAGAAGTAGTCATCTATATGGAGCTCGTCCACCTTGTAACCGTCCAGTATCTCCGCAGCAGCTTCTGTCAGCAGCTCGCGGGTCTCGGAATAGGCGGGGTCCAGATACCAGCGGCCGTTCACATTTTTCACAAAGGGCTCCCCTGCGGCTATCCACTTCTTAACAATGAAGTCATCGGGCAGTGCCCTCATCTGCTCCTCGGTCTGGAGTCTCAGGGGATTTATCCAGGCGTGAACAGACATATCCCGTTTATGCGCCTCCTCCACCACTATTGCCAGGGGGTCATAGCTCCCGTCGAGAAGCTCTCCCTTAGGAAAAATATCCGACCTGTAATATGCATCCCCCACAGGATGGGCATGAAAATATACTGTGTTCACGCCCTCTGCGGCGGCGTCCTCCAGTATCTCAACTATCTCCTTACGGAACTGCTCCTCACTGCGGCTCTGCATATAGTCGGGAAACTTAACATAGGGCAGCCACATTCCCACCTGATTTTTGTAGTTCAGGGGAACGTATCTCTCCTGAGTATTTTCCGCAGTAGTTGCGCAGGGCTGTGAAGTTTCCGAAGACTGCTGCGGCAGCTCCGCCGAACAGCCCCCAAAAACAAAAGCAGCCGCAAGTGCAGCTGCAATGATCTTTCTCATACATCTCACCTCACTGCATTATATGCAGCAGCGGGACAGGATATGCCGAGTTATATAAGGCTATTTTTCGTAGAATACAAGGGTCATTCTCTCATTTATGACCTGAGTGTCCCCTGTTCTGCGGTATCCCATTTTCTCATAGAGGCAGCAGTTGCCCTCCTCCTGCAAAATGGTGTCAAGAGACCAGTTGTCCGTACCGTGGAGCTCCTCAACAGCCCTTATGGCTGCCTTTGCGAAGCCCTTTCCGCGGTGCTCCTTCATGATGAATATGGGAGAGATACGCTTGGGACTGCCGTCCTTCATGTCCACAACCCTGACGGCGCCCACAGCGGTATCTCCGTCCATTATAAAATAGTAGTAAGTGAAGGGCTGCTCCAGGCGCTCCATGACTCTGCTCATGGGCTCATTAGCGGGACTTATATCGTAGTCCCGATACTTTTCGAGAAGGTCGGAGAATGCCTCCACCTGCATTCTCCAGAGTTTTTCACATTCTTTTTTATCTATAAGTCTGAGTATATTTTTCATAATTAAGTTTATAGTTGAGAGTTTAGAGTTGAAAGATGCGGTGTAGCCGAAGGCGACATTATTTAAATAACGTGAGCGAACACATTAACTCTAAACTCTCAACTTTCAACTCTTAACTTAAATACAATGCCCCTGAGCGCTTGATACGTTCAGGGGCAAAACTTCTATACAGGTATCTTTCTTACCCTCAGGAGCTTTTCAGCGTTATATCTGATTTGCCATAGGAGCTGCTGTGTTGTGTTCGCCGTAGCCCTCGTTCTTAACGACCTCGACGTTTCTGTAGCACTCCATACCTGTACCTGCGGGTATGAGCTTACCGATGATAACGTTCTCCTTGAGACCCAGGAGGCTGTCCTTCTTACCGCTGATAGCAGCGTCTGTGAGAGCCTTTGTGGTCTCCTGGAATGAAGCGGCAGACATAAAGCTGTCCGAATTGGATGAAGCCTTTGTGATACCCTGGAGCACGGGGCTGATCTGAACCAGCTGTACATCGTACTCGCCTGCATCGATACGCTTCTGGAGATCCTCATTGATCTCGTCGATCTTCTTGCTGTCAACAAGAGTACCGGGAAGGAGATAGCTGCTGCCCGATTCCTCGACCTTGACCTTTCTGAGCATCTGACGAACGATTACCTCGATGTGCTTATCGTTGATATCAACACCCTGTAAACGGTAAACCTTCTGAACTTCATTGATGATGTAGTTCTGAACAGCCTGAGTACCGAGGATATTGAGTATATCAGCGGGATAGATGTTACCTTCTGTGAGACGGGTTCCCTTTTCGATCTGCTCGTTCTCCTGAACTCTGATCTTGAGGTTATAGGGGATCATGTAGTTCTCAGCCTCGCCTGTCTCGTCGTTGGTAACGATGATATTTCTTGTGGTCTTTACTTCCTCGATGTGGATCTTACCCGAGATCCTTGAAAGGATAGCTGCGCCCTTGGGACGTCTGCTCTCGAAAAGTTCCTCAACACGGGGAAGACCCTGTGTGATATCTTCTGCGTCGGCAGAAGCAACACCGCCGGTATGGAAGGTTTTCATGGTAAGCTGTGTACCGGGCTCACCGATGGACTGTGCAGCGATTACGCCGACAGCTTCACCCACGGAAACGATATTGTTGAATGCCAGGTTTGCACCGTAGCACTTAGCGCATACGCCTGTTCTTGACTTACAGGTGAGAACAGAGCGGATTTTGATCCTCTCAACGCCTGAGTCGATGATCTTCTTGGCATCTGCGTCATTGATGAGCTTATTGCGTGAAACGATGAGCTCACCCGACTCGTCGCGGAGATCCTCAGCGAGGAATCTGCCCACGAGACGCTCGTCGAAGGGCTCAACCACTTCGTTGCCGTTCTTGATCTCGAATACCTCGATACCCTCTGTGGTTCCGCAGTCGTCCTCACGGATGATAACGTCCTGAGAAACGTCTACGAGACGACGGGTAAGGTAACCCGAGTCAGCGGTACGGAGAGCGGTATCGGCAAGTCCCTTTCTCGCACCACGGGATGCGATGAAGTACTCCAGGATGTTAAGACCTTCACGGTAGTTAGCTCTGATCGGGATCTCGATAACGGTACCTGAGGTATTGGCGATAAGTCCACGCATACCTGCAAGCTGTCTGATCTGTGAGATAGAACCACGGGCACCGGAGTCAGCCATCATCCAGATAGGATTGTATCTGTCGAAGTTCTCCTTCAGCTTCTTGGTAACCTCATCAGTGGTATCTGTCCAAAGAGCGATGATCTTCTTGGTCTTTTCCTGCTCGGAGATGTAGCCGTACTCATACTCCGCAGTGATCTGAGCAACTTCCTCATCAGCGTGAGCCAGTATCTCCTTCTTCTGAGGAGGTATTGTAGCGTCGCAGACTGCAACGGTAAAAGCTGCTCTTGTTGAATATTTGTATCCGAGCGCCTTGATACGGTCAAGAACTTCGGAGGTAGTAGTTGTGCCGTGGATCTTTATGCAGCGCTCGATGATATCGGAGAGCTGCTTCTTGCCGACCAGGAATGCGACCTCAAGGTCGAACTGCTTGTCGGAGTTGGTTCTGTCAACATAGCCCAGGTTCTGGGGGATATTCTCGTTGAAGATGAGTCTTCCCACAGTAGCGTCGATGATCTTTGAGACCTTCTTGTCGCCGATATCCTTGGTGATCTTTACCTTGATATTGGCGTGGAGGGATACATCGTGCTCGTTGTAAGCCATGAGAGCCTCGTTAACGTCGCGGAATACCTTGCCCTCGCCGGGTTCACCGGGCTTATCCATTGTCAGATAGTAGGAACCCAGTACCATATCCTGTGAAGGAACAGCAACAGGCTTACCGTCCGAAGGCTTCAGCAGGTTGTTGGCAGCCAGCATGAGGAATCTTGCCTCAGCCTGAGCCTCTGCGGAAAGAGGAAGGTGTACAGCCATCTGGTCACCGTCGAAGTCAGCGTTGAACGCAGAGCATACCAGGGGGTGGAGCTTGATAGCACGGCCCTCGACCAGGATAGGCTCGAATGCCTGGATACCCAGACGGTGGAGCGTAGGAGCACGGTTCAGCATAACGGGATGATCCTTGATAACGTCCTCGAGAGCGTCCCAGACCTTATTGTCGGCACGGTCGATGAGCTTTCTTGCGCTCTTTATGTTGGCGATAGCCTTCTTGTCAACAAGTCTCTTGAGTACGAAGGGCTTGAACAGCTCCAGAGCCATCTCCTTAGGAAGACCGCACTGGTACATCTTAAGCTCAGGTCCTACGACGATAACCGAACGTCCGGAGTAGTCAACACGCTTACCGAGAAGGTTCTGACGGAAACGTCCCTGCTTACCCTTGAGCATATCGGAAAGTGACTTGAGGGCACGGTTGCTGGGACCTGCAACAGGTCTGCCGAGTCTGCCGTTGTCTATGAGAGCGTCAACAGCTTCCTGAAGCATACGCTTCTCGTTTCTCACGATGATGTCGGGAGCGTCAAGCTCAAGCATTCTCTTGAGACGGTTGTTTCTGTTGATAACTCTTCTGTAGAGATCATTAAGTTCGGAATTTGCGTAACGTCCGCCGTCCAGCATGATCATAGGACGGATATCGGGGGGGGCAACGGGAACAACGCTGAGTATCATCCACTCGGGCTTGTTTCCCGAGAGGCGGAATGCCTCAATGATCTGGAGTCTCTTGAGGAGCTTTACCTTCTTCTGACCGCTGGGAAGTCCCACCAGCTCAGCCTTCAGGTCGTCAGCAACGATCTCAAGGTTGTTTCTCCAGTCGATGTCCTCCAGTTCTCTGAACTTCTGGCACTCCTCACACTCACACTCTGTGGGCTTGTTGAAGCACTCGATCTTCTTGCCGCCGAGGGATATCTTGCCCATTTCGATGAGTCTCTGCTTGTGAGTATCGTATCTCTCGGGATCATACTCGTTGAGGAGCTTTCTGATAGCCTCAGCGCCCATCTCAGCCTTGAAGTCGTCGCCGTACTTTTCCAGGTATGACATATACTCCTTCTCGGAGAGGAGCTGCTTCTTGAGGAGCTCAGTGTTGCCGGGGTCTGTTACGATATATTTTGTGAAGTAGAGGACCTCCTCCAGTCTCTTCTGGGATACCTCAAGCACCTGACCGATTCTGGAAGGTGTACCCTTGAAGTACCAGATATGGGAAACGGGAGCAGCCAGCTCAATGTGGCCCATTCTCTCTCTTCTTACTCTTGCTCTTGTGACCTCAACGCCGCAGCGGTCACAGATCTTGCCCTTGAAGCGTATCTTCTTGAACTTTCCGCAGTGACACTCCCAGTCCTTTGTAGGTCCGAAGATCCTTTCACAGAAAAGACCGTCGCGCTCGGGCTTCTGAGTTCTGTAATTTATAGTCTCGGGTCTTTCAACTGCGCCGTGAGACCAGCTTCTGATCTGCTCAGGCGAAGCAAGACCGATCTTTATTGATTCAAAAGTTGTAAATTCCATGCTACCTCCTGCAAATTTACATTTGAAGCGATGCACAGCCCGTTCGGGCTGTACGCCGCATATTCATATATCCGAATTATTAGTCCTCGTCGGAGGAATCGTCGATATCGAAGCTGTCGAAGAGATCTCCGTCCTCATCATCGTCACTGAATCCGAAGTCATCCTCGTCCTCGCCCTCATCGAAGCTGAACTCATCGTCCTTATCTACGCTGCCGAAGTCATCGTCGCCTTCGCCGTCCTCGCCTTCAAATCCGAAGCCGCTGTCGCCCAGATTGCTGTCTGAGTAGCTTGTGCTGTCGTCGGTGTCCTCATCGTTGAAGGACTCGCGTGAAGGCATGGGATCCTCATCGTCGAAGTTCTGTGTGAGATCGATCTCCTCCTGATTTGCGTCAAGAACCTTGACGTCGAGACAGAGTGACTGCATCTCCTTGATGAGTACCTTGAAGGACTCGGGGATACCGGGAGTAGGAACGTTCTGACCCTTTACGATAGCCTCATAGGTGTTTACACGTCCGATGGTATCGTCTGACTTGACGGTCAGTATCTCCTGAAGGGTATAAGCTGCACCGTAAGCCTCGAGAGCCCAAACTTCCATCTCTCCGAAACGCTGTCCGCCGAACTGAGCCTTACCGCCCAGAGGCTGCTGAGTAACGAGAGCGTAGGGACCTACAGAACGTGCGTGGATCTTATCGTCAACCAGGTGGTGGAGCTTGAGGTAGTACATATAGCCCACCGTTACGCGGTTATCAAACTTTTCACCTGTACGTCCGTCATAGAGAGTAAACTTACAATCCTCTGTGAATTCGAGGGCATTGGGGTTGATAACCTTATCCATAGCCTTGAGCTCGAACATATCGTCCTTGTGCTCCTGAGCGTGTTCGTTAGCCATCTTGAAGCACTCACGGATATCTCCTTCGTGTGCGCCGTCGAATACAGGGGTCATTATATGCCAGCCAAGTGCCTTACAAGCCATACCGAGGTGGACCTCAAGCACCTGTCCGATATTCATTCGTGAAGGAACGCCCAGAGGGTTCAGCACGATGTCAAGAGGAGTACCGTCGGGAAGGAACGGCATATCCTCCTCGGGAAGGATACGTGAAACGACACCCTTGTTACCGTGACGGCCGGCCATCTTATCGCCGACGGTGATCTTACGCTTCTGAGCGATGTAGCAGACAACGCGCATATTTACGCCAGCTGAGAGCTCGTCGCAGTTCTCGCGTGTGAACACCTTGACGTCCACGATGACACCGGACTCGCCGTGAGGTACCTTGAGTGAGTTATCGCGGACTTCTCTTGCCTTCTCACCGAAGATAGCGCGGAGGAGTCTCTCCTCGGCGGTAAGCCCTGTCTCACCCTTGGGTGTTACCTTACCAACGAGGATATCGCCTGAATTTACCTCGGAACCGATGCGGATGATACCGTTCTCATCGAGGTTTGCGAGAGCGTCGTCACCCACATTGGGGATATCTCTTGTGATCTCCTCGGGTCCCAGCTTTGTATCGCGGCACTCGATCTCGTATTCTTCTATATGAACTGATGTGAATACATCTTCTCTTACAAGGCGCTCGTTAAGGAGAACGGCGTCCTCGTAGTTGTAACCCTCCCATGTCATGAAGCCGATGAGAGCGTTCTTACCGAGGGAGATCTCTCCGTCGGCAGTTGCGGAACCGTCAGCGAGGACCTGTCCCTTCTTGACCTCCTCGCCTGCTGCGACGATAGGTCTCTGATTTACGCAGGTACCCTGGTTTGAGCGCTTGAACTTGATAAGCTCATACTTGTGCTCGATACCGTCAGTATCAACGAGAGTGATCCTGTCAGCGTCAACATAGGTGATCTTTCCGTCATAGTCGGAAACAACGCACACGCCCGAGTCAACGGCAGCCTTGTACTCCATACCTGTACCAACGAAGGGTCTCTCGGTCTTGAGGAGCGGAACAGCCTGTCTCTGCATGTTTGATCCCATGAGGGCACGGTTAGCGTCATCATTTTCCAGGAAGGGGATCATTGAAGTAGCTACTGAAACGGCTATCTTAGGAGATACGTCCATGTAGTCTACCTTTTCGCGCTCGCACTCGAGGATCTGGTCGCGGTGACGTGCATTTACACGGGGTCTTGCCAGCTTTCCGTCCTCGGTGAGGGGCTCGTTGGCCTGTGCAACAACGAAGTTATCCTCCATATCGGCAGTCATGTAAACTACCTCGCCTGTAACGACGCCTGTAGCCTTGTCTACCTTTCTGTAGGGGGCCTCGATGAAGCCGTACTCATTGATCCTTGCGAAAGTAGCCAGATAGGAGATAAGTCCGATGTTAGGACCTTCAGGAGTCTCGATAGGACACATTCTTCCGTAGTGGCTGTAGTGAACGTCTCGTACCTCAAATCCTGCACGGTCTCTTGAAAAACCTCCGGGACCGAGGGCTGAAAGACGTCTCTTATGAGTAAGCTCGGCAAGAGGGTTGTTCTGGTCCATGAACTGTGACAGAGGCGAAGAACAGAAGAACTCCTTCATAGCCGAAGAAATAGGTCTTATGTTGATAAGAGTCTGGGGAGTAAGGGTATTCACGTCCTGAGTCTGGAGGTTCATTCTCTCACGGATACCGCGCTCCATTCTTGTGTAACCGATGCGGAACTGGTTCTGGAGGAGCTCGCCCACGCTGCGGATACGTCTGTTGCCCAGGTGGTCGATATCGTCAACAGTACCTACGCCCTCGCAGAGGTTGAGGAAGTAGCTGATGGAAGCTCTGATGTCATCAAGAGTGATATACTTGGGTGACAGCTCGTCAGCCTTCTTCTTAACGGTCTCCTCAAGCTCGTCAGCATCTGCTGCGTTGTCAAGGATGTCCTTGAGTACGTTGAATGAGACCTTCTCGTTGATGCCGTACTTCTCGGCGTCAAAGTCAACATAGCCCTTGATGTCGACCATACCGTTGCCGATGACCTTGACTGTCTTTTCTACCATACGGATATTGGTCTCACCGCGCTCGTCGGTGTAGTACTCCTTTGCCTCAACGGTAACGAAAGCACTGTAAACGCCTGCCTGCTCGATCTCACAAGCCTTGTCATATGTGAGGGTCTCGCCTGCATCAGTCAGGATCTCGCCTGTCATCTCGTTGATGATAGGCTGAGCAAGAGTTCTTCCTGCCAGACGCGAAGCTATACCCAGCTTCTTGTTGTACTTATAGCGTCCGAAGCGGCACAGGTCATATCTCTTGGCCTCAAAGAATAGATTGTTGAGGTGGCTGACAGCGCTCTCCACCGTGGGAGGCTCGCCGGGACGAAGCTTCTTGTAAACATCGATGAGGGCGTCGGAGCGGTTCTTGGTCTGATCCTTCTGAAGGATAGTCTGTCTGAGGCGCTCGTCATCGCCGTAGATCTCCATGATCTCCTCATCTGTACCCTCTTCGCCGAGAGCTCTGATGAAGGTGGTCAGCGGGATCTTTCTGTTTTTATCTATACGGACGTAAACAACGTCGTTTGAATCCTGCTCATATTCCAGCCACGCACCGCGGTTAGGGATGATCTGTGAGCCGAAAAGGTCTTTACCCGTCTTATCCTTGGTGAAGGAGTAGTAAACACCGGGGGAACGGACGAGCTGTGATACGATAACACGCTCGGCACCGTTTATAACGAAGGTACCGCTGTCGGTCATGAGGGGGAAGTCACCCATGTAGATCTCGCTTTCGCTGACAGCACCTGTCTCCTTGTTGGCAAGGGTGGCTGTAGCTCTCATAGCGACCTGATAGGTAGCTCCTCTGGATTTACATTCTGCAAGAGAATACTTGGGAGTATCGTCAAATCTGTAGTCCTTGAAGTTGAGGACGAGATTGCCGTTGTAATCGGTGATGGCGGTCATCTCGCGGAATACCTCGCGGAGACCTTCCTCCTTGAACCACTTATACGAGTTCTTCTGCACCTCGATAAGGTTCGGCATCTCCAGAGGCTCGGTAATCTTACCGAAGCTCATTCTGACATTCTTTCCCAGCTGCTTAGGTGTAACATTCACCATAGGCGGAACCTCCTTGTATTTTATTGCTGTCATCCCTGCGCATACAGTCTCGGGATAGACAGAACTGTTTGATGTTATCGTATCATCTGAAAAAATTTTTGCAGAAACTATTGACAAGCCTGTGCAATGTATGCTATAATATCTCGCAAAATAGCGATACTATTCCATATTGATACATTATAACATTATAATACAGATTTTGTCCCATGTCAAGGTACTCGGGAAAGATTTATCAAAAGCGCCTGTTTTTGAAAAAAATGGGTGCTTTTTTTGTTCATTTTTGTATTTCATGTGTATAACAAAAAAATGCCGCGTGAGAAAGATCTCCGCGGCATTTTCACTATTCACTACTCTCTACTCTCTACTCACTAATACAGATCACATCAAGCCACACGCTCGACTGTGTAGCCCTTTTCCTCAAGAATATCATCAACGCCCTTTTCGCCTGCAAAATGGGCAGCTCCTACCATAAGGAAGTATTTTTTGCCCTCCTTCAGGTACTCATCAGCCTTCTCAGCCATGCCCTTATTGCGGTCAAAGAGTATCACGTCAAGGTACTCGGCATAGTCGTCCTCAAGTTCCTCGGGTATTTCGTTCTGAACGTCCGACTCGTCAAGGGCATCTATATTTCCCGACGCCCACAAGTCATACTGCTGAGCGAAGCCCTGAGTGTATTCTGAAACATTCTCACAGCCGTCGATGAGCTCATTTATCATGTAGTCCACAAGCTCATCGGAGGATGAAGTCATGGCAGCCGCCTGTATATCCAGTGACTCCACATTGACTATCTCCTTGCTGTCCCTCTGTGCCAGAGAGAGGAACATGGAGTCGATGCCCTGCTCGTTCAGGTTTTTCATTTTCATCATCGCGGCAGTCTCTATCTCCACCTCCCAGAAGCCCACGCAGTAAACGTCCATCATCTGGTTGTAGAACATATTCTCTGTCATGAATTTCTTTGCTTTTTCATAGGTCTCCTCGGAGAGGTGATCCTTTACGATGGTGCCGTCGGTGTAGACAAGCTTCGCATAGAAGTCCTGCATCTGCTCAAAGTCGCTCATCATACTGCTGACGTCATATTCAACAGCTATGCCGTCACACTCCTCATAGGCGTTCATTATATAGTCGGGAAGCGGATAGGTATAGCCCGTCACCATGTGCATGGCGCCCATCATATATATGGAGTTGCCTGTTTTATCGTCGGTGACCCTCCACATGGCGGGAGCGGTCTCCTTCACAGTGACATAATCATTAAGGTCATTGTGCAGGTCTGAGGTCACTTCGGTGCTCTCCTCTGTTACGGAAGCTGCAGGCTCGCTGACATCGTTATGGCTTTCGGTCACTGTGTCTGAGACACCGTCGTTCTTCTCAGTGCATGAAAAGGCGCATAATGCGCATAATGCCGCCAGAAAAGCGGCGGCAATACGTTTAGTTTTCATAAGGGCTCCTCTCACTTTTCAAAGCTCTTGTCGATAAGGTCGTAATGTGCGTCGATAGCCTTGAAGCAGAAGTCCACATCTCCCGTGATTATGCCCTGAACCATTTTCTCGTGTGCGTCCTGGAGCTTTACTCTCACATCGTGGTCTGCTGTCATGAGAAAATCGTCTATCCAGCGCATATACACCTCGGAAACTGCCTCCATGAAGGTTATCCAGAAGCTGTTGTCGGTGGCATATATCAGGGCATAATGGAAGTCTCTGTCGGCGATGGTGCGTTCCTCTGTGCCCTCCGACTCCTTGAGCCTGTTGAGAGCTGCGACTATCTTAAGCTTGTTTTCCGGAGTACAGCCTCTTGCGATAAGATAGCTGCACACAGTCTTTTCCATGCTTCTCCGGAAGGAGCATATCTCCTCCTTGGAAGTCCTGTTCATAAGGAGCATAATGTCCATTGCCTTGGCGATGGACTCGGATATATTGTCGGTCAGGTAATTTCCCGAACCCTGTTTTCCGTTGACAATGCCCAGTATCTCAAGGCCTCTCAGTGCCTCGCGCACCGTATTTCTGTTAATTCCCAGCTTTTCGGAGATACTGCGTTCTGTAGGGAGCTTGTCGCCAACCTGAAGCATCCCGCTCCTGATAAGGTCAAGTATATAATCTATTGTCTTGCGGTATTCACTGTTCCCCATAATATCCTCCTAAAAATCATTTATATAAAAATTATATCATAACTTTTTCTGCAAGTCAATGAACAAACGGTGAAAACCCTGTGTATTCCTTACAGAAAGCCCCTGCCGTTGTAACAGCAGGGGCAAGCCTTTATTTCTTGCTCTTTTTCTTGGCTTTTTTCTTTGTGTCGTCAGACTTCTTTTCAGGCTTCTTTTCGTTCTTTGCGGCCTCATACTCCGCCATTGCCTCTGTCAGCACCTTCCTGCACTCGGGGAGCTTCTCCTTCTCGTCTGCGGGAAGCTCCGGATACTCGGGCTTGCAGGCATTGAGAGCATCAAGGAGTATCTCCGTCACAAGGTATCTGGTGTACCATCTCTGGTCGCCGGGAAGGACATACCAGGGGCTGTGCTTTGTGGAGGTCTTATTTATAACATCGTTGAAGCATTTGAGGTAAGCGTCATACTTGTCCCTTACCTTCAGATCGTCTGCACGGAACTTCCAGTTCTTCTCGGGGAGCTCGATGCGCTCAAGGAGCTGTCCCGTCTGCTCCTCCTTTGAGACATGGAGGAATATCTTCACCATGCGGTAGCTGTTCTCATAAAGGTACTCCTCGAAGTTGTTGACCTGGTCATAGCGCTTCTCGAAGAACTTCTTCTTTGTATCGTCAAGGACTCTCTCCGACATATGATAGCCCTTCCAAATATCCTCAGCCTGAACAGTAACAAGGTCCTCGTAGTGGCTCCTGTTGAAAACGGCTATCTCGCCTCTGCGGGGAATGTTCTGATGGACTCTCCAGAGGTAATCATGAGCCAGCTCCTCGGAGGTAGGCGCCTTGTAATAGTGTACCTTCACGCCCTGAGGGTTCACACCGCTGAAAACGTACTTTATAGTGGAATCCTTGCCGGAGGCGTCCAGAGCCTGTATGACCACGATAAGCCCCTCTCTTGCATCCGCATAGAACTTGTCCTGAAGCGCGATAAGCTTCTGCTTGTTCTCCTCGTACTTCCTGATTATCTCCTCCTTGTCCACGCCGTCAGCCTTGCTGTTGGTGGGGAGCTTTCTTATATCGACCTTTTTCCCCTCGGGAATGATGTATTTGTCAGCCTTCATTTGTTTAAACCTCCGTTCATTTTATGGTTATTCGTGTATCATTCGGGTAATACGGGTGCTACTGTCATCATGCTGTAGACCATAACGGAATACAGAGCCGTCTGACGCGCCGCCATAAGTGCAGCTCTCTCAGAAGCTCCTATTACGCTCTCGTCGCTGGCATAGGCTGTGGTGAGGAGCATAAATGCGTGGCTCACGGGCTCGCCGCTGCCGAATTCGGATAAGTCCCAGACCGCCTTATGCTGAGTCAGGAAGGTCTCAACGTCATTGATGTCGCCTGTTATCTCTGCGTTGTCATAGCCTGTTATGGAAAGGGCCGCCAGCATAGCCAGCTCATAGTGCTTGCCGTACTTCTTTCCCTTTTTCAGCATTGCCCCGTAGAGCTCGCTGAACTTGGCGCACTTTTCCCCGGGAGTCCCCTTCGCCATGGCAAGAACGTGTGACACCGTCTGTATGCTGTTGTTGTCGGCGCTGTGCTTCAGCAGCTTGTAGCTCGCCTCCATATCGGCGATGAGCTCGTCATCGGACTTGTCCGAGAAAGCCAGCATCACCGCAAAGGCAACGTCCTCCTTGGTGGTGAGGATACGGTGCTCCTTTTTCATGCGGTCATATATATGCCTGCCGCGCTTTATGAGCTCCTCAGACCTGTCCTCGGAGACCAGTCTTGCAAGGAGTATGGACAGCAGTGCAAGATGCTCGGAATTGGTGAAGTATTTCCTGAGCTGCTCATAGCAGGTCATATAGCGCTCCATCTCGCCCCGCGGGTCATCGCCGACCGACAGCCATGAGGCAATCAGCGGACGGACCGTGCTTCGGAAGCTGGATAGCATTTTCGGATTATCCTTGATGATGTTCATGCTGTTCTTGAATTTACCAAGGTCGAACTCCGCGTCCGCTGCGCAGAAAACGTCGGCGCAGACGGGGTAGAGTATATCCCTTTCCAGAGGGTAGAGGTCGGTAAAGAGTCCCAGATTGAGCAGGTATTTGTCGCACAGGGTCTCAAGAAGCTCCTTCATGACGCACCTCCTATTCGTTTTATGTACCTGTATGCGGGGCTTAGCCGGGAGCCCGTCCCCATGGCGCAGGCTCCCGGACAGCAAGCCCGATAGAAATGTCGCTGTATTCTGTCTTTTGTAATTGCTCCTCGTCAGTTATTATTACCATTATAACACATATAATTTTCAATTTCAATCAATTTTTTGTGAAATTATTGTTTTTTTCACACAAATAGTTTATAATAATAGCATTAATCACCGTATAGCGCCATAAAAGATGCGAGCTGAACTGAGTGAAAAGTTGAGAGTCAAGGTGTCGGCTGCGCCGACAATTCATTATTAATAGCCGCTACTTAAATAACTCTCAGCTTTAAACTCTGAACTCAGAAATCGGCGTTACGGCATAAGAAAGGATAATGACATGATAAAGCATGAATTTCCAATACTGGACCACGACCCGAAGACCGATGAGCTATTCAGACCAAGGATATATACTCCGCTGCCCGAAAAGGCGGTATTCGGGCTGCTGGGCGACTGCACAGACCAATACGCAAGAGACTTCGGCGGCAGAGTCGCTGCGGTCTTCCCCACCATCACCAAGGACTATCCCATTTACATAATAAACCACAACGGCGAGGAGATATGCCTGTTTCAGGCACCTATGGGAGCTCCTGCGGCTGTGCAGAATTTAGAGATACTGCTGAACTGCGGCGTTAAGCACATAATCTCCGCAGGCTCATGCGGAGTTCTCCGCGAAATGCCCGAAAACCGCTTCATGGTACCTGTGAGGGCGCTCCGTGACGAGGGCTGCTCCTATCACTATCTTCCGCCCTCACGATTCGTGGAGCTGGATATGCCCATGACGGAGCATATCTGCCGCTGTCTCGGGGAAATGGCTGTCCCCTATGAGCGGTGTACCACCTGGACCACCGACGCGTTTTTCCGCGAGACTCCCAATATGGTGGAATACCGCCGCAGCGAGGGCTGCACCACCGTGGATATGGAGTGCTCAGCCCTTGCCGCCTGTGCAAAGCTCCGCGGCGCTGACTTCGGTATGCTGTTCTTCACAGCTGATACCCTTGCGGATATGAAAAACTATGACAGACGCGACTTCGGAGAGGCGTCCCGTGCCCCTGCACTCCGCCTCTGCCTTGACATCATCACAAGAAAGATGAGCTGAGAGTTGAAAGTTCCGGTGTCGGCTGTGCCGACGATAAATACCCCAAAAACCTCGATCCGGAACGCCGGGGACGGTGTTCCCGACAATACTGATTAAGGAAAGGAAAAGATATGTACGAAATAATTGAGATAAACGACCTTTCGGCGGAGGAGCTCCGCCCCTATACCGACGCCTCGGAGAAGTCTCTCCTTCACTGGGAGGGAACTCCCGACGGCATCTTCATCGCCGAGAGCCCCAAGGTCATAAAAACTGCCTTAGAGTCGGGATATACCCCGATTTCTCTCCTCATGGAGCGTAAATATATAAGTAAACAGACGGAATTGCTCCAACGCTGCGGAGATATTCCTGTATTTACCGCCGACCAGCAGCTCCTCACCGAGCTGACAGGCTACAAACTCACACAGGGCGCCCTTTGTGCTATGCGCCGCAGACCCGCACCCGCCGCGGAGGAGGCTCTCCGCCAAGCAGAGCGCATAGCAGTTCTGGAGGACATCACCAACCAGACCAACATCGGCGCCATTTTCCGCTCCGCAGCTGCCCTCGGTTTTGACGCTGTGGCTCTTACCCCCTCATGCAGCGACCCGCTTTTCCGCCGCTCAGTCCGTGTAAGCATGGGAACTGTATTCCAGCTCCCGTGGACATATCTGCCCTCAGGCTCCCCCGATTATGTAGCTCATCTCAGGGAGCTGGGCTTTGTTACCGCTGCCATGGCACTCAGGAAGGACACCGTCAGCATTCGCGACCCAAGGCTGACCTCTGCTCCGAAGCTGGCTGTCATTCTCGGCACCGAAGGCGACGGCCTCAAGGACTCCACCATAGATGCCTGCGACCATACAATAAAAATACCCATGGCTCACGGTGTGGACTCTCTCAATGTGGCTGCTGCAAGTGCAGTCGCATTCTGGCAATTGACCAAATATTGCGAAAATTAACAATTCCGAAAAAATTTCAAAACAAATTATCCAAAAAAACTTGAAATCTTTGGAAATATATGTTATAATCATGGTGACAATATACCGAGCGGAGAATTTACGTCAGTTTTTACAAAAAAGGAGGAATCCCTATGTTTTTCAAACGGATGCTGGCAACCGCCGCAGCCTGTGCGTTGGCGTTCACTGCTCTCAGAATGCCAGGCTTCACTGCCTCAGCAGAGGATGAAGAGTACCTTTGCCGTGATTACAGTGATTTCACAGGCGAACGTCACTACATTGATGATTACAACACAGCAACGTCAGAACACTTCCAGATCATCTGGGGTCACGATGACCAGACAGGTCTGGTAAACGATGATTTCATTCAGCTCAACCTTGATGCACTTGAAGAATACAGAACTCTTTACACCACAGAACTTGGCATGAAGGACTCGTCGGAATCAATTTTCGAGACCGACGGACAAAAGTACAAGACAAACGTATATCTGACAAAAACAGGCCTCCCCGACTTTGAAGAAGGCTGGGCTTTCATGAGCTATGAACCCCTCTCAGGCTTCGCCTACATCTTCATCGACCCGGGAGCCATGGTACAGCTGGACGGCTCTAACCCGGGTTCTCTCGCCCATGAGTACGGACACGTCCTCACCTATCACCAGAAAGCCTGGAACGATAACGAAATGGCAGGCCCCTGGTGGGAAACAGTTGCAAACTGGTTCAAGGAGCAGTACTTCAATACCCTTGAAACTCCTACCACCCACTTCTTCCTGCCCTATCTCAGGAACATGAACCTGACTATCCCCCACGGCAGAAACTACTATGAGTCCTGGATATTCCTCCAGTACCTCACTGAGAACCCCGACGGCTTCGACGGCTTCGGACAGGACTTCATGATGCGCATTCAGAGCGAAGCTGAGCCCAATGAGTACCCCTTCGACACTATCCAGCGTCTTTCGGGCTGCGATATGAAGCAGGTCATCGGCAGCTTCGCAAAGAGAATGGCTACCCTCGATTTCCAGCACAAAAACCTTTACAACGAGAATCTTGAGACTGCTCTCAGTGACCCATTCGCCTGGCAGCTCATCTATACACAGCCCATGCGCTCTCCCGACCACTACGGCTACTACATGGTGCCTGCCGAAAAGGCTCCAATGCAGACGGGCCTCAACGTTATCCCCCTCAACATCGAGGGCAGCTCAGTAACAGTTTCCCTCAACGGTATTTCCGATGCAGAGGGTGCTGACTGGCGTGCCTGCATCGTTGCCGAGGGCGCTGACGGAGTTACAAAATACACTCCCCTCTTCGGTCAGGAGTCCATGACCATGTATCTTGACGGCACAGAGACCGCTCTCTATCTCACAGTTGCCGCGACCCCGGATAAGATAATCCCCAACAACGCCTACCTCAAGGCTGAGCAGGGCGAGGATTGCTCATATACCTCCGCCGACTACAAGCAGCGCTATCCTTATGAGTTCTCCATCTGGGGGGCTTCTCCCATGGAGCGCAGCATCACCGAGAACGTTGAAGGTCACGCTCATCCCTACGGCGGCGGCTTCGTTGCAGATACCGCTTATGTGGAGGACAGCGTTTACGTCGGCAAGGAAGCTATGGTCCTTGGCAATTCCGAGGTAACAGGTCATGCAGTCATCACAGGCAGGGCAGTTGTCAACAATGCCATCGTTTCAGACAGCGCAAGAATTACAGACAGTGCCTGCGTTTACGGCTTCTGGTGGGCTGTTCCCACAGTCAGCGGCAACGCCAAGATCGGCGAAAGAGCCGTTGTGACAGCAGGAGCTACGATCTCCGGAAATGCCCGTATCATGGGCAATGCCTATATCCTTGACAATTATACAGTCACCGACGATGCCACTGTCAAGGGCACAGCCTACTGCTACGGTGACGGCGTGGCTTCGGGACAGGCTATCCTGGACGGCGAATTCTACAATGACTGCTCCGTTTCACAGGGTGCAGACTTCGGCTGGGAAGAGACAGACAGCTTCGTAAGCGACCTTCCCTATACGGACGGCCTCTTTGCAGGCTATGAATTCTCACAGGAAAGCACGGTCTTCGCATACGATACATACGGTGCCACAAACGGCATCATGCGCGGTTCTCCCGTCTGGGAGGAGGAATGTGCCAGCGGTGAGGGAGTTATTACCTTCAACGGCACAGACCAGTATATCCTCTGTGACAGGACTATCGCCGACTACAAGGATATGGAGATATCCACCGCAGTGCTCTGGCGCGGCGGTGAAAACGAGCAGAAGGTATTTGAGTTCGGAGGCGACTCGGTCATGAGCTTCACTCCCTCAAACTACGAGGGCAAGGCTCAGTTCACCATAGGTGCCACAAGCATAACCGCAGATGCTCCGCTTGCTGTGGGAGAATGGTCTGTGGTAAGAGTGATCATACGCGGCAATAATGCCAAGCTCATCATAAACGGCAGACTGGCAGGCGAGGACGTTATCTATACCCTCCCCGAGGACACCACAGGGCTCAACAGCCGCTATTATATCGCAAGAGGAAACAGCGGCAAATTCTTCAACGGCTCCATGGACTTCTTCCGCGTATACTTCAAGGAGGCTGATGAACCGCCTTACTACTACACAAAGAGCGAGATCGAGCTTGATGAGGCCGATATCCTCTACGGCGACGCAAACTGCGACGGCAAGGTAGATATTGAAGATTTTGAGCTGGTAGTAAGCTACGTTGTAATGCCTACAGAATACGGTGTAAACGGCAGTGCCGAGGCACATATGACCTATCAGGGCATACTCAACGCCGACGTCTATGACAGAGGCAACGGCATAACCACCAACGATGCTATCTCCATACGAAGATTTATCACAGGCAAGATAAGCGCACTCCCCGAGTGCTGATACAAAACAAGGCTGCAAGGGTTTTCCCTTGCAGCCTTTCTTTATCTGAATATTATCTCCCCTGTGAACTTCTTGTCCTTACAGCTCACCCTCAGCCGGAAGCCGTTGCGCTCCGCAGCCGCGGAAGCTATGGCAAGTCCGAGACCGCTGCTGCTCTTGTCGCCGCGAGCCTTGTCCCCCTTGACAAAGGGCATGGTGAGGTCTTTCGTGTCCACGTCCTCCGCCACATCGTTCACTACCGTCAGCCGCTTCTTGTCGGCTGTTATTTTTATTGTGCCGTCGTCACGGGTGTACTTCACCGCGTTGGAGATAAGGTTCTCTGTTGCGGAGGTGAGAGTGTCCTCGTCGGCAGTTATCTCGCCGCCGCCCGTTACGGTAAGCTCTATGCCCCGCTCCTCCAGAGCCGCTTTGTATTTATCTGCCAGCTTCTCCGCAAGAGCCTTTATATCGACTTTCACTTTGTTCAGTTCCTTTGCCTGCTCGGTCTCGCTGAGACGGAGCGTCTTGGCGATGATACTGTCCGTATACGCCACGTTGTCCATAATGGAGGCAAGGTAGCGGAGCTCCTTCTCGCCGCCGCTCTCTTTGCGCATCTCAATGAGATTCTCGGCATAGCCGCCTATGACTGCAAGAGGCGTTTTCAGGTCGTGAGCAAGATTGTTGGTCAGCGCGCGCTGGTAGTCCTCAAAGGCATACTGAGCCTTGTTCTTCACGTTTCTGCGCCAGCATATGAGGAAGGCTATGAGGGTCAGCAGCAGGAAAAAGCATATCACGAAGCCAAAGTACATTTTCAGTACGGGCTTTGTCCAGACGTCCACCTTAAAATCGGTGAAAAGGGTGGATCTTTCGCCATCGAACAGAACATCTGTATGGTTTATGGATTCATTTATCACAAGGTCGTAATCGCTTTCGTAGTAATAGCCTGCGCCTTCGGGCATGAAGTGCTCTGCAACAGCTTTATCCACCTTTTCCTTCTCAACGCCCCAGATGTTCTCAAATGTACACATCGGGTAAACGTATTTATCGGAATTCTCACTCTTGTCAGCAGTAAATTCCACGAACTCATAGCCGTCAAGGTCAAGATCTCCCACATCTATCGTAATATCCTCTGTACCTATGACGTTGAATTCCACAATACTTCCGTCAAATGCCACATCCCATTCTTCTGTCCTTATCCTGACGCCGCAGGGTATCATCTTGTGCCTCTCCAGATCTACATAAGCGCTTGTTATATCATAGCCGTAATCGTATCTGTCAGAATAGCGCTTCTCCAGCTTATCATTGACAAGCTGCGTAAAATCGGGGATATTTACCTCATTCGGGTCACAGGACAGCCATTTGTTATGGGAAGGGTCATCATCTGTCTTGTAAACGCAGAACATTTTTACCGCATTTGAGCATATAACATTTCCCTCAGAGTCTATAACAGCACTGACTGCCAGACCGTTTTTATCGCTCAATGAGGAATTATGCGGTATAAACGGCAGTGTCATCTCAGGGTAAAGGGTATCATAGTTTGTTCCCATTGCCATTTGCATGGATACGGCATTCCGGATATTCCCGAATTTCCCCGCTTTATCACCGAACTGCACCGACTGCGCAAGCTTTGCGATAAGAGCATTCTGCTGCTTCTGTGCCTGCTCACAGGAAAGAAAGGGTATGAAATAATCGAGCAGCGCCGCAAACATCAGCGTCAATATCACAGGCAGTATCATCGCCTTTGCGAACATTTTCCAGAAGGTAGTCCGCTTTGGTTTATGTCTGAATAGCTTGTTTTTCATTTTGCTCACTCCTTTGTCAGCTTATACCCCCGTCCCACAAGTGTCTTTATCTGGCTGCCTGCGCTGCCGAGGGCTTTTCTCAGCTTTTTTATATGATTGTCCACCACTCTGTCGCTGCCGAAATAATCATAACCCCAGACCCTGTCCAGCAGGGTATCGCGGCTCACCGCCCAGTTCTCATGCTCCAGCAGATAGCGGAGTATGGCGAATTCCTTGGGCGGCAGCTCCACCTCATTCCCGCAGGCAAAGCAGCGGAGTGTCCTTGTGTCAAGACTGATACCGCCGCAGGTCAGCAGCTTTTTCTCCTCCGCCCCCCCTGCTCTGCGCACCAGCGCCTCGCACTTGCTGTAAAGCACCGACAGCAGGAATGGCTTGACGATATAGTCATCGCAGCCAAGGCCGTAGCCGCTGAGGATATCCTCCTCCCTGCCCCTTGCGGTGATGAATATGACGGGGACGTCGCTCCTCATGCGGAGCCGCCTGCACAGGGTAAAGCCGTCCGTATCGGGCAGCATTATATCCAGCAGCACAAGCTGAAAGTCCTCTGTGCCGCCGCGGATAAGGTCAAAGGCTTCGCCGCCGTCATTGATCGAGGTCACCGCAGTGCCCTTGGTCTCAAAATAATTGCGTATCATCTCGCAAATCTCGGTATCGTCTTCTATAAGCAGTATTTTTTCCATAAGCCGCGCGCTCCTTACTTCTTATCTGTATTATAAAGCTGTGATGTGTCTTTTTTATATCCTTTTGCAGTCTTTTCCGTGACCTTTTCACATACATTATATATGCTGCTGACCATATTGTCAAATCGGGCGGCAGCTTTCGCAGGATAAAGAGCAATAAACGACTAAAAAGGTGTGTTTATCGGCAATTTTTGTCTTGTAATCGGCATGGGATTATTATATAATAAGGTCAGAAAGCAATGAGGCAGTCTGGTTTTCCATGAATGTTACAGGACATTTTTCACTCCTCAGACAGCCGAAGCGGCGCAAATACGGAGCCCCACAGCACACAGGCTCCGCAGCTACGTCCGCAGCTATACACTGCTTTCTTCTTAAAACTCGCTTGACCCCCACCTCTCTGAATAATAGATAAGAAAGGCCCCCTTATGACCGAGGGGTCTTTCTTATTTCAGCACTTTGTTGATTGAACGACTATAATAAATCATAATTTAGCGCGTATGCGCTAAGTTGATAGTTGAAAGTTGAGAGTTGAGAGTTGAGAGTTAATGTGTTCGCTTCGCTCACAATATTTAAATATTGTCGCCGCAGGCGACTCCACAACTTTCAACTCTAAACTCTCAACTCTAAACTCAAATCAAAATTTAGCAAAGCTAAATTTTGATTTAGCTTTGTCCCACGCAGCGGAAAAACATACAATACTATGCACTAAGCACTGATAACTAACAACTAAAAACCCCCGAAGCTTATGCTTCGGGGGTTTTATCATTTAAGAAATCCGTTGATTATCTGTTCCTCGGCTTCCGCTTCGGTAAGACCCAGCGTCATGAGCTTTATAAGCTGCTCGCCTGCTATCTTGCCGATGGCTGCCTCGTGAACCAATGCTGCGTCTATGTTGTTTGCCTCCAGTGAAGGCACCGCAAGGATACGTCCGTTGTCCATGATGATGGAGTCGCACTCCGTATGACCGCTGCAGGCTGCGCTTCCCACAACGCAGAGGTCAAGCTTCTGATAGGAATCGTCACGGGCTACCGAACGGGAAACTACGTCTGCGCTGGAGCCGTCGCCGTTGAGGTCAACCTTGTAAATGCTGTAAGCCTGCTGCTGACCGTGAGTCATGAGCCTTTCGTGTACCACCAGCTTTGCGTCAGCCTTAAGGTCAGCGATAGTTGTTCTCTTTGTGGAGTCAACGCCCTTTATCTGAACCATTTCCATCTCCATGATGCTGCCCTCGTCCATGTGAACCTCGGTAACAGGGTTGAGGATACGCTTGCCACTGCCGTCGCCTGAGCCGTAGTGCTTCTCAACGTAGCAAACTCTGGAGTTCTTGCCGATATAGAAACGGTGTATGCCGTCATGCTCGGAGTCCTGAGCGCCGCAGTTGTCGATACCGCAGCCTGCAACGATGAGCACATCGCAGTCCTCCTCGATGAAGAAGTCATTGTAGATGTCCTCCTTGAGACCGCTCTGGCTGAGAACTACGGGAATATGCACGCTCTCGTTCTTTGTGCCTGCCTTTATGCGTATATCTATTCCGCTCACATCGGTCTTGGACTGTATATCGATATTTGCGGTGGTGTTCCTGCCTATGGATTCGCCGTTTGCGCGGAGGTTATAGGCTCCCTCGGGTATATTGTGGAGGTCGGCGACCTCCTTGAAAAGTCTTTCCTGAACTGCGTCCATCTGAACCATGGTGCCGCCTCCTTATGCCATTTTGTGGCAGATATTAACTGCGCTTTCCGTGCCTGTGATCTCGGGGAGTATCTCTTCCCTGCTGCCCTTCTTGGCTATCTTACCGTCGGCGATGACGATGATCTCGTCGGCGATATTGAGGATACGCTCCTGGTGGGAGATGACAACAATGGATCTGCCCTTGCACTCGCTGCGCATTTTCTCGAATATGCGGATAAGATTATTGAAGCTCCACAGGTCTATACCTGCCTCGGGCTCATCAAAAAGAGCAAGCTTAACGTTTCTTGCCAGCACTGTAGCTATCTCGATACGCTTCAGCTCTCCGCCGGAGAGTGAGGCGTTTATCTCACGGTCAATATAGTCCTTGGCGCAGAGCCCCACCTCCGAGAGATACTCACAGGCTTCCGACACAGACAGGTTCTTGCCTGCGGCTATCCTGAGAAGGTCCACAACAGTCATGCCCTTGAAGCGGACAGGCTGCTGAAAGGCAAAGCCGATACCCATTTTAGCGCGCTCTGTTATGTTCTTGTCAGTGATATCCTCGCCGTCAAAAATGAAGCTTCCTGCGGTATTCTTCTCGATACCTGCGATGAGCTTGGCGAGGGTGGACTTGCCTCCGCCGTTGGGTCCTGTTATGACAATGAATTTATCGTCCTCAACAGTGAGACTTATATCGCGGATTATCTCGACATTCCTGCCGTCGCTCTCCGCGCTGAATGATATATTTTTTAATTCAAGCATTATTGATCCCCCTTCGTGTGATCTTTAGCTGTCTTACATTGTTATTACATTATCAATTATAACACGTTGTCCTTATAAAATCAACCTATAGCA
Source organism: Bacillota bacterium (assembly GCA_029572815.1). Classification (GTDB taxonomy): domain Bacteria; phylum Bacillota; class Clostridia; order Oscillospirales; family Ruminococcaceae; genus Ruminococcus. Next base: position 68,126 of record JAKPUQ010000014.1, on the reverse strand, counting down.
TCGTTTGTTGCATACAAGAAACTTATATAGCGCCCGCAAGAGCCTGTAAATAGCCGAATCATAGTTATCATGTACTAACCGTTCTTCATAACACAAACAAAAAATGAGCGGCATTGCCGCTCATGATTATCTGTATTCTTATTTATTCACAGACCAGTGGTCTCTCAGTGATACCTACTGCCACGCCCTGAGTGTTTGTGCCGATATGGCTTGCAATTGAACAGGCAAGGGGACGGTATGTCACCTTGTACCCCGGGAACTCGCTCTGCACCTTCTCCACCCACTGCCTTGCAGTTTCGGGAGACTCCATAGTGCCTGCCGCACCTATGCTCAGGTGCTCCTTGGCTATGCCTGCGTACTTTCCGCTGAGGTCCTTGTGGACAGCCTCGAACATCTTCTGCTCCGCAGCCGCCATGCCTCTTGCCTTTGCGTAGGCGTCAAGCTTGCCGCCCTGTATCTTCAGAATGGGCTTGAGATTGAGCACTGTCGCGATAGCCGCTCCCGCAGAGGTTATGCGTCCTGTCTTGGTTATGCGCTTGAGGCTGTGAAGGGTGATATATATATCGTTGTCATAGGCGCTCTTTTCAAGGGCATCCCTTATCTCCACCGCGCTCTTTCCGTTTTCAGCCATGTACTTCGCATCGTAGACCGAGTCCAGAAGGGTTATTGAGATACGGTGGTTGTCGATGACAACTACCTTTCCGTCGTAGTCCATAGCAAGAGCCTTTGCGGTATTGCATGAGCCGCTGAGGCCGCTTGACATGGGGATATATACCAGCTCGTCATAGCCGTCCGCGAATATCTTCTCCCACATCTCTGTAAGAGCTCCCGGAGAGGGCTGGGACGAAACGATGTCCTTGTTCTCGTTGAGTGCCTTGTAAATATCGTCATTGGTGAGCGTCAGCTCCTCCATGTAGTCCTTTCCGTCGATGACTACAGGCATTGGCAGCACATATATGCCGTTGCTGCTTCCTTCTGTCAGTGTTATGCCGCTGTTTGTATCAGTCATTACCGCAGTTTTCATTACTATTCCTCGTTTCAGATCAGCTTTCCGACTGCTCCCCAAAGGAGCATTTTCTCCCATAGGAGATTATACCATTATACAGGCTTTTTGTCAATAGACAGCCATGTATCTCGCTGAAAGCTGTCATCGGGAAAAGCACTTACCACGCCAGTTTGCTGTCCTCAAGTGTTGCCCCTGTCAGCTGACAGTAAGTGAAGCCGTTCTCCTTGTAATAGTTGAAAACACCGTTCACGGTTATCTCCGTATCCACCGCAGGATAGTCCTGAGGGTAGGTGTAGTCGCCGTCCAGCACGAACTCAATTCCCTGTGAACAGCAGGCTGTGGCGTCGCTTATGAGCACTGCGAAATACTCGTTGCCCGTAGCCTCGTCCTTGAAATAGGAGAATGGACCTCTCGCCCTGACGGTTTTGCCCACATAGTCATCGGGATTGTACACCATATCGTAGACCTCCGCATAGACCATTGAAGCGCTCAGCTCCGTAAGGTCAACGTCGAAGCCGTTGGCGCCCTTGAACTTCTCCTCCTTGGGAACTATGCCTCCGAAGGGAACTGTGGTCTCTTCCACTGCTGAGGTCACTGCGGCAGGCGCAGCCGCCTGCTCCGAAACAGGCTTTGTGCCGCCGCAGGAGCAAAGGCAGACAGCTGCTGCGGATAATACTGAAAATAGTTTTATAGCTCTCATGGCTATACCTCCGTTTCTTCGGCTCAGCCGAGGTATTCAGCCAGAACATCGCAGTTCTGCTGCATAAGTGAAAGGTATGTCACACCGCTGTTGACGTCATTCATTGTGACTGACTGTATGGAGTTGAGCTCCGCAACAGAACAGTCCTTTCTGCCTGAATTCCTGATGACAGCCTCTGCAATGGACTTGTCGGAATTCTCAATGGTGAATATGGTATCGCACTCAAGCTGGTCCAGCTTTTCGGACAGGAAGCTGATAGTGCTGAAGCTGGCTTCGCTTTCCGCAGAGCAGCCCGCGAAAGCCGCATAGTAATCCAGACCGTAGTCATCGAAGAGATAGCGGAACGGGAAGCGGTCGCCGAATATGAGGGTCTTGTTCTCGGCGCTGTCGGTGATGCTGCGAAAGCTCTCGTCCATTTCGTCCAGTTTCTTTGTGTAGTCCTCAAGAGAGCTGCTGTAATCGGCAGCGTGGTCGGGGTCAGCCTTCGCAAGCGCTCCGTTAATTACACTGCAGGCGGTCTTTGCGTTTTTCAGAGAAAGCCATATATGCTCATCGTACTCGACCTCGCCTTCCTCTTCCTCCTCATCTTCTTCCTCGGCTTCCATTCCCTCCTTCACTTCCTCCTCTTTTGCGGAACCGCCAAGGAGCTCCATAAGGTCGATGACCTGCATATCCTTGTTGTCAGCCTCGTCAAGGGCGTCCTCCACCCACTTGTCGGACTCGCCGCCCACATGGATAAAAATGTCACAGGTAGATATCTTCATGATGTCGCTTGCAGTGGGCTGATAGTTGTGAAGGTCGGTGCCGCTGCTGAGGAGATAGGTAAGGTCTGCCTCATCGGCATGGTCGCCCATTATCTGCTTCACCCAGTCATACTCGGGGAAGATGGTGCACACCACGCTGAGCCTGCCTGATTTGTTTCCGCCGGCTGCACTGCCTGCGGTGTCCGATTCGCGTGAAGCTCCGCAGCCTGTAAGACCTGCCGCAGCCACTGCCATTGCCATTGCTGTTATAAATGATTTTCTGATAAACATAAAAAGAACCTCCGAAATGAATACAGTTTTTTTGCGCAGCACGAAAAAGGAGCTATGCTCCTGCTGCAAATAGGCACAAAAACCGTATTCAGTTCAGAAGTTCTACTTTGAGTGATATAAGGGTACTGTCCGTAAAGCTCCCTGCAGCACAGGATACAAGAATAACAGCCAGTACAATAACAGCTGCCGAAAGCACCAATGCAGGCAAAGATGTACCCAGAGTATCCATGGACTCATGGCACTGCTCCAGCACAGCGCAGACAACGCAGTCCTCATCCGTACAGTGATGATGACCATGGACAGCTATAAATGCAGAGGAGCAGAAAATGACCAGCACAAAGAGCACAGCTGCCGCAGCTGCGGAAATGCGTTTCATAAGGCTTTTCATGGTCAGGCTCCTCCTTTCAATCTGAGAATTGATTTCATTTTGCTATTTTATTATAACACAAAAATACGAAAATAGCAACAGCCGCAGGGGAAAATTTTTCTTGCAAAAGCGCTTTATAGCGAAAAAGAGGCGCACTCTGTGCACCTCTCTCCGTCAGTTCTGTGTTTTTCCGAAGAAGCTGTCTATAAGCTCCACCACCTCGACATTGAAGCCATTGTACAGTTCCCCGTCTATGGACTCGTAGAAGCGTATCAGCTCCTCCTCGGGGACATCATTGTTATACTTCTCATTCAGCTCATCCTGGAGGGGAGTGAGTATCATCTTCTTGTATTCCGTGTACTCGGAAGTGTTGAAATAGGAGTTGTGACCGTTGCGGTCCTCCTCGGAGAACACCCTATACTCCACATTGGGATTTGTTATCTCGTCCTTATGAGCGATTATGGAAGCTCCGTCATAGGCGATGACATCGTCCTTGTCACCGTGCATGACAAGTACGGGGATACCCGACTTGTTAATGCCCTCCACTGCCGAAAGGGAGGCATTCTTCCCGAAGGTCGCCTTGTTGTACGCCCACACAAAGGGATAGATGAGCTTTGACGCGCCGCCGAACATTCCGTCGCAGGTCTCGGCAAGCTCCTCAAAGGGCGTATTATAGCCTGACATGGTAACGCAGCCCTTTATATCGTGGTCGAAGTTCAGCACCGCCGCCGAGGCGTAGCCTCCCCAGCTGTGTCCCAGGACAAATGTGTCGAGACTGTTCAGACGGGAGTCGCCCTCCGCAAAGGTAAGGGCACTGTCAAGGTCAAGAGCGGACTGCGCCAGACCTACCGTACCATCGCCCTCGCTGTAGCCGCTGCCCGTGCAGTCATAGGCGAAAACGCGCCAGCCCCTGTCCACCAGACGGGTTATAAGCCCCAGATAGAACTCATGACCGCTGCCGATTCCGTGGGCGAAAACGATGAGTCCCCTGTCCTTGTCGGCGCCGTAGATAAAGCCCTTGAGGTCGTTTTCACCCGATTTGAAGCTTACCTCCTGACGGGGATATTCCTCCTCATAATGGTCATAGAACCATGTGGCAGTATACCTCTTGTCGGGGTACTCTCCCCTGCCGAAGTTCTTGTCCATTTCCTTTTTTGTTATGACAAATCCTGTGATACAGCCTGCAATGAGCAGCGGCACCAGTATCACCGCGGATATTTTAATTACCTTTTTCTTCATTTTGTGCCTCTTTTTCTCTAAGTTCCTTCAGATTTTCAAAGCTTTCCCTCAGCTTTATATCGTCAGGTCTCTGCTGAAGTCCGTAGGCAATTCTGCCAATAAGTCCGTTTATGTAGTGAAGCGGCGTATCGCCGCTGCAGAGCCGCGAAAGGTGCTCCCTGACGCCGTATTTAAGGCAGTAGTACACCTCCTGCCGAAGCTCACGGCGTTTTTCCCTGGGAAGGTCCGGCTTTTCGTTGACCACCAGCCCCGTAACGGTCTGGCGCTGTGAACGGCCTGCAAAAACAGTCTTTTCACGGTTGAGTTCAAAGCCCATGGAATAGAGCTTTCTGCTGACCCTTCCGACCACATGGCTGTCCAGCAGGTCATCACGGCTGCCCGAGAAGGTCATATCGTCGCAGTAGCGGGTATAGGTGATGTTCCTTTCCCTGCACCATGCGCCTATGCTGTCATCGAAATGCTTCATGACCAGATTGGCGATATATGGCGATGTGGGAGCGCCCTGGGGCAGGACTCCCCTGTGTACACAGAGATGTGTTATCAGAGAGGTCGCCCTTGGACTGAGCCTGAACTGCTTCATCACCATGTACACCGCGTCATCGTTGATACTGTCGAAAAATCCCGATATATCAAGCTTTATTATGAAGTCCGCCCCACTGTGGCAGGCAGCGTTGTCGCGGACAGATACGCCCTTTCTGTAAGCCGTCGCGTACTCCGAAATGGGCAGCTTGCTGAGGCAGCGGTCAAGTATGCGCCGCTGGACCAGCTTCAGAAAGCCGTTGGGAACGGTCAGGACGCGCTTTTTCTTCGCCTTTCCAGTATATATCACAGACTGATGATAGTTTGAGTAGCTGCCGCTGCGCTTTTTCCGCGGCACACGGTCGCTGCTGAGCATATAGAGCTTCCTCACAGGCACTCCCAGCACCTCCGATATAAGCATAACATCAACATCTGTCATCAGTCATCACCTCTTTTACAGCAGCAGGCTGCGGCACAAAACATTCATATGTTTCGGAGACGAATCTTATTATTAACGGAGTTAATTGAAATTCGTCGGAGAAACTTGTGATAAAGTCCGTGGTTTTAAATGATTCCCGCGGCGACTCGCCGCAGTTGCACATCATGCGTTACGCTGCCGCAGCCCGTCTGCTTTTGTAATATTATAGCACTTTGCGTAGAGTATTGCAAGAGGTGAAAAAAAGTTGTATCATAGGTGTGAGGTCAGGAGCTTCTCCGTCGTGTAAAGAGTGAAGGACAGTGAAGATCCTTCGGAAAGGAGTGTCTCAATGGACAACGGTGCAAGTAGCTACCGCCGTTTCCGCGATGAAGGCGACATGGAAGGTCTCGCCGAGATAATCAGGGACTACAAGGACGGTCTTATCTTCTATCTGTGCAGTATCCTCGGGAATATCCACACCGCCGAGGACATTGCCGAGGACACCTTCGTGCTTCTCGGCACAAAAAAGCCCCGTGACAAGGGCAAGGGGCAGTTCCGCACATGGCTGTATACCATAGGTCGTAATCTTGCCATAGACCACCTGCGCAAATGCAGAAGACGGGGCGAGGTCTCCGCGGAGGACGCTCCCGAGGTCGTAAGCGACGAGGAGGGGCTGGAGGAAGCCTATATCCGCGAGGAGAGAAAGATAATCCTCCGCCGCGCAATGCGAAAACTTAAGCCCGAATACAGACAGGTGCTGTGGCTCATATACTTCGAGGAGTTCAGCACCAGGGAAGCAGCCGCAGTCATGAAGAAAAGCGTCCACAACACCGAGACTCTGGCATACCGTGCCAGAATGTCACTTCGCAAACAGCTTGAAATGGAGGGCTTTGACTATGAAAACCTATGATGAGATGAAAGAGAATGTCTTCCGCCGCATTGAGGATATAGAGGCGGAGAAAAAGCGCAAAAGAAAGATATATACAAGAACAGCAGCGGCAGTTGCTCCCCTGTGCGCCGCAGGTGCGGCTGTGTTCACACTATGGGGCGGCGGAGCCTTCGGGAAGGGTACAGACGCTATCGAAGTCCCGTCCTTAGGCACTGTTGCGGAAGCAGAGAGCCGCACCGCAGCCGTTTCAGAAAGCATTACGACTGTGAGAACTCATACAACTCTGTTGAAAACAGACAGCACTGCAAAGACGGTCACAGAAAAGGCAGAAGCCACTTCCGTACCTGAGATTGAGCCCGATACAGAGGAGAAGTCCGCTGAGGAGGAAAAGACCACGGCTGAAAGCACCACTGCTGCAAGGGCGACGACTGGGGAGAGAAACGTAATCACCAACAGTAACGATGTCCCAACCGCAACAACAGCCGTGGAAACACCCACAGCTCCCCCTGCAAACCTCTGGTGTATCTCTGTCAGCAGCATAAGCTACAACGGCACCGACTACCGCGACAGCACCGTGAACACCTCCGCCTTTACACAGGACAGATATATCGGCAGGGTAAGTGACTTCGCAGGCAGCTACGGAGATACAGGGAACTACCGTATCAACCCCGGTGACAGCGTCTACACGGTCAAGGAGACTCCCGACCTGCTGCTTGTAGTAAAAGCGGACAGCAGCTCCGTCTACGGCAGCGTGATACCAATGTGCAGCAGCAGCTTTTCGGGCGACAGCTACGGCTACGGCAGCCTTGTGCCAAACCTCACGATCCCCGATGGCGCGGTCATTAACTGAAAAAGGGCAGTCCACAAGGACTGCCCTTTATTTACATCCGGTAATGAATTACTTCATAGCCTCTTCAACAGCAACTGCGCAAGCAACTGTTGCACCAACCATGGGGTTATTACCCATGCAATGTCAAAAAAATTTACTGTTACAGAGAACGACTTGCAATGACGAGAAAAGCCCGTAACTACGCCGTTATAACGCATTGTCTGAAATTTATCAAAATCTATTTTGACGGCGTTTTACTCACAAAAATTTATTTTTGGGTGACAAATGGGTGACAAAAATGCTTGACTTTTTCGGGGGTGGTGCGCTATAATAAATGAGGGTGATCTTATGGCAGATATCAACGCTCGCAAGCGTGGAAAGAAATGGGAATACTACTTTGAGATAGCCAAGATGGACGGCAAGCGAAAGCGTATCAGCAAGGGCGGTTTCAACACAAAGGCTGAAGCGGTCAGCGAGGGTGTCAAGGCTATGCACGAATACCAGACCGCAGGCACAGTGAACACGCCTTCCGAACTTTCCATGCACGACTACCTCAACTACTGGATCGAGATGTACTGTATCCCAAATCTGAAACCAACAACTGTTGCTAACTATAAAAAGTATATCAGGCTTCATATATCTCCGAAGATCGGCAAGTATCGTCTTGCTACGATCACGGCGGAACAGCTCCAGAAGCTGATCAACGATATGGTCGCTAACGGTTACAGCAAGAATACCGTCATCGGCATCAAGGGTGTGCTGTCAAGCAGCCTGAACTATGCTGTACAGCCGCTTCACTATCTGAAAACCTCGCCTATGGCGTATGTGAAGATACCCAAAGGCTCACGCACCAATTACCGTTCGTCACAGTATAAGCGTGAGGTCATCGAAAAGGATATTATAGACGAGATATTTGTGCGTTTTCCGAAAGGCAGTTCCACCTACCTTCCGCTGATGTTCGCTTATCACTGCGGTATGCGTCTCGGTGAAGCCTTTGCGATCACATGGGATAACGTGAATTTCGCTGACAGGACGGTCACGATCAATAAACAGCTTCAATGGGATTTAGAGAAGAAGTTCTGGTATCTGACTCCGCCGAAGTACAATTCAAGCAGAACGATAGATATAGATGAAACCATCGTGGAACTGCTGAAAGAAATGCAGGAAAAACAGATACGAGCAAAGGAATACTATGCCGATGAATACTCGCTGATTTATTACGATGAGGAACTCGGCATCAACGAAAGCAGTGGCAACGTGATAGACTTTGTAAATGTATATGAAAACGGCGGCTTCATTCAGCCGAGAACGATACAGCATACAAGTCAGGTCATACACAAATTCTATCCTGCGTTCACATTCCATTCCCTGCGCCATACACACTGCACCCGTCTGCTTGAAGCTGGGCTTCCTATTAAATATGTACAGGAGAGATTGGGTCACAAAAACATCAGCGTTACCATGGACATCTACAATCATCTGACGCAGAATCAGGCAGAGCTGAGCAAGAGAGCGCTGGAAGATGTGTTCAAATAAACATAAAAGAGGATAGCACCTTTTCATGATGCTATCCTCAGTTTTTATGCCGTTGCGGTGAGCTTCTCCACATTCTTCGGGTCGGAAAGGTCATAGCCCTCGTATTCGGACAGAAACTTCATCAGAGCTTCGTGTCGAACCTTATATGAGCCCAGCTTCAGAACAGGCAGCAGCCCTGTATTGATGAGCTGATAAACATAGGACGGGTTTGTGTGAAGTATCTGCGATACCTCTTTGACTGTGTAAAGAACTTTCTCCATTCTTTTTCCTCCTTTATTTTTCGGAACATAAACAACTTGATAAAATGGCGTGTACCCGTGTAAACGGCGCAAATACGCCGGTTTAAGCGTGTACCTATGCCGTGTAAAGTGTCTGACAGCGTGTGTCCTACACGCCTTTTCTGCGATCACACGTCCTGTATACACGGCAAAAAGTTCGCAATTATGGGCTTTACACGCTTACACGCCTTAATAGGTACTTGACTTAAACTTTAACGCAATGCCCTTGAATCCTCGGACATGACTGCTCCCACTCGGAATATTGAGGTCATACTTGATATGATACGTCGCTTCATTCTGCCTGAGCCATGATACAAAAGTTTCACGTTTCAGGGCTGTGAGGGCATTGTCCTCGCACCAATGGTAGTAACTTTCATACAGCACCGATGAAGCCACTCGCAGATTCTCCCCATACTGCACCCTGTCCGTATCTTCCAGAAACTCCGTGATATTGCAGTTGTCCTCCATAGTCTCCATGACGTTCTGCCTTGCCCTGTCGGAGATCGTGAAGCGGTAATTGTTGGCGAGAAGTCTCAGCAGTCCGTCATACATCCAGCAGAATATCTTCTGTTTCTCGGCGATGAATTTCTCGGCGATGTAGGGGTCAATGATTCGCTTTTCGGGTGGCGGCAAGGTGGTGAGGATTATCATTCGCCGTGAAAAGCCCTTGCTCTTGTCATACAGCGTTTTCGGACTGCCGTTGCCGAAGCACAATAACCTTGTGTACAGGAGTGCCTGCTCGCTCTGCTTGCCTTTCGCTTCAACGTCAATAGGCGTTTCGGCGGTGACGAGGTTCTTGATATATCCCGTGGAGGACAGCGCCTGCATCTGCATATCATCGTCCACCATCAGCAGACGGTCTTTCAGGTTATAACGAAAAAAGCGGTCGTTCTCGATGCGGTGGACATTCCCCGTCAGCATATTGTCCATGAATATCTCCCGAAGAACGATGCCGATGCGGCTCTTGCCCTCACCGCCCTGACCTATGAGGAACATCATCTTCTGCCCTTTTGTGGAGGGTATCAGCAGATAGCCGAGATACTCCTGCAAAGTTACCACATCTTCCGGTGTAAGCAGTTCCAACAGAAACGTCATGAACTGTTCGGGATAATAAGCACCGTTTCGGATATTCGGGTCATAGCAGATGTTCAGGCGGTTGGTGCAGAACTCCTTGTGAGGATAGAAGTTGCCATTTAGGTCGAGCTTTCCATTCTGCACATGGATAAAGTTCAGGTCGGGTGTCAGAGGCGCACTGTATGTATAGAGCCTGAGAGCGTCCATGATCTGCACAACCTTTTTTGAAAACCCTATCCACACACCCTGACGGAGCATACGATATACTTCGTTGCCCAGAGCGTTCTCATCCACCAGACCGTCATAGTCGAAGAACCGTCCGCCAATGCACTTCATGGGGTGCTTCTGCGTGAACAGCTTGCAGAATTTCAGCTCGTTGACCGTAGTTTTATCGAGCATCCAGTCGGGTGTCTGAACAGAGTTCAGACCGTCACGTTCCTGCTTTTTCTTTTCAGGTGAAGCGGCTGTCTTAACCTTCTCCCCATTCTTCGATACATCGTTTGTATTCTCTCTCAATCCTGTCTACCTCCGGTTTAACTTCTGCCTGTTGTTCTTTGTTATAGCGGTTGAAGGCTTCAAGCATATACTCCGCATAGCCGATATTCTGCAAAGCGTATACAAACCGCCTGTCCGTTTCATCATCGGGAGAAGTCGGAGCATAGCGCATTTTGTACTTGTCCAGCAAAGTGAAGTACCTGAGCAGAACATCATACATATGCTCCACCCTCGCTTTCTCTGCCTTACGCTCGGCGATCTCCCTGCGCCTGCGTGCCACTGCTTCCATGTCTGGAGGTTTGTCCACATACAAACCAAGACCAAAATCCGTGTTGAGCTGTTTCACCGATTCAATGGCTGACAAGCTGAAAAGCTCCTGCACCAGCTTTATCACATCGCCGTGTGCCTGACAGCCGAAACAATAATAGTGGTCGGCATACAGCTTGCAGGACGGCGTTCTCTCCCTGTGGAACGGGCAGAGCGCCATGTTTCCTCGGTGTACCTCGACACCATAACTGTGAGCTGCCGTTGGCACATCGACAAGCTCTTTTATATCGTCGAAAATAGTCATTTCGTGACCTCCTGATACTTGAATTTGATATAGCTTTGTGCTATAATTATATTGGAATATTATTGAAAGGGGCTGCCGTATGAACTGTGATATCAAAACCGTGATCGCCATTCTGTATAAACAGCTTGTATCATCGTCTGTGGGCACCTATCAGGCATTGGTGGATATGCTGTTCAAGTCCTATTTTAACGATCCGACCAGTCCGGAATATGACCGTTCAGAACCGTCAAAGCTGAATAAAGGCACTCGCACGTTATCCTCTAATATCACGGATTTTTATGTGCGAAAGGATAAGTCTGTACTGCTCGGTGATATTAAAGGTATGCTGAAATATATCCTTGACAAGCCGCAGCTCCACGTTTCATTCTTTGACCTTATCATCAATGATCCGCTTATTTCCAAGCCATATAAAAAGCAGTTTGCTTTGAATAATTCCCGTGAACACTCCGATGATGAACATCTTGCGGAAGTGTTCTATACTGCCGTGACTATTGCCGCATACCGTCCTTATTATAAGGTTGATAAGTATTGGTATGCGGATTACTACTATGATACGAACAGCAATTCGGACGGTTTGTTTTCAAAAGCTAAACCCAAAGCACCACCAAAGTATTTCACCGGACGTGAAAAGGAACTTGACGAGCTGCACACGCTGGTACAGAATGAAGGCAAGGTGTTTCTGACAGGTGTTGCCGGTGTCGGCAAGAGCGAGCTTGTCCGCACTTATGCGCAAAAGTATGCTTCGGAGTATGCTCATATCGGATATTATAATTACAATGAATATCGCGGCATAGCAGATATGATTGCGAATGTTCTGCCGAATATGGCATTTGTCCGCAGTGACATTGAAGCGCTCTATGAAGAAAACCTCGAACTTCTGTCGGCATTTGGGAAAAATCTTCTGCTTATCATCGACAACTATAATGTTCCTGCCGACCGTGACTCCAAACTGCCTGACCTTCTTGAATTGGAATGTGATGTTATTTTCATTTCCTATTCTCACTATGACGATGATTTTACTGTATATGACCTGACAGAGTTCAGGACATTCCGTGAATCATATGATCTGATAAAGCAGTTTTATCCGTTTGATGAGAATGATCCTGATGTAAAATTCAAAATGCACCGTCTTGCGTTGATAACAGATAAATATCCGTTTTCATTGGAGCTGTGTGCCCGTTCCATGAAAAGAGGAACCGACACGCCCGATACCTGTGCAGATGCCCTTGTAGGAGGAATCAAGAATATGAAAGCAAGAATCCCTGCTAATAAAGACCGTAAGCCTAAGACCGACACACACTATCGTCACATTGAAAGCCTGTTCAGAAAGGCAGACCTCACTGTTACCGATAAATATGTTCTGTCATATATGCGTTTCATGCCCGAATCGGGTGTTCCGAAAATGTTGTTTCAGAAATTGACAAGGCTTATTGATTTCACAGAGATAGACAAGCTGATCGACCTCGGCTTTATCCATGATAACTCTGACGGTACGATCTCCATAACTTCTATTGTACGCAAGCTCGTTGAAGCCGATTATAAGATCAACCCCGAAGAAATGCTTGCGTTCGGTGAGACTTTGTTCTCTACGGATACAAGCGAAGCTCCCAAAGAAGTACTTGCTGAGATTGCTGATAGAATTTCACCCTTGAAATATCTAACGATGATCGAAAGTGATGTTTTTGTTGCATATCATCTGCTGTTTCAGTTTTACTTCAAGATCGAAAGCAATTTCAGCACAGATATGGCTATGAGCTGCTTGGCTATGAACTATAACAAGAACATTTTCAAACACCGCCTGCTGTACCAGGCGGACAAGGCTCAATTTTTTGAGCGTTTCAAGGACAGCGAAAACTTTGATCTTATCAAGCAGACTCTTGAAAAAACAGAGACCAATCCTCGCTGGCACGCTCATGAGGACGGCAAGGAGCCGCCATCGGATCCGCTTATCAGATCATTCATTGTATCGGAGGAAGATGATGCTGAGATTTTCGGCTTGAATGACGAGTGATCAGATAAAATCAAACAATCTCAGCAGCACATCTATCACTACCGCAACAGGTGCGGCATAGTACAGAAGATCGCCAATCGTCCTGACGGTGCAGAAACGCTTCACCGACTTGCTGATCTGAATTGATGTTTTTTCGGCGGCTTCGGTCGCCGATTTTACTTTGCCTGCACAGGCGGTAATATCCTTCTCCATTTGATCGCTGTTTGCCTGCACATACTGCATCAGCTCGTTGATGGCTTCTTTCTCCTGCATCTTGACCTGATGATAGATGTTGTAAACGCTGTCAGCGACCTCTGTCCTGACGCTTTTTGCGTACTGCTCTTGCAGGCTCAGGTTCTGCATCTGATGTTCGGACAACCTTTGTATTTCGGCGCTTATAGCTGTCGAATAGTTCTTCAAAAGTTGGCACATCTTTAGCGTTGCCGTTACCAGAAGAAGAACCCTCTCGTCCCTCTGTGCGTCCACCGAGGAGACTCCAATCTCCTCCGCCATTTCCCGAACTCTCGTTTCGATTGCGTCCAATTCCGGAAGCGGTGTTTCCTGCTTGTGCGGTTTCTGAGATTCCATTACTGCTGCCCCCTGTCTCTGTGCCTTGCGTGATTGTTCGTACTCCCTGTGGATACGCTCCGCTTCTTTTATCATCTGTTCCCGTGTAAAGACCGCCGTTTGCTGTTTGGATTCTGTCTGCGGTTCTTGTACTGTCGGCTGCGAGGCCTTCGGCTCTGTCGGCTTCACGTTCTCGTTGATTCTTTCCAAGCTCATAATTTATTCCCTTTACTGTATATTTATCACCCAGCTTACTGCCCCTGACCGAGACAAGTTTACCGCTTTTGTCGGTAAAGTTCGGGTGACGGTAGGATATGGTGTTGCCCTTGACACGACACTCCACATGATAATGCTTCATGAGGGCGGCTACCACATCTTCTAAAGTCCTGTTGTTCGGGTCAGCACACTCGATACGAATGACCTCTCTCAGTTCATCCTTGAACGTCTCCTTGCCTTTGGCTTTCATCTGCTTTTCGGCAAAAGTTTCCTTATCGGGGCTGTCGTCAAGATCGTGATTATAATAATCTTTACGCATAGAGTGAGTAAGCCCACGTTTCTGGCATTGTTCGCCCAGGTACTCACACATATTATAAAGATCTCTCTCGTTGCGGCGGAACGCCTTCCCCGTGACGGTGTGGCAGTTTCCGACCAGAAAATGTGCGTGAGGATGGGGCTTGTCGATATGAACAGCGAACAGCACTTCGTAGCCCTGAAAAAACTTCTCAGCGAAGTCTTTCGCTATCCTGAAAACTTCTTCGTTGGTGAGTTTGTCCCTGTCATCTGGAGAGAATGAAATCGAGATCTGATAAGAAAGGTTCGCATTGCCCGAATTGCGCTTGCCGAACAGTTTTCTCGTCATCATAACATCTCTCGGAAAATTATCACGATCACAGTTAATGCCCCAATATAAGTTCGGGGCTGTTTTTATAACTCCGTCCTTGATCTGCTGAGGCAGCTTTCCCAAAATGTAGTGCGCTGTGCGCTCCACTGCCACTTTGGATTTGCAGGGGTTATAATTGACTTTCACATTGCCGAACATTATTTACTGCCCTTGATGCTGAACTTCGGGTCATTCAGAAAATCGGAGAGCTGCCCCATAACTCTGTCATTGGTCTTGCGGATAGCTTCGATCTCCGCACGGACATGATATTCCTGCCCGATATTGGAAAAGTAGGCAAGCTGATTGAGGTTCGTACCGATCTTCCTGATCTCATGGACGATAGGTGCAATGCTCTCCTCAATGGAATACACACGCACCTCGCTATTGCGGATAGCCTGCATCAGATAGTCAGTCTTGCTCAGACCGCTTGCTTCATGTTTGGTGTTCCAAAGCTGATACTCCTCATCAGTCAGTTTCAGACTGATAGAGTGATAGCGTTTGCGATTTGGCATAGTTGCTCCTTTCTGCCGCTGTGCGGCTCTTAGGGGAAGGTCTCGGAGGGGGAACCTCTTTGAGCTGGGAGACCAATGTGTCACTACATTGGTACTACCAGCCCGGCGCAATCCTACGACGGGCGTGGTCTTGTTCCTGCCCGGCGCAATCCTACGACGGGCGTGGTCTTGTTCCTGCAAGACTTTCGATCTCCGTATCGAATTTAAGCCTCGCCAAACTGGCGTTAGGCGCTCGATCCTGCAAATTCCTCTGTGATATTTGCAGGATTTCTTTTTTCGCATAAAATGCTATCGGGCATTTTTGCATTATTTCTCTGATTCTTCCCTTGTCTATTGGTTTGTTGCTGTTGTTGTAACACTCCGATATATGTACGGCGGTAAAGCTGTTTCAAGTAATATCAACCGCCGATAAAATCGAAATCAATACCCGAATAATCGGCATTTTCGCTGTTGTCAGCGTTTCCAAAGCCCTCGGCGGCACTCGGATTGCCGTCCTCGGCATATCCTCTGCTGTTCTCCGTTTCTACAGGGACAGCCTGCATCGGGTAGCCCCTGTTCAGACTCAGCATCAGGCTTGCAAGGAACTTCGGCATTTCAGCAATGAATGCCTTGCCGACCTCCGAAACGATCTGCTCCACAAAACGCTCCTCACGCTGACGGGTCTCAAAGTACGGATCGTCAGCAAGTCTTCCCATACGGTCGAAGTAGTCATTGACCGCTGTGATCGCCGCCACATTCGTGGACTTAATCTTGTCCTTGTCGAAGTTGTGGAGATAGTCCCACGCCTTAGCGTGTTCGGGGTTGTCCATATTGAAGCGGAAACAGGTAGTCAGAACCTTGCTCATATCACTTGCCCTCCTTCCTGAGCTGTGCAACTGCGAAATATTCATAGCCCTTAGCCGATGCACAAATATCTCCGATGATAGTCACCCTATCCTTGTCATATCTCCCGAAGTTTTCAATCAGCTTTCCGCCGCCGCCCGTGATGTAAAGGCGCATCATCTTCGGGTCATATTCATACTTGCGGAGCAGAGCAAAAATATCCTCAGCATACTCGGAAATTGCCTGCCTGAGAACCTCGGCATATCCGCTGTCAATATCTGCCTTGCCGTAGCGAATCATCGACTGGATAATGGACTCGTCCACGGTCACACCGAGCTTGTTCATCATGGCATTGGACGCTGCTTTCACGCACTGGTTCACACCCATTTTCTCGGTGTAAGTTTTTGTGTTGATGACCTTGCGGTTGCTGACAAAAATGATATTGACCGTACCGTTGCCGATGTCAGCGATCATGCTCAGACCTGTCATCTCGTTCAGTTTCTCCACCACGGCAGCATAACCCTGCGGATAAACATAGCACCCGATGATGCGGACAGAGTAGAGCTTGTCCTCATATTTGAAGTCCACGCTCTCCCTCTGGAGCATATATTTGCGGAAGTCCTCACGCTGTCTGCCCACCCATGTGATCGGCAGTCCAACGGCGAGATACACCTTAGCCGAAGTGACACCCTCACGGTTCAGCTCACGCGCGATACCCATAAGCGTAAAGATGTAGTTGTCCTCGTCCTGCCACTTGTCGGCAAGATACTCCTTGTGTCCCTCACCGATCTGGTAGTAGCTACCATCAAAGAAAAGAGTGTTCTTTGTAAAGGTAGGTGCCGCATCAAGCTTGGTGATACCTGTTGGTGTGATCGTGTTGGCGGTTTTGATATTCCCGTAACCGTGGTCGATGCCTACGATCAGGAAGTCGTTATAGTGTTTCATTGGTATTCCTCCAATCTTTTTATTCAGTCATTCGGATAGCTGTGCGCTGTCCGTCTGCTGTAATTTCAGTATAGCAGATATTTCGGTTCTTGTGGTTGGCAGGATGTTGGCGAGGTGTTGGCAGGAAAACAGTTATAAAAATAGAAGCACTGATGGTACAAGTCTAAGCGCGTCAAAATCAACAAATTATTCCTTGTGAAATTGTGCATCCATACAATTATTAGTTTCAGGTTATAAATTACCAAGAAATCTATTGACATAACGATCAGCTTGTGCTATGATATAGTTACAGCAAAGGTTACGAATTACCTAAGATTATAAGGAGGGATCAAATTGAAATCTACAGTTGATATGATTCGAGAAATTTCTTTTGAGCTGAGCGAAGCTTATCGTGGAAAAATAGCGTATAATGGTGGCGCTGTTATTTCTACAGCTTATGCTTTGATCATAATTGGGAAAACGCCGACAGTCTCCACTGATTCATTGGAGACATTCATTAAAAGCTCTAATGTATCCCCCGATGTTTCTGAGGTTCTTTCCAGAAACTTGAATGGCTTATGGGAAACCGTTCTGAGCTTCATTGGTAGATTTGATGCGGACGTATTAAAAGAAGTGGTTCTCTATGATAATTCATTCTTTGAAATGAGCACCCCGGTATCTTTAGCAAATCTTGCAAGCAGCATACTTGAGATTAAGGAACATGACAAGGTACTTGATATCTGTTCGGGAAGCGCAACCTTTCCGATATATGCTTTGCAAGATACAAAAGTAAGTGAATATACCGGAGTTGAGATCAATTTCAATGCAAATGACGTGGCAATTCTCAGAGGAGCACTCCTCGGTGATAACTATTCCTTTGTGATCAATAATGCACTGACATATCATTATCCTTCAAGTTATGATAAGATCTTTTCAAATTATCCTTTCGGTCTCAGGGGATCAGATCTTGATGAGTGCCGCCGTGAATTGCAGGATCACTTTGGTCTTGACAGCTCTTATATTTCAAGATGCTCATCTGACTGGCTGTTCAATGCGATTATCATTCGCTCTCTAAAAGAAACAGGCAAAGCAGTTGCAATCATGACGAACGGAGCTGCGTTTAACAAACCCGATATGTATATGCGTCAGTATTTTGCAGAGAACGGTTATATTGAAGCAGTTATCAATCTTCCACCTGCCCTATTCATCGAAACTGCTATCCCAACTACTATGATAGTATTCAGTCATAACAACACTACGATCCGACTTGTAAATGCAGAAAACAGCTTTTCTAAAGAAAGCAGAAGACTCAATAAACTTTCTGAAGAAAATATCCGGTTTATACTTGACTGTCTCCAAAACGGTGGGGATAACACGATAGATGTTTCTCCGGCAGATATGCGAGAGCATGATTATAATCTCACGGCTTCACATTATCTTGAAAAGCCTGTTGTAGAAAACGGAGTATGTTTCGGAGATATCATCAAAAATATTGCAAGAGGGTCACAGGTAAAACCCGAATTACTGGAATCTATTAAATCTGTAATGCCTTCCAATTACAGGTTCATTTCCCTTGCGAATGTGTCGAACGGTTCTATAGATATCGAAGAAGGACAGCAGTATATTACAGAGTTGCCGAAGGCTCTTGAAAAATTTGTTATTCCTGATAATTCTATTGTTCTTTCCAAAATGGCATCTCCTACTTTCCGCTCCGCCGTTGTAAATTCCGATAATAATCATTCTATTATCGCAACAGGAAATCTCTACATTATCGAGATAGACGAAAGCAAAGCTGATCCATATTATATTCAGGCATTTTTTGACAGTACCGCAGGAGAAGCCGCACTGAGTTATGCTTCGGGTAGCACAGCCGTTAAAACGATCTCAGTAGAAGCAGTAAAGAATATCATGATACCGCTGCCGTCGCTTGAAGAACAGAAGGTTATAGCTCAGAAGTATCAGGCAGCAATTGATGAATATGCTGTGCTGAAACGAAAAATGAAAAAAGTATTGGAGAGAAAGAGAACACTGCTGGACAGCGAGGGGTGATCATCGTGTTGGATACAGAACGTCTTGAAGAAATAATAGACGCAGTCACCGAAAAGATTTACCTCGCCAACAGAACAGGAGAACTCGACCAACTGCTTAATGATTGGGGCTTTGGTGATCTGATACAGAATGAATGCTCCAGCAACGATTATTATGATACGCATAAAGACGGCAAAATCGTCGTTCTCGGCAGTTCGCAGGTAAAAGAACATGATCTGCTCGGCATCATAAAAAGCCTCGGTCTTGATAAAGACAGGTTTGAGTTTTGCCTTGACTATAAGGCGATAGAAACCTTTCAGTTCTCGAAAATGCAGTATAACCCCAATTACAGGCTTGTTATTGTCGGTCCGATGCCGCACAGCACAACCGGAAAAGGAGAAAGCCGCAGCACGATCTCCGAGCTGGAGAATGGCAACGGCTATCCTAAAGTTATAAGGCTTGGGTCTAATGAGCTAAAGATTACGAAGACGAATTTCAAGCAGGCTCTGCAAGAGCAGCAGAATGCCCATTATATATAAGGAGTGAGAGTATGTCGATCAATTCTTTACAGAAACAGACAAATATCAATATTCAGGAAAAAGCAAATCTCATATGGGAGATCGCTACACATCTTGTGGGACTGTTCAAGCCGCACGAATACGGCAAGGTCATTCTGCCGATGACGGTGCTGAAACGTTTCGATGATGCTCTTGCGCCGACAAAACAGAAGGTAGTCGAAATGGGCGAAAAGCTCGCAGGAATGAAAGTTGAGGGTGAAGCCCGTGACGGCATTCTCTGCAAGACTTCGGGCTATTCCTTCTATAACACAAGCAAGTTCGATTTCAAAAAGCTGGCGTCCGATCCCGACAATATCGAATCCAACTTCGAGAACTATCTGCAAGGCTTTTCCTCAAACGTCAAGGACATTATTTCAAACTTCAAGTTCACCGACCAGGTGCGTACAATGGCTGACGGTAATGTTCTTTTTGTGGTGATACAGGAGTTTATCTCCGCTAAGGGCGATATGTCCCCCGATAAAATCACTTCCACCGATATGGGTTACATTTTCGAGGAACTTATCAGAAAATTTTCAGAGAGCTATGATGAGCAAGCCGGAGCGCATTTCACAAGCCGTGATATTATCTATCTCATGACAGAGCTGCTCATCGCTCCCGAAAAAGACGATATAAAAGCAAACGGCTGCACAAAGACCGCATACGATATGGCAATGGGTACATCGCAGATGCTCGGTTGTCTGACGGAACGTCTGACCGATATCAGCGATGAAGCCGACCTCACCTGTTTCGGTGAGGAGTTCAACCCTGAAACATACGCTATCGCAAAAGCTGATATGCTTATCAAGGGCGGCAACGCTTCGGGCATGATGTACGGCGATACGCTCAACGATGACAAATTCAGCGGTTATGAGTTTGACTACATCATTTCCAATCCGCCTTTCGGCATCGACTGGAAACGTGAAAAGGCAGAAGTCGAAGCAGAAGCCAAGAAAGGCTATGACGGACGATTCGGTCCGGGTCTTCCGGCTATTTCCGACGGTCAGATGCTCTTTATGCTCAACGGTGTCAAGAAGCTGAAAGAGGGCAGCGGACGTATGGCGATCATTCAGAACGGTTCTTCTCTGTTCACGGGCGATGCTGGCAGCGGTGCTTCGGAGATACGCCGATATGTTATCACGGAAGATATGGTCGAAGCGATCATTCAGATGCCGACAGACCTATTTTACAACACGGGCATTTCTACCTATATCTGGGTGCTGACAAAGGGCAAGCCTGCACACCGTCTCGGAAAGGTTCAGCTCATCGACGCTTCAAAATGCTTTGTGAAGCGCCGCAAGAATATCGGCAACAAGCGTGTTGACCTTGATGACAAGTGCATTGAGCTTATCATGCAAGCATATATGGAGTTCACCGACGGCGTTTACACCAAAACTGATGATAACGGCAATGAGCTTGTTGTGGAGTCAAAGACCTTTGACAATGAATTCTTCGGCTTTACAAAGGTGACTGTCGAGACAGCACAAGCAGATGAAAACGGCAAGGCTATACTGAAAAAGGGCAAGCCGCAGGCTGTCAAGGGGGCAAGCGACAGCGAGATCATTCCGCTTTCGGAGGATATTGACGAGTATATCGCAAAGAACGTCCTGCCGTACAATCCGCTGGCATTCGCTGACCGCAAGAAAGACAAGGTAGGCTATGAGATGCCGTTCACAAGGCTTTTCTACAAGTTTACCGCACCGCAGTCTTCGGAGGATATCTTTGCGGATATCAAGGCACTGGAGGAGGAAGAAACAACACTTATGAAGGAGCTGTTTGGTAATGCGTGAGATGAAAGATAGCGGAGTGGCTTGGATTGGAGAAATACCTGCGCAATGGGAAGTTAGAAAAATAGCTTCTGTTGTTCCCGTTGTTACAGATTTTGTAGCAAGCGGAAGTTTCGCAGACTTAAGGGATAACGTTAAATACTTAGATACCCCAGATTATGCAATGCTTGTTAGAACTGCTGATTTATCAGGCACAAGAGATAACACAGTGTATATAGACAAACACGCTTACGAATATTTGTCTAATTCAAATCTTTTCGGAGGAGAGATTATCTTATCTAACATTGGCTCGGTGGGTAACGTATTTCAGTATACACCAATGTATGAAAGAAGTTCACTCGCACCTAATGCAATAATGCTTAATGGTACAAAATGTAACCGATATCTATATTACTGGTTTTTAAATCCTATTGCAAATGATGAATTAAAAAGGATAGGCAGTCATGCTGTTCAACTTAAATTTAATAAAACCCAATTAAAACAGATGGCTATTGTATATCCACCTCTTGAAGACCAACAAAAAATTGCCGCCCACCTCGACCACAAATGCACTCAGATAGACAAGCTCATCGCCCTCAAACAGCAGAAGATCGAGAAGTTACAGCAGTATAAAAAATCCCTGATATACGAATATGTTACAGGCAAAAAGGAGGTATGATCATAATGACAAACGAAACGTGTTTACAAAAAGTAGCTGATGCCTGCGCCGTCATTGAAAAGCAGATCGACCAAACAATTGAGCTTTCTCGGTATGTTATCGGTAATACGCTCACCAAGTACGATCTGTTTCTCTGTCCTTTACTGAATAGAAGTATTCAGTTATCACAAGGCTTTATGGCTCTTATCAAGCAGAGGAATCTGACTTGTGCTGGTTCAATGTTGAGGCTACAGCTCGATAATTGTATGCGACTGTATGCGTCTACTATCGTTGATGACCAGAATGCTCTGATTGATTGTGTTATCTCCGGTGGGAAAATTGGTGATTTGACTGATAAGAACGGAAAAAAGATGAGAGATTCAATTTTGAAAGATGGTTTAGCACAATATGATAGCCGCTTTGCAGATGTTTATGATAATACAAGCGGTTATATCCATTACTCCGAAAAGAGCTTCTACCAGAGCATATCTGCTTCAAACGGCGGAGACTACGATATCTCAATTCAAATTTCAAAAGAACCTTCTGAAAAAGTGAATGAGGCACTTTGTGAATGTGCAGAAGCGTTTATCTACTTCACAGACTTCTTTCTAAGAATGATGGAGGGTGCGGCGAAATCCAAAGCTGACTTGGAGAAAAAATTTGAAGAGGAGGAAAAAGATGGAGACTAAAGAAAAACGCTTTGAACAGGATATCGAGACTTTCTTCCTCTCCGATGAGGGCGGTTATGTTTCGCTGAAAAGCAGTCAGTTCGATGTTGACAAGTGCATCTGTATGGACATGCTGTGCCGGTTCATCGAAAAGACACAGCCGAAAGCGTGGGCGAAGTATCTCAAATACTACGGCGAGAACGCACAGGAAAAGCTCTATTTCCGCCTTGAAAAGTGCATCAGCGAACAGGGCTTGATCTATGTTCTCCGCCACGGCATCGAAGACCTCGGCATCAAGTTGAAAGTGTGCTACTTCAAGCCCGAAACTGCCCTCAATGCCCTCGATGTGGAGCGCTATGAAGCAAATATCCTCGGCTGCACAAGGCAGTTCCGCTATTCTCCCCACAACACCAATACCATTGACATGGTGCTGTCGGTGAACGGTATCCCCGTTGTTTCGATAGAGCTGAAAAATCAGCTCACCGGGCAGGACTATCAGTGTGCGATCAGGCAGTATAAAAACGACCGCAGCAGCAAGGAGTTCTGTTTCCGCCTTGATCACCGTTTTCTCGTATATTTTGCAGTTGACCTCTATGAAGTATGGATGACAACACAGCTCAAAGACGGCAGCACCTATTTTATGCCGTTCAATCAGGGTTCAAACGGTGCAGGAGTAAGCGGCGATGCAGGCAACCCCGACTATCCCGACGGCTATGCAACGCACTACCTGTGGGAAGAAGTTTTGCAGCGTGATTCGCTTATGGATATTCTTTACAGATTCGTTTCCCATGTCAAGGAAAAGGACGATGAGACTGGCAAGACAAAGGAAAAACTGCTGTTCCCACGCTATCATCAGTATGATGTGGTGCGGAAAGTCCTTGCCGATGTCAAAGAGAACGGTTCGGGCAAAAACTATCTGATACAGCACAGCGCAGGTTCGGGCAAGTCAAACTCTATTGCGTGGATCGCCTATCGCCTTGCGTCAATCCACGATGCCAACGACGAGGGTATATTTGATTCTGTTATTGTTGTCACAAACCGTGTCGTTCTCGACGGACAGTTACAGGATACCATCAACAGCTTTGAGCATAAGGTCGGACTTGTTGAAGCGATAGACGATAAGAAAAACTCCCACAGCCTTGCAGAAGCGATCAACGACGGAAAGAAGATCATTATCAGCACCGTGCAGAAGTTCCTGTTCGGCTACAAGGATATGGACAGCTATAAGGGTAAGAAGTTTGCTATCATCATTGATGAAGCACATCAGGGGCAGAGCGGCGAAAGTGCAAGAATACTCCGCAGAAGCCTAATTGACATTGGTGTAGCCGTTAAGGAATACGCAGAGGAACAGGAGATCGACGTGGAAGATGTTGACCTCACCGATGAATTTATCAACAGCGTAGTAGGTCAGGGCAGACACGTAAACCAGTCTTTCTTCGCATTCACCGCAACACCGAAAGGTCCGACGATCGAGGTGTTCGGCACTGAGTATATCAGTGCTGACGGTACACCAACAAAATTGCCGTTCCATGTATACTCCATGAAGCAGGCTATCGAGGAAGGATTTATTCTTGATGTTTTACAGGACTATACCACGATCCGTGAAGCATTCAAACTTGTGAAGGTTTCCGAGGACAATCCTGAGCTGATAGAGGGTGCGGCATCGAAAGCGCTGTTCAAGTATTATAAGAAGCACGGCTATACGATCACACAGAAAACAGAAATGCTCATGGCGAATTTCCTTGCAAACGGCAGATTCCAGATCGGCGGCAAGGGCAAAGCAATGGTCGTTGCCGACAGCAGAGCCAATGCAGTACGCTACTATCTTGCAATCAAACAGTACCTGAGAGATCACCCGCAGGAATCCGCAGGCTGTGATGTTATGATCGCATTTTCAGGCGAGATCACGCTGGAAGAAATGCCCATGGAAAAGCCGTTTACCGAAGCCTCTATGAACCTTGACGAAAACGGAAAATATATCACGACTGATAAGAAGTTCAGAAAGGTGTTCCACAGCAGTCAGTACAATATCCTCGTTGTAGCCAATAAGTATCAGACAGGTTTTGACGAACCGCTGCTTCATTCCATGTATGTAGACAAGAAGCTGAAAAGCGTAGCAGCCGTGCAAACGCTCTCACGTCTGAACCGTACTTGCTTCGGAAAGGCAAGCACTTTTGTTCTTGATTTTGAAAACACAGAGGAAGACATCAAAAAAGCATTCCAGCCGTTCTATGAGGAATCTTCCATGGAAGGCGCAACAGACCTGAATGTGGTGTATGATCTCAGGAACAAGCTGAGTGAGTATATGCTGTTTTGATGTTGCAGGTCGTGAGCATGAGGTCTTAGCTTGGCATATCAGACATAATACTGAACAAAAAGGAATTCTGTTTACACCGTTAGAAAAAGCGGAAGGTAGTGATTCCCATAAATATAAATACTTCGATGATGTTGAAACATTGGTAAGAATATATAATAGCAAACTATATGATAATGGCACACAGCAAGCACGTAAGTTGATAATTAAGAATGAACATATTTTTATTGAAAGCTATAAAAATGATACTGTTTCTATAATTCAAACTGTAAAGAGTCTGACCACTAATGGGATTCCTAATCACGCTAACACAGCGAAGCGTTGGATAGATACTCAAGATAATAGCGATCTGTCAGATGAGAAAAAAGATGCCTTAATCAATTTGTTTGATAAATCGAAAGTGGCTTTGATTTATGGTGCAGCAGGAACTGGAAAAACGACATTGATCAATTATATTTCAACATTTTTCAAGGACTACTCCCGGTTGTACTTAGCTCACACAAATCCAGCAGTAAACAATTTGAAAAGAAAAGTGAACGCATCATCAAAATGCAATTTTATGACTATCACCAAATTTATTAATCCGTATGCTAAAGATTTAAAAAGAGACTATGATATTCTTATAATAGATGAGTGTAGTACTGTAAATAATCAAGACATGAGAGAGCTGTTGCGACTTGCAAAATATAAGTTGCTTATATTAGTTGGAGATATATACCAGATTGAAGCTATAGAATTTGGAAATTGGTTTAATGCAGTAAGATTCTTTATTCCTCCAACATCAGTATGTGAATTAAAAAAACCATTTAGAACAGAAAGTAAGCAATTATTAGACCTATGGGATAATGTCAGAAAAATGCAGGGCAATAATGAGGATAGTGATGTTTTCGACAGATTACAAGCAGGTGAGTTTTCGGCAGAACTGGATACTTCAATATTCACTTCTGCAGCCAAAAATGAAATTATACTTTGCTTAAACTATGGAGGACTTTACGGTATCAATAATATCAATCATTTCATGCAAGAAAACAATAGCGGTAAAGAGATTTATCGTGGCATACAAAGATACAAAATCGGTGATCCTATTCTATTCAACGATGCTGCCGATTCGTTTTTTAGCAGTGATGAAGATGAAGTTCCTGTTATTCATAATAATATGAAAGCTAAAATCGTAGATTTCGCTGTTTTAAATGAAGGTCAGGCAAATGAGTCGATTCAATTTGATGTCGAACTTGATAAACCTCTTATAGAATTAAATATGGATAATCGTAACTTCAACATCATAGGAACGAATCAGGAGGGAAACTCGATTATTCGGTTTGAAGTCTTTAAGAATAAAAGCACTGACGAGGACGATGATGAAACTTCAAAGACTACGGTTCCGTTTCAAATAGCTTATGCTGTCTCAATCCATAAAGCACAAGGTTTGGAATATGACTCTGTTAAAATAGTTATAACCGATGAAATAGATGAACTTATAACTCACAGCATATTCTACACTGCAATTACTCGTGCTAAGAAAAGACTGAAAATCTACTGGTCTAAAACTGTTGAACAGAAAATACTTGAAAGAATCAAGCCGATTGATAACCGTCAGGATATCGCATTATTGAAAAGCGAAATAGTCTGAGGTGATTTTAGGAGGGCGAGCTGCCGTTACTGACACCTCGCCCTCTTAGATTATTTGTCAGCATCACTGCACTCATCAAGTCCGTGCAGGAGTTGAATATAAACACACTCCGCACGTTCATGCTCCTCGCCGTCAGTTGACATCATAAGTTCCAGGAAATATGCTTTTGCTTCTTCATAGTCCGTCCAGACCTCACGTCTGCTGTTGCATATGGTAGTGACCTTGCGTGACTTCGGCATTGCCAATTCTGAGATTTTCAACATAGCTGTGACCTCCATAAGTTTTATTGTAGATACATTATATACCACAGCAAACCAGGAGTCCAGCTCTGCGGAGAATCTGTAACTATTCTTGTGAAATGCGCAGCAATACCGACACTTTCCCCGGTGCATAATAACGTGAATGATAGTATCGCTTATCTGTGGCATACTATCAATAACAGTCATTAGATTAGAGAAATTGTTTTCTGAATAGTTTTTCACTGAATTTTTATTCAGAAACTTGACAATGGCAAAGCGCTGTGGTATAATATCATTATACTGAAAAATAATTCAGAGAAAACATTTTCAGAAAAGAAGTGATACTATGTTTATCGGCAGAGAAAAAGAACTCAGGCAGTTAAATGACGAGCTTTCCTCATGGAAACGCAAAACGGCGGTGCTGGTCTACGGCAAACGTAGAGTCGGAAAATCCACTTTGCTGAGTGAAGCTGCAAAGAGCTTTGAAGGTGTCGTCATCAACCATATGTGCGTGACAAGCACCTTTGAGGGCAATATGGAGCTGATCTACCAGAGCGTTTCGGAGGGGCTTGGACTGCCCAATATCCGATTCGGCTCTCTCTTTGAGATGATGGACTACCTGAAAACGCTTGATAAAAAGATACTGCTCATCATTGACGAGTATCCCTACCTCAAACAGACCAAAAAGAAGAACGAGGTCGATTCCTATATGCAGGCGGTCATCGACAAGCTGCCCGAAAATGTCAAGCTGGTGCTTTGCGGTTCATACATCACAGTTATGAAAGAGCTGATGGAAGAGGGCAATCCGCTGTTCGGACGGTTCTCGCTGATACAGCATATCCGTGATTTCGACTACCTTGACGCAGCGAAATTCTATCCGGAGCTTGACCTTCGGGACAAGGTCGCCTTCTATGCCGTATTCGGTGGAAGTCCTTATGTTCTGGAAAATCTTGACACAGGTCTGACTATTCGTGAAAACATCGAGCGTCTGCTGCTGCCCGAAACGGGTCTGGTGCGGTCACATATTGAGAATGTCATGCTCAAAGAGATACAGAAGACTTTTGACGCACGGATTCTGGAGATCCTCGGCAACGGCAAGAAGCGTTACAGCGAGGTACGGGACAAAATAGCGAACAGCGAGACGGGTCTTCTCGATAAGCAGTTGAAGATTTTGCTCGACATGGAGACCATTCAGAAGACCGAGCCGATCAATCGCCGAAACGATAAGAAAAAGCAGTTCTATGAGATCGTGGATAATCTGATGCGGTTCTATTTCACGTTTATTTTCGGTAAAGCAGGGACGATCGCCCGTATTGGTGAGGAGCAGTTCTATAATCGAAATATTGACGCTGTTCTGGAGCAATTCGTCAGCAGACGACTTGAAGGCATCGCCCTGCAATACTTCCACAGAGCTGCTATGCTGGGCAAATACCCTGATATCGACGATTTCGGCAGTTATTGGTACGATGATCCTGCCACCAAAACCAACGGCGAATTTGACTGCGTGATACGGCGTGGGGAGCAGTATGATTTCTACGAATGCAAATATTTCGACCGACCTATGACGCTCGAAGAATGCCATCAGGAAAAGGAACAGCTTGACAGCATCAAAGGCATCACTGTGTCGGGCGTGGGATTTGTCTGCACGGGAGGATTTGATTTTGAGGGTGCTGAGGGATTCACACTCATTGACGGAAAAACACTTTACTTCAACGAATGAAAAAAGCCGCCGCTCAGGACGAACCTGAACGGCGGTTTATGTTTTCTTGTCATCCGTCTTGTCATCCACTTAGAATTTAGGGTGACAAATGGGTGACAAATCGTGTTTTTGAGCTATTTGGAAAATTTTGTTAAATTTCCAAAATTACAGAAATGCCGTATTTTAGCCCTTCATAGCCTCTTCAACAGCAACTGCGCAAGCAACTGTTGCACCGACCATTGGGTTATTACCCATACCGATAAGACCCATCATCTCAACGTGAGCAGGAACTGAAGATGAACCTGCGAACTGAGCGTCAGAGTGCATACGTCCCATAGTATCTGTCATACCGTAGGAAGCAGGACCTGCAGCCATGTTGTCGGGGTGGAGAGTACGTCCTGTACCGCCGCCTGAAGCAACTGAGAAGTACTTCTTGCCAGCGTCTGTACGCTCCTTCTTATATGTACCTGCAACGGGGTGCTGGAAACGTGTGGGGTTAGTGGAGTTACCTGTGATGGAAACGTCAACGTTTTCCTTCCACATGATAGCAACGCCTTCTCTTACGTCGTTAGCACCGTAGCAGTTAACCTTTGCACGGAGACCGTCTGAATATGCCTTGCGGAATACTTCCTTTACCTCGCCTGTAGCGTAGTCCATCTCTGTCTCGATGTATGTGAATCCGTTGATACGAGCGATGATCTGAGCAGCGTCCTTGCCGAGACCGTTGAGGATAACGCGGAGGGGCTTCTGACGAACCTTGTTAGCCTTCTCAGCGATACCGATAGCACCCTCAGCAGCAGCGAATGACTCGTGACCTGCCAGGAATGCGAAGCACTCTGTATCTTCCTCGAGGAGCATCTTGCCCAGGTTACCGTGGCCGAGACCGACCTTACGCTGGTCAGCAACTGAACCGGGGATGCAGAAAGCCTGGAGGCCCTCGCCGATAGCAGCAGCAGCGTCAGCAGCTCTTGTGCATCCCTTCTTTATAGCGATAGCGCAGCCTACTGTGTAAGCCCACTTTGCATTTTCAAAACAGATAGGCTGGATGCCCTCAACGAGCTTATAGATGTCCAGACCCTTTGCCTTACATACGTCAGCGCACTCCTCGATGGAGCTGATGCCGTAGTTCTTGAGAACGTCGAGGATCTGCTTCTCACGTCTCTCATATGATTCAAATAAAGCCATTTTACAAGTCCTCCTTATTCTTTTCTGGGATCAACGATCTTAACTGCGTCAGCAACTCTGCCGTACTGGCCCTGAGCCTTTTCAAATGCAGTATTTGCATCATCGCCTGCCTTGATGAAGTCCATCATCTTACCGAAGTTGATGAACTTGTAGCCGATGATCTCGTCGTCCTCATTAAGAGCGAGACCTGTGATGTATCCGTCTGTGAGCTCCAGGTAGCGGGGACCCTTCTTGAGAGTACCGTATGTAGTACCGATCTGTGAACGGAGACCCTTACCGAGGTCCTCAAGACCAGCGCCTACAACGAGACCGCCCTCAGAGAATGCAGACTGTGAACGTCCGTAAACGATCTGGAGGAAGAGCTCTCTCATAGCTGTGTTGATAGCGTCACATACGAGGTCAGTATTAAGAGCCTCGAGTATAGTTCTGCCGGGAAGGATCTCAGCAGCCATAGCTGCGGAATGAGTCATGCCCGAGCAGCCGATAGTCTCAACAAGTGCCTCCTGGATAACGCCTTCCTTGACGTTGAGTGTGAGCTTGCAGGTACCCTGCTGAGGTGCACACCAGCCGATTCCGTGTGTAAAGCCTGAAATATCCTTTATCTCCTTAGCCTTGACCCACTTAGCCTCCTCGGGTATCGGAGCAGCGCCGTGAGCAACGCCCTGTGCGATAGGGCACATTGTTTCAACTTCGTGCGAATAAATCATTATAAATACTCCTTTCGGTTTTTAGGCAGTCGGATAATCTGCCCTGCATACAAGATTTATTATACAACATTTCCCCTTCTTAATCAAGAAAAAACGATAAAAATACGGACTCATATTGTTATTACATACTAACATCAATATTTTACTTTTATGCTGTAAATGTTGATTTTCCGCGCGATTTGTTATATAATATTTCCGTCAGACTTTTTACAGCTTATTACAAAAGGAGTTGTTACAATGTCAGCAGATCACGCCGAAAAGGCTTGTGAGCTCTTTGCGGGAGGTCTCAACTGTTCCCAATCTGTATTCGCCGCTTTTTCCGATGTTACAGGCATGGACTATGACCTTGCTCTCCGCCTTTCTTCCTCTTTCGGAGGCGGTATGGGACGAATGAGGGAGGTCTGCGGCACCTGCTCAGCCATGTTCATGATCGCAGGTATCCTCTACGGTCTCGGCGGGAGCTACACCCACGAGGAAAAGACAGAGCACTACCGCCGCATACAGGAGCTGGCTTCACGTTTCAGGGAGAAGCATGATACTATCATCTGCCGTGAACTTCTGAAAGGGCTCAAGGTGACAAGCGATCCCGAACCTGAAAAACGCACAGAGCAGTATTACAAGGTGCGCCCCTGTATAAAATTCGTCCGAACTGCAGCAGAGATACTTGACAGATATATTGCCGAAGATCCGCCTGCCAAGAACAGATAGTATTATTTTTTCTGCACATTATGCAGATTTTTACATTTTGTTTATTGCAATCTCCGCGGATATGGTATATAATATATTAGTAAACTACCCTCTGAAATTTCATGACCCGAAGGGAAGTGATAGTTCCTATGAGTACAGGCAGAAGCTCCGAGATGATCCGTGAGTTTGTCGCCAATAACCGAAAGCTGTTTGAAAAATCCAACGAGAAATTCATTTATGCTATCGGACTGGCTCTCTGCTTTCTTGCTCATGCAGCATATCTGATAATGTTCATCGTTCTCAAAGTAAAAGAGATGCTGTACTTCAACATATTCAGCGTAGTATTCTACCTCGCACTGGTCATACTCATAATGACGCTCAGAAAGGGAAAGGACATACTGATCTGCGCCGCAGCCACAGAGATAATCGTACACGCCGCAATGGCTACATACCTCATGGGCTGGGCTCCGGATTTCGGTATACTCCTCATCGTCCTGATACCCATACTCTTCCTGATGATGAAGGGAAAGCTGCTGGTGCCTTATATTTACTCGGCACTTGCCATGGGCACCTTCATATGGCTGAGAGTGAGGAACATACACCACGCCGGGCAGAAGTATGAATTCAACGATAACAGTATAATCAACGCCCTGTATATACTCAACGCCCTCATCGGCGTTCTTGCACTGGTGTATACGCTTACAGTCTATATGCTCAACCGCGTTGATATGGAGTACAGACTCACAGCCCAGAGCGAGGAGTTCAAGAAGGCAGCGTCCATTGACCCGCTGACACAGCTCTTCAACCGCAGGGCTATGAACGAGAAGATCAGGGAGATCCGCCGCAACAGCGTTACTCCCAGAAGCAGATATGTCATAGGCATAGGCGATATCGACAACTTCAAAAAGATAAACGACACCTACGGTCACGACACAGGCGACAAGGTACTGGTCTATGTCGCAAACCTGTTTATAAGCATGATTCCCGAAGGCGGCTATGCTGCAAGATGGGGCGGTGAGGAATTCCTCTTTGTCCTCCCCGAATCCCAGATAGTTGACGGTCTGGACTTTACAGACCAGATGCACAAGTCTCTCAGGGCTCACACCTTCGAGATAGATGACTGCCTTTTCGGTGTTACCATGACCTTCGGCGTAAGCGAGGGTATCCCCACCGACAAGATCGACACCGTCATCACCCACGCTGACAAAAGGCTCTATAAGGGCAAGAACAACGGCAAGAACCACACCGAATATACAGATTGAAATAGCTCCCGCAAGGGAGCTATTCTTTTATATTCACAAAGCAAAAGGCTCCCGATTTTCGGGAGCCTTTCTTTGAGAGAGGGTATTATTTTTTCTCCTGTCATACAAGACTGTCGGTCTTGTGAAGGAGGAATTCCTGTATGCGGAGAGCGTCCCCTGAAGTAAGTCCCTCGGTGGACTTGTCAACATCGCCGTTGACCTTGCCCTTTTCTGTAAGGTGCTTTGTTTCGCTGCCCTTGAGACCGTACTTGTCGGGATTTGCAATTGACTGCATGATAAGGATAGCATCTGCAAGCTCTACCTTGCCGTCACAGTTGGTATCACCGTAAACTACGTCCTTGTCAACAGGATTTGTTGTTGTTGTTGTGGTTGTTGTGGGCTTGGGACCTGTTGTGGTGGTGGTAGTTGTTGTGGTGGTAACCTTGGGTGCCTCGCCCTGAGGATACTCATATACTACCTGTATGCTTGTATAAGTAAGCTCTACATGGTCTTCCTTCTCGGAAGCGTCCCACCACTGCTGGAGCTCTACCTTGCCTTCGATGATAGTTGCCTCAAGGTCTTCCTTGACCTTCTCATCGCCCTCGCCGGTCTCCTTGGTGAAGATACCGTCGAACTTGACTGTTGCTGTTGACTTGTCTCCCAGAGGAAGTGAATAGCTCTTGTATGTCCAGAAGCCTGTGCCGTCCTTGGCCTTTACGTTCATGCATACCGCGCAGCCTGCTGTACCCCAGCTTGAGCCTGCGGGAGAAGTTACCTTGCCGTTGATGACTATCTTTGAAAGGTGCTCTGCGTCCTCGATGGGCACTACAACGAAGCCCTTGTCATTGGTGAGAGCCTCTATGTCTGTGAACTCCTCGGTCTTTACCTCGGGTTTGCTCTCGGCATAGGTCTTGAGACCGTCGAAGGCATCAGCCTTATCGGAAACAACTACCATAGCTGCTGAGAATGCAGGGAGCTGAGCTGTTACCTTGTTATCCTTGACATCTTTGATGATGTCGATGAGTCTTATCTCCTCTGTATCGCCGTATACAGCGTAAACTGCTGCTGACTTATAGGTCTTGTCAGCGTTCTTGAGGTCGATGACAGCGTTCTCGCTGTTGTTCAGATCCTTGTTTGTTACCATTACAGTGACCTGTGAATCGTCCTTTGCATTTACAGCTGCGTAGGTGCTGGACTTGGAAACGTCCTCGGTTGAGGCAGGGATAAGTGTATCGCCGAAGCTTCCGCCCTTGCCGTCATAGTTGGTGTAGAGGTCGATACCCGAAAGGATATAGGACTCGCCGCCCCAGAGGGTTGCGAAGTAAACGCCCTGGTCGGCATAGCAGCCCAGTGCCTCAGCCTGTGCGATAGTACCGGAAGCATTGTCGCCGCCGCCGAAGTTATACTCTGAGATACCCAGCTTTGTTCCGGGATAATATGTGTCGATAGACTTCTGGATAGTGGGAAGTATGGGGACGTTCTCCATGCACCACTGTCCTATCCAGCTGTTCTCGGAGAAGCCTTTCTCGTAGAGTGTGCGGACGGACTGTAATCTGTCCTCGATTCCGTTTCTTGCGGACTCGGAGTAATAGTGTATATCAAGAACGTCCAGGAGCCTTGTGCCGCTCTCCTCGGAAGCCTTGTGCATCTGGTCAAGATAGCAGTCAAGATACCAGTGGTAGTTGTTTTCCTTCTTTACCTTCTCCCACTCGTCATGCTGATCGTCATCGTCAAGGTGGTCGAATGCGGTGTAGCCGTAGAGTGCGGGACCGAATACCTCGGCCTTGGGGTCCAGCTTCTTGACAGCCTTTGCCATCTCGATGGACTTGCTGCTCAGCTCCTCGATAGTTACAGGCTCGGGGTGCATCCTGCTGTGGGTGTCGTTCCAGAGAACAGGCTCGTTGTCAAGGCTGTAGCCCTGTATGCCTGTTGCAGACTGTGAGTCGCCCAGCTTGTTGATGATGTAGTTCACATACTCGTCCATGTAGACAACGCCGTCATCAAGGTCGGGAGTGTCCGCAAAGGGAGCGTTCTTTGTGAGGACCACCTTGTTCCAGCGCTTTGAGGGAGCCTTCTCCTCCTCGGTCACTGTGCCGTCCTTATCTGCCGAAACATAGCCTGCAAGCTGTAATGTAGTGAGCTTGTAGTTCACGTTGTACCTGGCTGCCTGTCTCGAGAGCACCTGTACGCAGTCAGCAGGGTCGCTGGAGTCCGAAAGGTTATTGTCGGAGCTGTGCTTCCAGTCTGAGCCTGCGTTTGAAGCGTTGGTCTCCCAGTTATAGGCGGTCATACGGTTACCGCCCTGACGTACTGCCGTTGCAGTGACGTCCTTCAGGTCAGCTGTGTACTGGTTCACGCCATAGATGAGGGGAGATATTTCCTTTCTCTCTCCCTTCAGGTCAACCGTCACGTTCATGTCGTAGCCGTCAGCCGCATTTGCGGTATTTCTCGGGATACCGTTCATGGGTGCGGT
Organism: Bacillota bacterium; assembly: GCA_029572815.1. Classification (GTDB taxonomy): domain Bacteria; phylum Bacillota; class Clostridia; order Oscillospirales; family Ruminococcaceae; genus Ruminococcus. The sequence continues at coordinate 33,627 of JAKPUQ010000014.1, read as the reverse complement.
CATTGTGCAGCCCGAAACCACGCAGGCTGCAATGAATGCTGCTGTCTTTTTCATGTTTTTTCCTCCGTTTTCTCTCCGCCGTAATGCCGTCGGCGGATATTTTCAACAGCCTTGGCTGTTGTTTTCACAGTTCATTCTCTCCCCACCACGGCACCTGAGGCACCACCTCGTCCTGGACGCCGTTCTCACGTCTGAATGCACCCTGCATCCAGAGCTCCACATTGGGGTCCATATACTGGAGATAATTGGTTATGGTCTTTGCCAGCACCAGTATAAAGGTAAGTGGGATCTGATGAGTATAGCCGTAGAGTATCACCGATTTATCGGCTATATCCGCAGAAACTCTCCACACAAGTCCGAACCTGTCCATTCTGTCGATGATGTGCTGAACCTTTTCGAGGCCAATGCCCAGCCTCTCGGAGATCATCTCAACAGAGAACATCTTGTTCCTCACGCTTGCGCCAAGGTAGCTGATAATGCTGATGGCGTCGGCGTCCGCAAGAGTGTTGAACAGTCTTATCATATTGGTGGTGTCGCCGAAATAGGAGTTCACGCCGTTGTCGGGTATCTCCAGAAAGCAGAAGTACCTCAGATCGGGGCTTATCCTGGAAAGTGCCAGTTCCCTGTCGGTCTTGAGCCCTGCGTAGGTCTCATGCTCGTAGCTGTCGTGGAGCCTTCCCACGGAGTCGCTGTTGGGATTGCAGGCGCAAAGGGCGCTGTACATTATGCGCATGAATTTCTCAGAGCGCTCCTCGGGAGAGGCTGCTCTCAGCTCATCGTTGACCAGCTGCTCGATGTCTCTGTCCCTGTCCGCCACATCTACTCCGAAGAGTGAGTCCAGGGAGGTGCCCAGCTCCACCGCCAGTTTAGGCAGCAGCTCACAGTCGGGATAGCTCGTGTTCTCCCACTTTGAAACAGCCTGGGGCGATACGTTGAGACGGGCGGCGAGCTGCTCCTGAGTGAGTCCCAGAGCCTTGCGCCTTTTGACCAGATTTGTCCTGAAAACGCTTTTCCTGTCCATAATGCACCTCACATTCTCCTATCTCTTTACATTTACATTGTACCACAACCCAAGGTAGAGTTCAAGCGAATTATTATAGACTTTTTACAACCAATGGTTGAATTGAGTAAAAAATAAGCCGCAGAGGAGTTTTTATCCCCTGCGGCTTAATAATTATTCTACATTTTTCAGTGCAAGCACCTTTGGTATCTTCTTTATCCTGATGAAGTCGAACACGGTTATGATGAGATATGCTGCAAACACCAGCAGGAACTCCTTCACAAATCCCAAGAAGGGCATAACGAAGGCAAAGTATCCGCCCAGTCTCATGAGCATTATCTTCCATATCGCCTTCATAGCCTGATAGCCGATGACTATGGCAAGAAGCTCTGTCACGAATACAACTATGGCTGTGGTCACAAGGTACAGCGATGAGATCTCTCCGTTTTCATAGCCCAGTATCTTTACCATGGAGATGGAGCGTTCATTCTTCTCTATGATTATCTTTGTCAGCAGATAGAGGATTATCGCCGCGACTATCACGCATACATACTGGAAATACAGCGTATAGTCGCCCATGGAGTGGTCAAGCTGCTTTGCAGCCTTGAGCACATCGTCAGCAGTTATGGTCTTGGCAATGTACTTCTCGTCGATATCATCTATATGGGTATCAGACAGATAACCGCTGAAGCTGCCCTCATCTCTGTCAAATATGTCATTGAAGCGTTCATTGGACATGAACACAGCTATTCCCGCAGGATAATCGTAAATATCATATACCTTCCAGGTGTAGTCCACATTCTCATATTTCTCAGAGAGGACTATGGTGTCACCCTTGTCCACGCCGAATTTTTCCGCATAGGCAGTAGTGATATAGACCTCGTCCGCGGCAGCTCCGCTGAAATAGTCATCGCTGAGATCTATGTAGCGGCTCCCCTGCTCCGTACCGTAGACAGACACGTCCTCGGAATTGCCCTTGCTCCTGCGCTCAAGAGAGTATATGGAGAAAGGCTCCGCACCCTCAGCCGAGGTCCTGATTATATTGTCCTCATCGTCCTCTGTGGAGGCAAGTATCACCTGCTCCTTTGATATCATCATGTCCGTCATTGAGTCCTGATAGTATTTCAGTGTTGCAGGCATTCCCACCACCATTGAAAGCATGAGCATGATGAAGCATATTCCCACGAACATCATTATGTAGTTGGGTATGTTCTGTAAAAATACCCTCATGCGGAAGCGTGCGAAGAACTTCCACCTCGGCAGCCTTATGGCCTTCTTTCTGCGGACCTTTTTCAGGTCATGGCGCAGGAAGCGCAGGGGCGACAGCTTCAGCTTGCGTGTTATAACAACGAAGTTTATGACAAGCATGATGATAACAGGGATAATAGTTGTCTTGAGGAAAGCCTCTGAGGTCCAGATCGTCCTGTATGTGGGAAGGCTGTAGCTGTTGTAGTACATGGATACGACCAGATCCTTCATGCAGGTATATCCCAGTATATTACCCACAATTGCAGCAGCCGCCACAACTATGAGAGGTGCGCTCATGTAATAGCGTACCAGCTCTCCCTTTGTAAAGCCCGAAGCCCTGAGAGTTCCGATGACAGAGGCTTCCTTGTCAAGGGCTGTATTTATGGTAACTGCGGATATGAAGGCGAGAACTGCCACAAGTATATAGAGCAGCACTCCGCCCATTGCCTTATCATTGCCAAAATCATTTGGCGCAAAGGTGATAGCATGGTTGAGATAGGCGGGAACGAAATCCTTGATCTCCGTCTCCTCTTCCGCAGAAGCGGTCTGGGTGATGAGAGACTTGAGGAAGTCCTCTGACAGCTGCTTCTCGGCAAATACGTCCACGGGCTTGTCCTCGTAGATGTAGGCATACACATACCGGGTAGCTCCGCTCACACGCTCAAAGCCCTCTGCGGTGGTCATTCCCACATCGAAGGTAAGGGCGTCGAACATGGTGTCGGAGTTGTTTTCGTAAAGGGTGGTATAATCAGAGAATGAGCACAACCCCGAGACCGTGAAGTCCGCTCTGCCAACGTAAATGGTGTCCCCCACCTTTATGCCTGCATTGTCTGCGTGCATACGGTCTATCAGTATCTCGCGGTCATTCTTCGGAGCCTCACCGCTGAGTATATCGTATCGGTTTACCTCATCTCTGCTGGAGTAGACCCTTATCTTGCCCTTTGCCTCACCGTCGGCAGAGAGCTTTTCCTCAGGCTCCCTGCAAAAAAGCTCATACACCTTTACAGGTACAGGCTCGGTCTTTTCGTTGAGCTTATACCTGTCCGCCAGCTCTGTGTACTTCTCGTCGATAGTCTTGTCTATCTCATTTTTTGCCTCGTCCATAGCATCGGAGATGGCGTCAGTGTACTCCTGAGACTCATAGGCTTTCTCCAGAGCCTCCTCCACAGCCTTGTCATAATTCTCAGCCATGGCATTATCAAAGGCTTCGTCAATGGTCTGCTGACGCTGAGCCTCGTCTGTTTTCACGCCCATAGCCTCAGCAGCCTTCAGCTGCTGGTCAACGGCTGCGGCAACGCTGTCACGTATACCCTTTTCCACCTGCTCGCGGACGTTTTCCTCCAGCTTCTCCTTAACGGCATCGGTGACCTCTTCTTCGGCTTCGGAGTAGGCTCTTTCCTTCAGGGCAGCCACTACGTCTGCGGTCTCACCTGTTTCAATGGCAGCTATGAGCTTCTCGTCAGCTCTTGCGGACAGCTCGAAATGACCGCTCTCACGGTTGAATTTATCCGCGTTCTCTTCCGGGGACTTCAGCATACTGTTGTTGGCAACGTACATTCCCGAAACAAAGCCGATAGTCACCAGAAGCATCAGGAATATCATCAGATAGCGCTTCCACTCTCTGCGCAGGTCTCTCAGGACGCGCTTTTTCAGTGGATTTTTCGGGCGCTTGCCGAATGAGATATTGTTTCCTTCCATCTCAGTGCCCCCTTACCGCTCAAGCTCTGAGGCTGTTATCTTGCCGGTGTTGAGGTCATCGTGACGTATCTTTCCGTCGCGGAGCTTTATGACATGGTCAGCCATCTGCTTTATGGCTTCGTTGTGAGTTACCATGATGATGGTATTGCCGTATTTCTGGTTGACCTCCTCAATAAGGCGGAGTATCTCCTTTGAGGTGTTGTAGTCAAGGGCTCCCGTAGGCTCGTCACAGAGGAGTATATCGGGATTTTTCACGATAGCTCTTCCGATGGACACTCTCTGCTGCTGTCCGCCCGAGAGCTGATTGGGCAGCTTGTGGCGGTGCTCATAGAGTCCCAGTATCTTCAGCAGCTCATCAATGTCAAGGGGCTTGTCGGAGAGATAGGCTCCCGTTTCGATGTTTTCCTTGACGTTGAGGTCGGCTATGAGGTTATACATCTGGAAAACATAGCCCAGGTGCTTTCTCCTGTACCGTGTGAGTCCCTTTTCGTCCATGTCCTCCAGCTTGTCGCCGTTGATGATTATCTCTCCCGAGTCAGCATTGTCTATGCCGCCGAGAATGTTCAGAAGTGTGGACTTTCCCGAACCCGAGGGTCCCAGGAGCACACAGAACTCGCCCTTTCTGACTGTGAAATCCAGTCCCTTAAGAACATCCTGTTTTGTGTCGCCGCTTCCGAAGCTCTTTTTAAGTCCGCGGACCTCCAGAAATTTCTTTTCTGCTTCGCTCATTATCTTTTCCCCCTTATATCTCGGTTAGTGAAATCTAACTCTATTAATATTTTACCATTACATTACAGTAAAAATCAAGAACGTTTCAGACAAATACGGCAAACAATATTCACTGTAACTTTGTATGGATTTACTGTATTTCACCTTTTTCGCATATGAGCCATCCGAAAGCCCCAGTTAACGCATTACAGCCTAAAGCGGTATTCAGACAAGCCGGCCAGATAACAGGGTTATGCAAAACTAACAATAAGCTTTGACATAATGCCCCGATAAACTATATTTACCGACAAATTTGCTATAGCCTTATTGACTTTTCGTGTTAGCCGTGATAAACTTTTATTTGGTTAGCATAAGCTTACATTATTAAATGTATTCTTAAATGAAAGGGAGTATGGTTTATGATGCCGCTTAGTCTGGCAGATCAGGGAATCGAGCACACGATCGTGAAGATCGGCGGAAACGCAGAGGTCAAGAAGCACCTTGCTGATCTCGGCTTCACAGTCGGCGGACAGGTGACCCTCGTCAATCTGCTCGGTGAAAATGTCATTGTCAACATCAGGGGCGCCCGCGTGGCTCTCGGCGCTGATATGGCAAAAAAGATAATGGTGTAATGGAGGGAAAAAGATGAAGACACTCAGAGATGTAGCAATCGGAGAGACCGCAAAAGTCGTAAAGCTTCACGGTGAGGGCGCTGTAAAGCGCAGGATCATGGACATGGGCATTACAAAGGGCGTTGAGGTCTTTGTGAGAAAAGTAGCCCCCCTCGGCGATCCCGTCGAGATCAAGGTACGCGGCTACGAGCTTTCGATCCGTAAGGCTGATGCCGAACTCATCGAGGTAAAGTAAAGAGACAGTAAGTTCCTTTGATTTTTTAATATTTGTTAGAAAAATCTAACTTATGAAAGGAAGTTTTTTATGGCACTGCGAATAGCTCTTGCAGGCAACCCAAACTGTGGTAAGACCACCCTGTTCAACGCGCTGACAGGTTCAAATCAGTTCGTCGGTAACTGGCCCGGTGTTACCGTTGAAAAGAAGGAAGGAAAGCTTAAAAAGCACGATGACGTTGTCATCACAGACCTTCCCGGTATATACTCGTTATCCCCCTACACTCTCGAAGAAGTCGTTGCAAGAAATTATCTCATCGGTGAACGTCCCGACGCTATACTCAACATCATTGACGGTACAAACCTTGAAAGAAACCTCTACCTTACAACTCAGCTCACTGAGCTGGGTATCCCCGTTGTCATCGCCATCAATATGATGGACGTTGTAAAGAAAAACGGCGACAAGATCAACATCAGCGAGCTCTCAAAGAAGCTGGGCTGCAAGATAGTTGAGATATCCACCCTCAAGGGCACAGGCATCACAGAGGCTGCTGAGGCAGCTATCGACGCCGCAAAGAATGTAAAGACCATTCCCCAGCACACATTCTCGGGTCCCGTTGAACACGCTCTCGCTCACATTGAGGAGGCTGTGGTACACGATATGCCCGAGGAGCAGCAGCGCTGGTACGCAATAAAGGTATTCGAGCGCGATGACAAGGTACTGGAGACCCTCGGACTCTCTGAGGATAAGTTCAAGCACATCGAGCAGGATATAGCTGCTGCGGAGAAGGAGCTTGATGACGATGCCGAGAGTATCATCACCAACGAGCGCTATGAGTACATAGCTTCCATAATCAAGTCCAGCTACAAGAAGAAGGACGCTAAGGCGCTTTCAGTATCGGACAAGATAGACAAGGTGGTCACCAACCGCTGGCTGGGACTTCCTATCTTCGCCCTCATCATGATAATCGTCTACTACGTTTCCGTTACCACAGTTGGTACATGGGTAACAGACTGGACCAATGACGGACTCTTCGGAGACGGCTTCCACCTGTTCGGCATGAGCGGCGATTATGATGATGCTACAGACAAGTGGGCAAACGAATTCGTATTCACAGACGGCGTAAAGGCTGTTGTTGACGAGGCTGCTGGCGACTCCGACATCAAGGGTGCAGACGAGCTTCAGGGCGCTATCGAGGACGGTGACTTCGGCGCATTCGAGGAAGCTTACGGCAGCTACGTTGACGAGTTCTACAAGAACGAGGAGACAGGCGGCAAGGTTTACGACATTGACGCTGCTCTGGGCGAAGCTCTCGACGAGGAGGGCGAGTTCACAGCTCCCGATCCTGCCGACTACGGCACATGGGTACCCGGTGTCCCCGTGCTTGTTGAAAAGGGTCTGGACGCTATCCACTGCGGCGACTGGCTCAAGAGCCTTATCCTTGATGGTATCGTAGCAGGTGTGGGCGCAGTTCTCGGCTTCGTACCCCAGATGCTGGTGCTCTTCATCTTCCTTGCTATCCTTGAATCCTGCGGATACATGGCAAGAGTCGCATTCATCATGGACAAGATCTTCCGCCGCTTCGGTCTTTCGGGTAAGTCCTTTATCCCGATCCTCATCGGTACAGGCTGCGGCGTTCCCGGTATCATGGCATCGCGTACAATCGAAAACGAGCGCGACCGCCGTATGACTATCATGACAACAACATTCATTCCCTGCGGAGCTAAGCTCCCCATCATCTCCATGATCGCAGTTGCACTGTTCGGCGGTGCATGGTGGGTAGGCCCCAGCGCTTACTTCCTTGGTATGGCTGCTATCATCATCTCGGGCATCATGCTCAAGAAGACAAAGATGTTCGCAGGCGATCCCGCTCCCTTCGTTATGGAGCTCCCCGCATACCACGTTCCTACCGTAAGCAACGTTCTCCGCTCAATGTGGGAGCGCGGCTGGTCCTTCATCAAGAAGGCAGGAACCATAATCCTTCTTTCATCTATCGTTATCTGGGCAGGCTCAGTACACGGCTGGCCGGAAGGCGGTGCATTCGCATTCGATCCCGATATGGAGCTTGCTGATTCTATCCTCGGTCACATCGGTGACGCAGTCAAGTGGATATTTGCTCCTCTGGGCTTTGATGACGCAGCTGCTACAGTTGCTACTGTTATGGGTCTCGTTGCAAAGGAAGAGGTTGTCGGAGTATTCGGCGTTCTCGACTTTGAGGGACTTTCAAAGCTTGCAGGCTACTCATTCCTGGCATTCAACCTCCTTTGCGCACCCTGCTTCGCAGCTATCGGTGCTATGAAGAGAGAGATGAACAGCCCCAAGTGGACACTGTTCGCAGTTGGTTATCAGTGCGTATTCGCTTATGCAGTATCACTGGTCATCTATCAGCTGGGCTGCCTGTTCACAAGAAATGTTCACGTTATCGGACTCATCGTTGCTATCGCAGTTATCGCTTTCATGATCTATATGCTGGTTCGTCCTTACAAGGAAGCAACCAAGCTTGAGAAGAAAGTAAGAGTTTCCAAGAGCAAGGCATAAAAACAATTATCCCCCGTCCTCTGACGGGGGGAAACTTACAGGAGGGATAAATATGATCGGATGGCTTTCGGCAAACCTCGGAACTATAATAGTCGCATTGATACTCATCGCTGTTGTGGGACTTATCCTTTACAAGATGATAAAGGACAAGAAAGAGGGCAGATCATCATGCGGTCACGGCTGTCAGAACTGTGCCATGAAGGGCACCTGCCACAGAAAGTGAACGCTGCTTCCTGTCCATAGATACAGACATCTTCACAAAATGCCTTAATATGAAAAGCCCATGTCTTGATGACATGGGCTTTTTGTTGTATCGTCTTACTTTCTTGCCTGTGAAAGGGCGTCCTTGACTGCGGCGATAGCGCCCTCAGCGCTTCTTGTAGCTCCGCAGCTCGCGTCAACATCGGCGCTCTGTGCCGACATTATCCTGCCTGGGATAGCCTTTTCAGCCATTACGCACCAGTCTGCATCATCGTCGGGGAAGCTGAGACTGATAGCGGTTATAACGTCATTTTCAATAGTGACATCGGCATAGACTGTTCCCTCATAGTCCTTGCCCTCATCGGCAGGAGAGGTTCCCGTGCCTGTGAAGGTACCGTTGTTGTAGATGTACTGGACCTCTGGCTCCGCAGCAGCCTGCTGCTGTTCCTCCTGAGGAGCCTCCTCCTCTTCCTGGGAGCTGTTTCCGCTGCCCTCCTCAGTGTCCTTATCTTCTTCCTTATTCTTTTCTTTGTCTTTGTCCTTGTCCTCATCGGACTTCTTTTCCGCTGTGGTGGTCTCGGTCTTGTTCTTGTCGTCCTTCGCCTTAGTAGTCTTTACAGCTGTTGTGCCGCCCTTTTCCTCGTCCTCAGCCGCAGCTGTGGTAGTTTCGGCGGAATCATCACTTGCAGCCTTAGTCGCCTCCTCGGAGAGGACCGCCTTCTTGCTGCTGTTGCCTGTGCGCTTGGGAGCCGCCTCCTTACCGGGCTGCATGAAAAGCATAGCTCCGCCTGTGAGAAGGACTACAGCCGCTGTACATACAGCGTTGAGAGCTCCGCTCTTTGCAGGCTTCTTTGACTTCACATACCACTTTCTGATACGGAATATCGCATAGCCGAAGAAGACTACCGAATAGAGAAGAATGCTCAGTATTACATCTGCTCCGCCGCGCTTTGCCTTGGGGAGATAGATGACCATGATGTGCACATAGATGAGTGCGTAGAATACATAAGCCGCGCGCTGGATATTCTTCCAGGTCTTGGGCTTTATCTTCTTTCTTATGGTCTTGAATGACAGCACCGTAAGGGGGATCATGATGAGCATGAGTATGAGACATACCACACAGGTGGTGATGAACTCGGTGCTGGGAGAGATATTGTACTTGCTGAATGTGGATAACCTGTCAAGATATGACAGCGTGTATGTAACGGCATGAGAAAGGGTTATGAGTGCCGCAAAGATGGACAGCTCGCCGCGGATTGGCATTATCTTCTTTATGGCTGCCGAGCCGTTGGGAAGAGCTGCTGCCCAGGCTACTGCACACCACAGTGCACAGGCAAGGGCACCCTTGTTGAATATTCCCAGGACATAGGTGCTGAACCACTCGGGGAACTTTATATCAGCCTGTCCCGCGGCAAATGCTGCTGCACTGAGCACAGCGGCTGCGATATAACATACTGTGGGCTTCTTTTTCAGAAGGTCTGCGCCGAACCATACAAAGGCTGCTGTCAGAATTAGGGATATAAGAAATATCATACTTGCTCCTGTCCGAAGGCAATTTGCCTTCTACATAAAATTATCCCTGTAAGATACTCCCCCGCGTCATTGCGGGAGAGTATTTCAGGGAATGTGAAAGGAATGGAGAGTTATTCTGTTATTACTTTCTGCGCTTGCTGAAAGCTATTGCGCAGGCTCCTGCTGCTGCAAGTGCCATGATGGGCATTGCTGCGGAGGTGTCTCCTGTCTTGGGGCTGTCTGACTTTGTTGTAGTCTTTGTAGTTGTCTTTGATGTTGACTTAGCCTTTGTTGTAGTAGTTGTTGAATTGCCTGTAGTAGTTGTTGTTACGGGATTTGTGTCTATCTCGAAGTTATAGGGCTCTGTGTAGCCTGTAGCTGTAACTGAGAGGCTGTACTTGCCCGAGCCGTCGAATACATTTGTCTCGCCTGACTTGGCATCCATCTTTATCTCACCTGTTGCAGGGTCAACGATAGTAACACCGCGGCGTCCTGTATTATAGGTGTTCTCGCCTACCTTTACGGAGGAGATGTTCTTGAGGAAGTTTGCTGCGTCATCAGCTGTGAAGCCGTCTGCTGCAACAAGCTTGCCGTCTGAATACTTTACGGGAATGTCGCTTGAGGTGAGCATGAAGTTTCCGCTTACGTCGGAATACTTGCCGTTGGAATCAGAAACAGTCAGTGTGTATCTGCCGGGCTTTGCATTTGTATAGCTGATAGTGTTGCCGGAAACTGTGAAGCCCTCTGAAACTGAACCTGTCTGAGCATAGTCAGCGGGGAATACAGAGTTGTCAAACTTTACTGAGCCGCCGCCTGCCTTGCCCTCCTCAACGGAGAGTGAGTCTGCCACCTTTACAGGGAGGTATACGTTCTGACCGGAAACTGTGCTGTAGCCGTTAAGAGTGATGAATGTTACCTCTGTGATGGTCTGTCCCTGTGAGCTCTTGTAGTGCTCTGAGGAAAGTGTATTGCCGTGGCTCTCCTTCTGCTTGCAGCCTGCGCCCCATGAGATAGCGCCGTTGCGCCAGATATTCTCAAGAGCACGCATACCGTAAGAGGTGCCTTCCGAGGTCTTTACGATAACACCGTAGATATCAGCATTCTGGGGGATCTCGCTTACGCTGATCTGATAGTCGCCGTAGTTTGATCTTGTGGAGACCTTTACCTCGCCGCCCAGAGCGTCCTCGCCGTTGGTATCTACCAGCTTGCCGAAGGAAGCCTTGCCGCCCTCAACTGTAACGGGCTTGTAAGCTGCGGGAGCTGCGTCAAGTGCTGTGAAGTCATACTTATCTGTCAGTGAATCAAGGTCTGCCTGTGAGATGCTTACGGGATAGATAACGCCCAGGATCTTGCCTGCGCCGTCGTTGTATGTACCTGCACAGAGACCGCCGTTCTTCCATGAGCCGTCCTCCTGTACGGAGCCTGTATCTGTCATGTTCCACTTGTTTGCTGTTGCTGAGGATACTGCGTCAACCTCTACGCTGTTATTGAGCTCTGCTGCATAGAAATCAGCATAGGGGATCTTCATCATGCCATAGACCTGGTCGTCAGCTGCGCTTGCTGCGCAAGGGATAACAGAAGCAGCTGCCAGAAGAGCTGCACTGAGAATCGATAATGATTTCTTCATTGTTCTAATTCAACCTCTTTACAATTATTTATATTTTTATTATGCTATTGTAGCAGCGATCTCCTTGATCTTAGCGAGATCGTCGTCGGAAGGAGCCTCGTTTACGATGATGCCCTCGCCGTTTACCAGCTCAGCACCTGCTGCCTTTACTCTCTCCTCCCAGTTTCTCATCCATTCGCCGTCGCCCCAGCCGTAGGAACCGAAAAGAAGTACCTTCTTGCCGCTGAGTGAAGCCTCTGCTGCTGTGAAGAAGGGCTCGAACTCGTCCTCCTCAAGTACCTCTGCGCCCATAGCGGGACAGCCAAAAGCGATAGCGTCATAGTCAGCAACATTGCCGCTGAACTCGGAAACACTGAAGAGCTCTGCATTCGCGCCCTCTGCTGCTGCCTTGGCCATAGCCTCTGTGTTGCCTGTGCCGCTCCAATAGATAACTGCTGTTTTCATGATAATTCCTCCTTGGTTATTTTAAGAGCCTGAAACATATCAAGCCCCTTGTTTAATCTATCGCACAGAATATCTCTGCATCGACCATAAATATTAAATGTCCGCTGTGCCGACTCAACGTCTCCGTAGACCTTCCAGCAGCCGCACAGCAGGCAGTTCCTGCCCTGATTTTCGATAAATCCCCTTATATCCTCCAGCGGATACCCTAAAAACGCGCCTATCTCATGAGGGAAGCTGCCGCAGCTAATACGATCTGTCAGCAGTGCAAGCTTTTCTTCAAAGCTCATGTCAGCAGTATAGCCGTGATCTGAAAGGAAATCCTCAACATCTGCCCTGCTCAGCCATGCGCTCAGCAGCTTTTCATGATAGACGTATATAAGCGTGCGCTCCCTGCACCTGCACAGGATCCTCATTTTAAGGCCATGTGCCGCAGCCCTCTCCGCAGAAGCTTCAACGTAGCTTCTCACAGCCCCCTCGGACTGGCTCACGGAGACCAGGTTCGCGCACTTCACGCCGAGAAGCGTCGGCGCGGTATGTATTGCAAGAGTATTCTCGAATTCGTGCTTTTCACATTCAGACATAGCTTCCTCCCCATTATGCTACCCTTGTCCCGGACCGTCCTGAGACAGCCCGGAACCACCGTTTTTTCCGGCAGGATAGTCAGTAGCCTTCCCTGCTATTTCTTCGTACAGCAGGACTACGCGTAATTGGTAAGCAGCTGTTTCAGCGCGCTCACACTGGAACTGTGAATGTGCTCCACAGGGATCCCGTGCTTTTCCGAACGCTTTTTAACGCCGCTGAGCATTTTGTGAGAACAGGTACCGGTAAATACTACCATCAGATCGGGAAAGCCGATCTTGTTCTCGAAATCCGCAGGCATCTGAGTGAATACTTTGGATTTGATGTGGAATGATTTGCAGATGTCCTGATACCGTGTTGCCATACGGTCATTGCCGCCTACGATCACAATACTCATGGGTCCCTCCTTGTTAATGGAATGTTATGTAAATCTAACAGATCTTGATAAAATATACGGAGATGTACTCCGCATAGCTTTATATAATAGGTTAGTTCGTTCTAACCGAATAGAATTATATCATTCAGTTTAACATTTGTCAAGGCTGTTATACTGCCTGAATGTTAGTTTTGTAAAACATTCTCATGCACCCCGTTGACAGGTCTGTGAAACTGTATCTTTTGCACAGATTTTTACTGCCCTTTCTTTTGGGAGTTGCCTCTGTGCAATCCTCATGCTCAGCCCGCTCCGCAATAGCCGTATAAGCCGATTTTATGCTATATAAAGGGAAACGGCTCCGAAAGAGCCGTTTCCTGTATATCCGGTTTTATTCCATGCCCTTGAGCACTTCCACCATGTCTATACGCTTTATTCGCCTTGAGAACATGAAGCCCACCAGCACGGATATGAGCATTACGAATGCTGCCGCTATGACATAGGTCAGGGGACTTATATAGCAGGGCCAGTCAATAGCATCGCCGTTGGAGTCCATCATCGCCTGAAGTGGTGCCCTTCCGAGGGGGATGCCCAGTATAACGCCTATGACCGAAAGCCACAGATTCTGTGTGGACAGCAGCCTTCTCACTGCCTTGCTCTTGAAGCCAAGCACCTTGAGGGTAGCAAACTCCTTCTCGCGCTCGTTGAAGGAGAGATTTCCCGAGTTATAGAGCACGATGATGATGAGAAGCGCCGAGAAGCCCACCATGAAGTACACCAGCAGGTTCATTACCTCCATGTTCTTGTCGAAGGCAGCTTTAAGATCTGTCATGCTGTGGACTGCGGAAACGTAGTCCCTGTCCTCAGCAGCGGTACAGTCATTTTTGGAGACCATCATGGCAGGGGGCAAAATCAAAGCCTGCCGCCTCATAGTCCTCACGGAGCATGGTTATGCCCGTTACGGAGGGGTGACGGGAGATGAGACCGATAGTGTTCTCGTTCCACTTGTCGCCTGTTGCGGTCTTCCAGTAGACCTTGTCCCCTTTTTTCAGTCCCAGCTTCCTTGCCTGCTTCATGGTGAGAGCCACAGTACCCTTCTCCACGGGGGCAGACGTTAAGGTCAACATCGGACACACGGAAGAGTCCCTTGCCCTCGGTCACGGAAAGTGTGCAGCTGATTATGTCGTCGGAGGTGGGGTGCGGGTCAGCTGCCACGGATATCATATTCATGGCAATAAGCTCGCCGTCTATCTCGCTGCGAAGCTCCTCTGCGTCATCTATGGAAGCGGAGTCCTTGAACAGCACCTGCTCCTCATAGTTCTGTATATCGCTGAAATACCAGTTTTTCACATAGTCCACGGTGTCGTAGGCACCCAGTCCCAGGGTCATTATCATCATGCCCATGCAGGTGCCGAATACGCCCATGAAGGCTCTCATCTTTGAACGGGAAATATCTCTGAGATTGTACCTTGAGTTGAAGCCCAGCTTGTTCCAGAAGGGCAGCTTCTCGAAAATACACTTCTTTGCCGTGGGAGCGGCAGCAGGTCTCAGCGCCTCCGAGGGATGTATTTTCAGTATCTGCTTGCAGCTCACATAAGCCGCCGCTGTGCAGATGAAAACTATCACCGCCGCAAGCATTATGCTCTTGTAGTCATAGCCGGGGCGCCAGTCAGGCACCTGATAGAACCTGCTGAACATATCCACCATGAGCTTTCCGAAGGTGAAAAGTCCCAGCACCATGCCGAGAACGCAGCCGATAGCAGAGATGACGAAGCTGTAGCTGAGGTAATGTGTCATTATCTTCCGCTTCTTCATGCCGAGAGCATTCATGGTACCTATCTGTGTGCGCTGCTGAGCTATCATACGCTTCATGGTGGTGACGATTATCAGCAGAGCTATGGCAACGAACACGAATGAGAATATGTATGAGAAGCTGTCATGCTGCTTCAGCTCGTCGGTGAGACGGTTATAGCCGTCCACGCTCTTGCGGTCGCCGATGAAGGAGTAATTGTCATCAAGGGCGGAAGCAATATCGTCCTCCAGTTTGAGAGGGTCACCATCACAGGTGAATATCATCTCGTTGTTTATGCGGAGCTCCCCGGGGAGCACCTCCTGAGCCAGATAAACGAAGCCGATGTTATGGAAGTCCGTATCCGTATCCGAGGAAGCGCAAACGAACTCGTATTCGGGAGTTGCGATAAGCCCCTTTATCTCCTTTTCTATGTCCTGTCCAAGAACATGAACGGTCAGCCTGTCGCCGATATCCAGCTTCCATGCCTCGGCGAACCTGTAAAACAGCCACACGCCCTCAGTGTCGGCAGGGTCATAGTCCGCTCCCTTCATGGTGTAGGGCACCGTCACGGAAGCACTGTCCTGAAAAATGCAGTACATCTCCGCAGTGTTGTACTTCTCGTCCGCCTTGCCCAGTATCTTTGTCCTGAGCTGAACGTCCTTCACCTTGTCCAGAGCCTTTACCCTGTCAGCCTCATCAGTGCCGAAGCCTGAGCCGTATATCCAGCCGTCGGAAAAATTGGCTTTCTTTTCATAATCCTTCCTTGCGGCATTGCCGCCTATAACATTTGCCTGAAATCCCGTATAGCACCACATTGCCACCATGGACAGTATGAGTATTGACAGGAACTGTGCAAAATTCGCCCGCATATCGCGGAGCATCTTCTTCCAGAGCATTTATCCTTTCCCCCTTCTCGTCTTACCACTCGATGTCATTTACGGACAGGGGGCTTTCATTGGTCTTTATGGACTTTATCTTGCCATTTCGCATATGTATTATCTTGTTGGCGCACTTGGCAATGTCCGCATTGTGGGTTACCAGTATGACGGTATGACCGTTCTCGGTAGAGAGCTTCTGAAGAAGGTCAATGACCAGCTTTCCCGTCTCGGAGTCAAGGGCTCCCGTAGGCTCATCGCCCAGTATTATCTTAGGATTCTTGGCAAGAGCTCTCGCGATGGAAACTCTCTGCTGCTGACCGCCCGACATCTGTGTGGGGAACTTGCGCTTCTGGTCTCCCAGGCCTACTCTCTCAAGCATCTCATCGGGGCTGAGGGCGTCCTTTTTAATGTCCTTTACCAGAGCCACGTTCTCGTAAGCCGTCAGGGACGGGAGAAGATTGTAGAACTGGAATATAAAGCCTATGGTCTCAGCACGGTACTCCGAGAGCTTGTTGTCATTATATGACGAGATCTCATTGCCGTCAACGATGACCTTGCCCTCCGTAGGCACGTCCATGCCGCCAAGCATATTCAGCACAGTGGACTTTCCCGCACCGGACTGTCCCAGAATGACCACGAACTCTCCTTTTTCAATGGTAAAGCTCACATGGTCCACAGCTACCTGCATACCCTCGCCTTTGCCATAGGTCTTGACTACGTCTTTGAATTCAACTGCTGTCATAATTATATCCTCCTAATATCCCTTTTTTGTCCGCGGAAAAAGCAGTCAGGACCGCGAACATTTCTATTATATCATACTAACTAAAATTTTACAAGAAGTAATATCCACGCATATTTGTTCGTGTTAGCACAGTGCAACTTTCAACCGTGTAAGTTCCCTTTTGTTTGTAATATCTTTCTACAATTTTTTTCTGAGGTCAGAACAGAGATGTGATTATTCACAAAAATCATGAATTCACGGTTACTTCATTGACAACTGTAAAAAATAATGTTAGAATTAAATTCGTTAGCGATAGCTAACGCGAATAAATCATTGCAGGCTCCTTTCGGTCTGCACTTCCGGATAAGGTGCATATTCAAGAGCCTGCACGGATCAGTGCGTGCTGAGCACGCTGATAAATACACGCCGTATTCTTCATTGCGGCAGATCGGAGTAAAATTATGACATATCTTGAAATTGAAAAGGTCATCGGCAGAGAGATCATGGACTCAAGAGGAAATCCCACAGTTGAGGCTGAGGTTTATCTTGTGGACGGTACAGTTGCAAGAGGTACTGCTCCCAGCGGTGCTTCAACAGGCGAATTCGAGGCACTTGAGCTCCGCGACGGCGACAAGAGCCGCTATCTCGGCAAGGGCGTTCAGAAGGCTGTTGACAACATCAACAACGTTATCAATGATATCCTGGTTGGCATGGACGCTTCCGACATCTACGCCATCGACAAGGCTATGATCGAGGCTGACGGCACCAAGGACAAGTCAAAGCTGGGCGCTAACGCTATCCTGGCAGTTTCCATCGCAACAGCAAGAGCAGCTGCTGAGGCTCTCGGTATCCCGCTGTACAGATTCCTCGGCGGTATCCAGGGCACAAAGCTCCCCGTTCCCATGATGAACATTCTCAACGGCGGCGCTCACGCTGACAGCGCAGTTGATACACAGGAATTCATGATCATGCCTGTAGGCGCTCCCTCATTCAAGGAAGCCCTCAGATGGTGTGCTGAAGTATTCCACACTCTCAAGAAGCTCATCAAGGACATGGGCGACGTTACAGCCGTAGGTGACGAGGGCGGCTTCGCTCCCAACAAGCTCACCAGCGACGAAGAGGCTATCGAGAAGATCCTGGAGGCTATAAAGGCAGCAGGCTTCGAGCCCGGCAAGGACTTCATGATCGCTATGGACGCTGCTTCCTCTGAGTGGAAGAGCGAAAAGGGCAAGGGCTTCTACAAGCAGCCCAAGAGCGGTAAGGAGTTCACTTCCGACGAGCTTATCGCTCACTGGGAGTCACTCGTAGACAAGTACCCCATCATCTCCATCGAGGACGGTCTCGACGAGGAGGACTGGGAAGGCTGGCAGAGAATGACAGCTAAGATCGGCAGCAAGGTACAGCTGGTAGGCGACGATCTCTTCGTTACAAACACAGAGCGTCTCTCAAAGGGCATCTCTCTCGGCGCAGGAAACTCCATCCTCATCAAGCTGAACCAGATCGGTTCCGTTTCCGAGACTCTTGAGGCTATCAAGATGGCTCACAAGGCAGGCTACACAGCTATCTCATCACACAGATCAGGCGAGACAGCTGACACAACTATCGCAGACCTTGCAGTAGCTCTCAATACCTGCCAGATCAAGACAGGCGCTCCCTCAAGATCAGAGCGTGTTGCAAAGTACAATCAGCTTCTCCGCATTGAGGAAGAGCTGGGCGCATCTGCCGTATATCCCGGAATGGCAGCTTTCAACGTAAAAAAGTAAATTCATGATACACCTCCCCTAAAGGAAACGAGCCCGAGGCAGCACATAACTGCTTCGGGCTCGTTTTATATATGCTTATCTGCTTTCCTCCGTGTCGAGGTCGGTCATGCTTTTCAGTCCTATGGCAAGGGTTGAGGCATTGTGCAGCAGGGCAGATACCGCAGGAGGCAGTATGCCCAGCGCTCCCAGAACTATCAGCCCTGCGTTGAAGCTGATGATAGTACGGTAGTTCCATGCGATACGCTTCATGAGAGCGTCGCTGAACCGTTTCAGCTCCACCAGTGAGTAAAGGTCCTCGGCGGAAATGGTAATATCCGCTATCTCACGGGCTATGGCAGCTCCCGTGCTGATGGCTATGCCTGCATCAGATTCGCTGAGTGCAGGTGAATCGTTTACGCCGTCGCCTATCATGATGACCTTTCTGCCAGCCTCATGCTCACTGCGTATGAAGGCAGCCTTGTCCTCGGGGAGCACTTCCGAATGGTACTCATCCACCCCTACCTTTTCCGCAACAGCCTTGGCGGTGCGCTCGTTGTCGCCTGTCATCATCACTACTCTCGATATGCCTGCCTTGTGGAGCTGCTCCACCACCTGTGAAGCCTCCGCGCGGAGAGGGTCCTCTATACATATTACAGCCGCTATCTCCCCTGCTATGGCAAGGTAAAGGTGCGAATACTGCTTGGGCAGGTGCCTGAACACTCTCTCATCGGGGATAAGGCACTTCTCGTCCTCAACTACGAAATGATAGCTGCCTATGAGGACTTTCTCACCGTCAACAGAGCTTGATATTCCGTGAGCCACAACGTATTCCACCTTGGAATGGCGCTCCTCATGTAGAAGTCCCCGCTTCTCTGCCTCCTCCACTACCGCATTGGCGATGGAGTGGGGATAGTGCTCCTCAAGACAGGCTGCCAGCCGCAGCATTTCCGCCTCGTCTCTGCCGCCGAAGGTTATTACCTCAGCCACCCTCGGTGAGGAATAAGTGAGAGTTCCCGTCTTGTCGAAAACTATGGTATCCGCCTCGGAGACCGCCTCAAGGAAGCGTCCGCCCTTGACGGTAATGCCTGCCCTGCTGCACTCCCTCATGGCAGAGAGTACGGATATGGGCATTGCAAGCTTCAGTGCGCAGGAGAAGTCCACCATTAGTATGGACACCGCCCTTGTGACGTTTCTCGTCAGCAGCCAGGTGAGGATAGTTCCTCCCAGGCTCCAGGGCACCAGCTTGTCCGCAAGATGAGCAGCCTTGTTCTCAGCTGTTGATTTCAGCTTTTCCGACTCCTCTATCATCTTCACGATACGGTCATAGCGACCGCCGCCTGCTGTGCTCTCAACGCAGACAGTACACTCGCCGTCCTCAACAACAGTTCCTGCATAGACGTATGAGCCCTCGCTCTTGTGAACGGGTACGGATTCTCCCGTCATTGAAGCCTGGTTCACCATGGCGTCCCCTGCGGTGACCTTGCCGTCAAGGGGGTATCATGGAGCCTGTGCGGACTACTACCATATCTCCCCTGCGGACCTCGGACACGGGCACAAGCACTTCATGCCCCTCGGAGGTCTTCAGCCATACCTGCTCGACTCCCAGGGACATAGTTCGCGCAAGGTCGTCCACGGAGCGCTTGTGTGTCCATTCGTCAAGAATATCGCCCACCTTCAGCAGGAACATTACTGAGCCTGCGGTGTTGTAGTCTCCCCTCAGCAGGGAAACGCCTATTGCCGTGGCGTCAAGTACAGCCACCTCTATCTTTCCGTGAAGCAAGCATTTTATGCCCCTCGCTATGTACTTTACAGCTCTTATGATGGATATTATCCTTCTTATGGGTGCAGGCAGCAGAAGCTTGTGCAGGAGCCTGTGTGTTACTGCGGAAACCAGCTTCTCCTCATATTCGCGGTTGAGCTCCCTGCCCGTATGCTCGGGAACCATTTCCGCAGCCCTTTCGTCATCAAGAGACAGCTCCGAAAGAGCCTTTATGACAGCCCCTCTGGGACATTCATAGCTGATAATAATATCACAGGTCCTGTCAAAGACCTTCACGTCCCTGACGCCGCTGAGGGCGGCAAGGCTGTATTCAGCTATATCAGCCTGTCTGAGCGTCATTCTGCTCCGACAGATATGCACCCTGATACGTCCCTTTGATTCATGCAGTACAGTGCATTTCATATCTATTCCTCCGTCCTTATACAGAAACAGACCGCCTTGGCGGTCTGTCATTCCTTACAGCTCCTCAGCTGCATTCTCGGTTTTTTCTCAGCTTCCTCGCAAGCGTCCTCAATGAGGGCTGCTTCCTCCTCCGCAGCACGCTTTTCGTTTATCTCCTTAGCGTCTGCAAGGATATCGTCGCAGTTCTCACGGACTGTGGTAACAGTTTCCATTACGCTTTCCTTAGCGCGGAGTACAGCCGCAGTTGCGTTGGTGTAGCACTTCTTGGCATCCTTGCTGGATAATACCTTGACACCTGCTGTGCCGAAGAGCACGCCGCCTGCAAACAGACCGAGCTTTGACCATGATATACCTGCCATCAATATCACCTCGAATTATTGGTATCGGTAAGGACTTTTTCCGCCCTTCCATGATTTAATTCTACAACATCTGAGGGCTTTCTTTCCGCTCCGAACAGTTAAAAAAGTTATACCGCCCTATCCGCGGATATCCCCTGTTATACGGGAGCCGCAGTCCTTTCAGCCGTGAAATGCTCCATTCGGACACCTGAATATTTCCTGTAGTCACGGGGACTTCTCCCCATAACGTCACGGAACGCCTTTGCGAACTTGCTGCCGTTGTCATAGCCGCAGTCCACCGCAATGTCAAGGATATTCCTGTCGGTGGTGCGGAGGAGCTCCGCAGCGGCATACATCTTCTGACGTCTCAGATAGGCGTACAGCGAACAGCCGTAGACCATGCGGAAGCAGTACTTCAGCTTGGTCTGTGAGACTCTCATCATCTCCGCCAGCTGAGCAATGGTGTAATGTTCATTTAAATTTGCGCAGGCGAAGGTGCAGACCTTATCCGCCACCTTCATCTGTTCGTCGGTGATGCTGTGCTCCCTTGCCTGAGAGGTATTCATATCAATGTCACCCAGAGCCATGAGCAGCTCTACCGCCTTTATCCTCATGAGACCTGCGGAAGCCTTTTCCCGCAGGTCCCACAGCTCCTTGAATATATGTACAGCGATGTCGGGGGTACCGTTCAGGTACAGTGCTCCCCTCAGCCTTTCTGCCAGCAGGGCAGGCACTCTCTCCGCACCGTCAAGGAGCTGTGAAAGCTCCTTCATGTCCCCATTCATATCCGCCAGCAGAGTAACTCCGCTGTATTGTCCCGTGGGGTATCTTGCTCCCGTATCATCGGGGCTGCATCTGCGCATCATGTACTCATCTGCGGATAGATAATAGCAGTGCTGTGACCCGCGGTATTCGCTCCTGCCGCCGCAGCAGAAGCTGACCTCAAGGAAGTCACCCGTAACAGGCGGTGAAGCTGCGCCGCCAATGCTGAAAATATCATGATATATGAGACTTACTCCCGAAAACAGCTCATAAACGGTCAAGCTTTCCACCTCTTTTCTGTATGTCCATGACTGAGCCGTTACTTCTTGCCGATGAGGAGCTTTGAGCCGCCAAGTCCCAGAGTTGCAGCCTCAAAGCCTGTCATGAAGGTGCCGTCGGTGGTGTCTATGAGCTCAACATACTCGTAGCCCTCGCTGCGGAGCTCCTCTGCAAAGCGCTCCATATCGCCGTATCTGGACTCTGACATAATATCGTGAATAGTGAAGGTGCCGCCCTTTTTCAGTACGCGCAGGGTCTCCCTGAGAAGCTGCTGCTTGTCCGCACCTGTGATATTATGGTAGACGTAGTTGCTGGTGACGGAGTCGAAGCTCTCATCGGGGAAGTCAAGAGAAGTGGCGTCGCCCTGATAGAACTCCGTGTTGCTGACACACTCGGCGTCGGCGTTGTTCTCGCATAGCTGCTGATTGAAGGAGGCATACTCCCTGCCCCAGCGGTCAACGCCTATCATTCTGCCCTGAGGGTTGCGCTTTGCGCAGGCAATGGTGAGAGCACCGCTTCCGCAGCCCACATCAAGTCCCACGCCTCCCTTGGGAAGGTCTATGTACCTTGCGGTGCCCTCAACTATCTGCTTTGACAGCTTTCTTGAGCCGTTATATGAGAACTTGCCGTGAGCATAAATGCTCCAGGCAGCCATAACTCCGCATACGGCAGTGCCTGCACCGAGGGCTCCCGTGACCACAGTCTTAGCCGCAGGTGACAGCTTGTCTCCGCAAATGACCGCCGCCGCAGTTCCTGCCGCAAGAAGAACAGTCCCCGCAGTCAGAGCCGCCACCATGCCGTTCGGCACCCAGTTTTTATATTCAGCTTCCATCTCTTTTCCTCCGTTTATGGATTTTGCATAAATTTATGGTTTCAAATGATATTTGTATTAGCTAACATAGTTAGATAAAACAAACACAATATTATTATACCACGTTATCCCCTGTAATTCAAGAGGGTAAACCAAGGAAAACAGCTTTTTCTCAGCTGATAAAATGAAAAGGAAGAGACAACAAACAACATTGTCTCTTCCTTCCCTTGCTTCTTTCTTCCGTCCGTTCGTTCCTTCGTCTCTTCCTGACCTGCTCCATTCAAGGGACAAGGGAAGGAAGAAACAAAGAAAGAATGAATGAATGAGTGAAGAAAGGAACGGACGAACGGACACTATAATGTCTCTTGGGATGAGTCACACTTTCCGCACCTGCTGCAGCCGTTGCAGCTAAGCCTCATTCCGCAGGTATTGCACCTCTCCCCGAAATAGGGGACGTATCTGTCCTCGTCCCTGAGAGGATAGCCAAGGCTGTCATAGAGATCAAATCTCACAGGCTTTCCCCTGAAGCTCATACCCGATTTATACGCCTGTATGCTTGAGAGACCGCTGCCCTCTATACGGTAGAGTCTGCCGTCCTTGATGAACCTTCTGCCCGTTCCGCAGAACACAAAGGTCACGTTATTGTCCAGGCACTCCTGCCGCAGCAGCTTCACCCACTCAAAGTCACAGGGACGGGCACCGTCGTAGTTCTCGCCGTCGCAGAGCACCTGCTCTATCTGTCCCGTTTCCAGATATTTCCTTATGCTGACCTGTCCTATGAATGGTGCACACATGACTCCTTTATGTCTGAAGGGCAGGTCAAGGAGTATGGGTATGCGCTCATCGGCACGGCGCTGGTTCTCGGCGGTCACGTTGAAGAAAATGTTGTCCCAGCCATCGCCCCAGTCCTTCGGCAGGCACTTCTCCACCCTTTCGGGACGCTTGGTAAGCAGGAAGAACACCACATCACTGCGTATCTTCATGATATCCCACGCCTCGCTGCGCCACTCATCGGCTTCCTCAAGGAAGAAGTCAGAGGTCATGCAGACCCTTATCGTCTCGCCGCTTTTTATTTTGTAATTGCCGTTCCTGTCCTTTGAGAGAGGATAGCGGAACCCCGCCTTTGTGCGGTATATCTTCGAGCCGTCCTGGTCGCGGAGCCTGTCCAGAAAGTACATATAGCAGTTCGCGCAGCCCTCGCTGACCTTTGTGCAGCCATGCCATGGGTTCCATATATCGTGCATGATATCCCTCCTCAAAAAAGAACTTACGTTCCTTTTATTATAAAGCATATCTAAGGAATTGTCAAGTCTCCTGCAATATTGATTTTTCTCAGCATTTGTGTTATACTATACTTACAAACAATAAAAGGAGGAACTGCCATGTTCTGGGACAGAATTTCAGGTCTTTACGACTTATTCGAGAATATCTACAACGGCAAGAACTACAAAGCCCTCGGCGTCAGAGTTGCCCGATATATAGACAAAACCGACCTTGTACTTGAGTGCGCCTGCGGTACGGGAGCTATCACCCGTCATCTGGCACCTGCCTGCAAGGGTATCATCGCCACAGACTTCTCCGTGGGTATGCTGAGGCAGACCGGGAAAAAGTGCAAGGACTTCTCCAACGTTAAGCTTCGCCGCGTTGACATGACCGCCCTTAAATGGAAGGACGAGAGCTTTGACAAGGTAGTTGCAGGCAATGTCATACACCTCCTTGACGATCCCGAAGCTGCAGTTAAGGAGCTTTACAGGGTGTGCAGAAAGGGCGGCAGGGTCATTATCCCCACCTACATCAACCGCTCCAACAAAAGCGCAGGTCTCATGGCAGGGATAATAGGCAGACTGGGCGCGGATTTCAAGCGGCAGTTCGACCTTGAGTCCTACAAGAGATTTTTCGCGAAAGCAGGCTATGCTGATACGGAGTTCTTCGTCATAGAGGGACGTATGCCCTGCGCAGTCGCCGTTATCACCAAAGCATAAGCAATGATCTGAGTATCGCTCTGTGAGCGGTACTTTTTTCATAAGCAGATAAAAAGACACCCCTGCCGCGGATGGCAGAGGTGTCCGTGAAAAGCTTGTTCAGTTGGTATGCCACTGGCTGTTGAGGAATTCCACTCTCTTTTCAAGCCAGTCGTGCAGGAAGGCAGCAGCCTCCGCCTGGTTGGTGCACTCCTTTGCAGGAGCGGAGAGCTCAGCAGCAAAGATATCATTATTGATTATATTGTTCCACTTATCATAGTTCTTTGTGAAATCGCCCTGATACTTGCTGCTCTCGTCGGTGACAAGCTGGCAGGTGCGCTCAAAGACGCCGCTGTCATAGGCTTTTGTCCACTTCTGCTTTACGATGTCCTGGTACCAGTCCTCATTGGCGATGACAGCCAGCCAGGGATTGATGGTGTAGTAAGCGCCGTTCTCCTCAGGACCTCCGTCCACGTCGGGAACTATATTTGCGGCATAGAAGCCTGTTCCGTCGATACATCTGTTCTTGTTGCCCATAGCGGAATCGAAGTCCCAGGGAGCTTCAAAGCGGAGCTTTTTGCTGCCCTCTGCGCCGAAGTCGGCGTCAATATAGAAGCTTGACCAGTAAATATCCGCGTCGCAGGTCAGCTCGCTGATGATGTACATATCCGCCAGCGAGTCAACGTCCACCACGTTCTCAACTGCCTGCTGAGGAGTGATATTGCTCGCAAGAGAGAGTCTTGTATTTGCCGTCAAAGACATAAGCCTTGTCGTTGTAGGCAGCCTCATACATTATCTTGTAGACATTGTTGACGTAATTCTCAATAAAGTCATGCTGCTCTGCGGAGTTGACAGTGCTCTTGATAGTCATGCCCATAAAGGGCTTGGGGTCATATTCGTCCTTGGGAAGCGGATCAATAGTCCTTCCGCCGCCGCCCTCGCCGTCAAAGGGAGTGAGGGGAGCATTGTCCGCAAAGTCCAGAGGGAAGCCGTGAAGCTCGTCCTCGTTGTAGAAATAGCCGTCATACTCCATGAAATAGCCGATATCCGTTCCTGTGTAGCCTGTTTCGGGCTCGGTGATATTGACTCTGTGGGAGCTTACCTGCTGCATATCCGAGAGCAGGTACACGCCGTAGTACTCGCCGTTTATCTCCACGGAAACAAGCTGTGAGTCCGCAGCGAAAAGGCCATCCTCCTTCATTATCTCCCGTGAGGCATAGAGGGCAGCCCTGTTCCTGAGCATGGAGGCGTCCTTGTACTCAGCCAGCAGCAGCCAGTTGCGCTGCTCAGCCCCGTCATTGAGACCGAGAAGGCTCTGCTTTTCCGTGAATTTTATCCTGAGAGGCTTCTTGTCGTAGGTTGTGGTCCAGTTTCCTCGCACCTTCACCCTGCCCTCCGAGGAGTCAAGAAGGGTACTTCCGTCGGTATCCCTGAGGGTGATAAGGCAGTCCTCATAATAGGGCTCGGGAGGTATCTTATAGCCGGGAGTCCATGAGGCGATGAGCTGGGAAACGTGCCCCGCAACAGGCTCTGTTACGAAGTCCATGACGTTCTCAGCCTTGCTGACTGTCTCTATGGAGAGAACGGGAAGAGTGCCTGCTGATGATGTACTGTTGTTAGTATTGGGGTTCTTTGATGCCGAGCAGCTGCATAACATAAGGGCTGCAAGGGCAGCAGAGAATATTTACGTTGCTTTTTTCATAGTTTAGCACCTCGAATTAAAAGATACACCTATTATACCACAGTGCCATTATAATTGCAACCTGTTATGATTAGTAAGCCTTAACACAGCCTTTTTCGCGGCGAAGTATCATATAACAGCAACTTTAATACCGCGCCTCTTGCTATTATCAAACTTTTATGTTATAATGTAATGTAACTACGCAAATATAAAGATATCCCCTCCTCCCGAACTGCGGAGGATAAGATAAGCGGCAGCCAATGCCGCACCTGTCAGACTGGAGGCAATAGGATTGATTATTACAAAAACCCCCTTCCGTATGTCATTTTTCGGCGGCGGAACAGATATGGAGAGCTTCTTCAGAGAGCACGGCGGCGCAGTTCTTTCCACGACTTTTGATAAGTACTGCTACGTCAACGTGAGACATCTCCCAAGATTTTTCGACTACAGCACGGAGCTTTCCTACTCCACCACCGAGCGCGTCACCGACGTTGAGTCCATCGCTCACCCTGCTATCAGGAACGCCATGAAGATGCTGGATATGCACGAGATAAGGCTCACCTACGAAGCTGACCTCCCCGCAAGGTCCGGTCTGGGAACAAGCTCCTCTTTCGCAGTTGGTATGCTCAACGCCTTCTACGCCCTCAAGGGCAGATATGCCGACAAGAGAAAGCTTGCGGACGAGGCTATCCACCTGGAGAGAGTCCTCTGTGACGAGGCAGGAGGCTGGCAGGATCAGATAGCTGCATCCTTCGGCGGCTTCAACAGGATAAACTTCAATGCCGACGGCTATGAGGTGCTTCCCGTTATCATCAGTCCCGAGAGAAAGAAGCAGCTCAATGACAGCCTCATGATGTTCTTCACGGGTTTCACCCGTTTTTCCGCGGCAGTCCAGCAGGCAAACAACCTGGGAGCCGCCGACAAGACTGCTCAGCTCATGGAGATGTACCGACTTGTTGATGATGCCGAGAAGGTGCTCACAGACCGCAATGCAGACCTTGATGACTTCGGAAGGCTCCTCGACCACACCTGGAAGCTGAAGCGCCAGACAGGTTCAGCAGTCAGCACCGACAGCATCGACGCCCTCTATGAAAGAGGTACTGCGGCAGGAGCTCTCGGCGGAAAGCTCCTGGGCGCAGGCGGAGGCGGATTCCTGGTGTTCTATGTGCGCCCCGAGGACCGCAAGAGAGTCAGGGAGGCTATGAAGGACCTGATGTACATTCCCTTTGAGTTTGAAAACAGCGGTACTCAGGTGATACACTACACACCCGAGACCTACGAGCCGAGGGTGGATGAGTGATATGAAAACAGTTATTATGGCAGGCGGCAAGGGCACGCGAATAAGCTCAGTCGCCTCAGATATACCCAAGCCCATGATACGCATTCAGGGCAAGCCCGTGCTGGAGCACGAGATAGAGTGCCTCCGCAGCCAGGGCTTCGCCGACATCATCATTACGGTGTCACATCTTGCCGAGCATATAATGAACTACTTCGGCGACGGAAGCGGCTTCGGCGTGAATATAAGCTACTATCTGGAGGAGCAGCCTCTTGGCAATGCAGGTGCGCTGCTGAAGCTCCGCAGCGAGCTCACGGAGGACTTCCTCCTGCTCAATGCTGACGCGGTGTTCGATATCGACTTCAACCGCTTTGTGGCTTACCACAGGGAAAAGGGCGGACTTGTCACACTCTTTACCCACCCCAACAGCCACCCCTATGACAGCGGTGTACTCATCGCGGACGAAAACGGCGCGGTGGAGCGCTGGCTCACCAAGGAGGATGTCCGTCCTCAGTGGTACAGGAACAGAGTCAATGCGGGACTTCATGTGCTGTCGCCAAAGGTACTGGATATGTGCGGCATAAGCGCCGATGAAGTGGGCTGCGAAAAAGACGGAAAGACCGTAAAGGCTGACCTTGACAGGCAGATACTCAAGCCCCTCTGCGGAAGCGGAAAGATGTTCTGCTATGACAGCCCCGAGTACGTCAAGGATATGGGAACTCCCGACCGCTATGAGGCGGTATGCGCGGATTTCGCCGCAGGCAGGGTGACTGCCCGTAACCTCAAACACAGGCAGAGAGCGGTATTCCTCGACCGTGACGGCACTATCAATAAATATGTGGGATTTCTCCGTGATATAGACGACTTCGAGCTGGAGGAGGGCGCTGCACAGGCTGTAAAGCTCATAAACGGTTCGGGCAGCCTTGCAATAGTCGCCACCAATCAGCCCGTTATCGCACGGGGCGAGGTGACCTTCGGGGAGCTGTCGGAGATTCACAACAAGATGGAGACTCTCCTCGGACAGGAGGGCGCTTATCTGGACGGCATCTACTTCTGTCCCCACCACCCCCACAAGGGCTATGAGGGAGAGGTACCAGAGCTGAAATTTGACTGTGACTGCCGCAAGCCAAAGGCAGGTATGCTGCTGAAGGCAGCTGAGGAGCTTAATATAGACCTTTCACGCTCATGGATGGTTGGCGACGGCGAGAACGATATCCTGGCAGGCAAGGCGGCAGGCTGCCGCACAGCCCTCATCGGTGAGGGAGACTTCGGACAGGATATGACCGTGGACAGCCTTCTCGCATTTGCGGAGAGGTTCGCTGCGGAAGAAGGAGAAAAATAATGGACGAAAAGCTTATGAAGCACATAGAGCTTCTTGTGGAGAGATATCCCTCCCTTGAAAGCGCAAAGGACAGTATCATCGCGGCTTATTCCCTTATGGAGGAGAGCTACGGCAGGGGCGGAAAGCTCCTTATATGCGGAAACGGCGGCTCTGCCGCAGACGCAGAGCACATCGCAGGAGAGCTTATGAAGGGCTTCAAACTGCCCAGAAAGGTGGACAAAGCATTCGCGGACAAGCTCACCGCTGCCGAGCCCGGGCTGGGAGCCGTACTGGCTGAGAATTTGCAGGGCGCACTGCCTGCCATAGCCCTTGACAGACACCCTGCACTAACCACCGCCTATATGAATGACTGCGAGCCCCTGCTCTGCTTTGCACAGCAGGTAAACGGCTATGGCAATGAGGGTGACGTGCTGCTGGGCATTTCCACCTCAGGGAACAGCAAAAACGTGCTCTACGCAGCCACAGTCGCAAAGGCTAAGGGCATGAAGGTGATAGGTCTCACAGGCGCAAAGGACAGCCGTCTTGCGACGCTTTCCGATGTGTGCATAAAGGTGCCACAGACCGAGACATACATGATTCAGGAGCTCCATCTCCCTGTATACCACTGCCTCTGCCTTATGTTGGAGGACCATTTCTTCGGATAAAAATATGACCCGTAAGCGGTAATGAGCCGTTTACGGGTCTTTTCATTTATCTTGCGAACCATTCTTTCATAACGGTGTGTATCTTTACCAGCTCCCACTCCTCGATGACGTAGGGTACCATGGCGTACATATATTTCAGGAATGTCCTGCTGAACACTCCCCTTTCACGGGCAAATCTGCGGAAGCCCTCGATGTCTGCGCCGTTGTACACCTCTATGCAGACGCAGCCGCCCATTATGCGTACCTCCTTCACTCTCGGGTCGGAGAAGCCTTCCATCTCGCGGCGTGTTATCTCCTCGATACGGTGTATCTTCGCCATATAGTCCCCCTTTTCAAAGAGCTCTATGGACTTGAGAGCCGCACAGCAGGCAAGAGCATTTCCCATGAATGTGGGACCGTGCATGAGAGCGTGAGTGGGGTCGTCACTGTAAAAGCCTTCCCACACCCTTGTGTTGGCGACGGTGACCGCATGACCGATATATCCTCCGGTGAGAGCCTTTCCCAGCACCAGTATATCGGGAGTTACAAGGTCTGCTACGAAGCGGTTGCCCGTGCGTCCGAAGCCTGTTGCCACCTCGTCAAAGATGAGCAGCACATCGTACTCGTCACAGAGCTGACGGGCTCTTTGGAGGAATGACACATCGTACATCCTCATGCCCCCCTGCGCCCTGCAAAAGGGGCTCCACGATAAAGCAGGTCAGCCTTTCTCCGCAGTCCGCGAAAGCCTTTTCCAGAGCGGGCAGCTCCGTGGGGATATGGATAACTCCCTTTTTCTTCTCGTTGGAGCTTCCGAAGGCGAAGTGATAGTCCTCATCGTCCCCCACCTCCATAGCCTTGAAGGTGTCGCCGTGATAGGCGTGTTCAAGGGCGAGGACTGTGTCACGCTCTGAGCCCCGGTTGGTGTTGAACTGGAGAGCCATTTTCAGAGCCACCTCCACCGCCACGCTTCCCGAGTCGGAGAAGAAGCAGTAGTTGAGGTCCCCGGGCAGCCATTCCTCCAGCTTGGCGGAGAGCCGCTGCACAGGCTCGTGAGTGATACCGCCCAGCATGACATGAGCGAACTTTTCCAGCTGACCGCTGATAGCTGCATTCATCTCGGGGTGGTTGTAGCCGTGGATAACGCTCCACCAGGAGGAAACGGAGTCGATAAGGTCAAGACCGTCCTCGGTGTACAGGTGGACTCCCTCGGCGCGAGAGAGCTTTATTGGCGGGTCAAGTGTCTTCATCTGTGCATAGGGATACCATATCATGTCACACACCTCCGTAAAGCTTTGTAAGCTCGTCTGCACTTATATCAAGGTCGGCAGCTCCCCGCTCCACGCAGGCAATAACGGGAACACTTGTGAGCTGCTGACACATACTGCGGTTATCCTCCTCCATAATGCCGCCCTGCCAGTTGTTGAAGATTATGCCCTTTACAGCAATGCCGCGGTTTTTCATGTATTCGCAGGTGAGGACAACGCTGTTGATAGTGCCCAGACCCGCATCTGCAACGATGATGCAGTCCAGTCCCAGAGACTTGATAATGTCCTCAAGGAGTATCTTCTTACCGTCCCAGCGTATGGGACAGATGATGCCGCCGCTGCCCTCTATGGTGATGAAGTCGTATCGGCTGCAAAGGCCGGCAAAACGGCTCTTTATTACGTCAGGCTCTACAGGGGAGCCCTCAATTCTCGCGGCAAGATGAGGTGACACCGCATTTTCATAGACGTAGGGACACATCTCCTCCAGGGGCTGTTCAATGCCCGAGACTGTCTTTACATGGAGGGGGTCTCCGGGAATGAGAGCGCCGTCCGCTCCCCTTTCATTGCCGCTGACAGCCGCCTTGAAGTAAGCCGCCGATACTCCTGCTTCACGGAGCTTTTTCAGTATAAGCCCTGTAATATAGGTCTTTCCGATGTCCGTACCCGTACCTGTCACAAAAATTCCTCTGCTCATTTCTGTCTCCTTTCTATGTCAAAGCCCATACCTCTGAACATAGCGGTATCGTCCGCGATACCGTTGCCCGAGGTGGTGAGCATATCGCCTGTGATAGTTGAATTTGCTCCCGAGAGAAAGGCTTTCCTGCCGCAGCCCTCCATGAGGTTCCTGCCTGCTGCCAGCCTTATATCAGCTGTGGGGAGAATGTACCTGAATATCGCCACAGTCCTGAGGATATCCTCCTCGGAGATGGGTGTCAGCTCCTCGAGGGGAGTGCCCTTGATGGGGATCAGGGAGTTAATGGGCACCGAATCCACGCCGAGCTCCGCAAGGGTCAGAGCCATATCCACTCTGTCCTCCCAGATTTCGCCCATGCCGATTATACCACCCGAACAGACCTGAAGCCCTGCCGCCTGAGCACGTTTTATGCAGGCTGTCTTCTCGTCGAAGCTGTGAGTGGTGCAGATATTTGGGAAGTTGCAGCGCGAGGTCTCGATATTGCAGTGATAGCGCTTCACGCCTGCCGCCTTCAGTCTGCGGAACTGCTCATCGGTCAGCAGTCCGTGGGAGCCGCAGAGCTCTATGTCCACGCTTTCGTTCATGCGGCTGTAAGCTGAGACCGCCTTGTCAAAGTCCGCTCCGCTTAGAGTTCTGCCTGCGGTGACTATGGAGAATCGGTGGACACCCTTTTCGGCGTTGTGGCGGCACTCGTCCAGTATAGCCTCCTCATCGAGAAAGCCGTACTCGTCCACGCCTGTGCAGTTGTGGGCAGACTGGGCGCAGAATTTGCAGTTTTCCGGGCATCTGCCGCTCCTGCCGTTGATGATGCTGCAAAGGTCGATATGGTCGCCGCAGAGCGTCTTTCGGATACGGTCTGCTCCCTCAAGAAGCTCGTCAAGGTCTGCGGTGATGAAGGCGGAGGTGTTGTCCTGTCTGCCAAGGCGTCTGCCGCTGATTATTTCGTCTGCAAGTTTAAGAAAGTCCATGTTTACACGCTCCTTACGCTTTGTTTATTGATTACGGGAAGAAGCTTCTTCCCCAGTACGGAAGCCAGTATGCACAGGCATATATCCCCGGGAACTGCCAGTACGAAGCAGTATAGGAAAAGCGGGGCAATACCTATGGGTTCTCCCAGCCAGAAGCGGCTTATGAGCCAGTAATACAGCATACCCAGAGCGTAGACCACCGCAAGTCCCAGAAAGCAGCCTGTCAGCAGACGTTTCATGGTAGGAGCGCCACTGTGTGCAATTGCACCTGTTATGAAGGCTCCTGCTATAAAGCCGATGAGGTAGCCGAAGGTGGGCTGGAAAACGTAGCTGATACCGCCGCCCCCCGTGAACACGGGAAGTCCCGCAAGTCCGAGAAGGACATAGCTGAGCACGGCAACCGCGCCCTTTCTCGCGCCGAGGAGCAGTCCTGCCATGGTGGTGAAAAGAAGCTGGAGCGTAAAGGGACAAACGGGTACAGGTATGCGGATGAACGCGCCCACGGCGGTAAGCGCCGTGAACAGGGAAATTAGTATAAGGTCTCTTGTTTTCATAATGCACCTCTGTATGTTGATGTTAAGGCTATTATAGCACTGTCAGCTGCGTTTGTCAACCTGTTTTTGCGGTTTTGGTTGACATATGTGCCGGTATAAGTTTTATCTATAACAAACAGGCTTGCAAAAAATACTTTTATATGTTATACTTAGTATATCAATAGGATTTATATGAGATATGAGGAGATGATATGTATGAAAATATCCACCAAGGTCGAATGCGGCATAATCGCTCTCGTTGATATTGCCGTGAACTCCGCTAAGGGAGACATCGTCAAGGTCGCGGCTATTTCCGAAAGGAACAATATCTCGGCGAAGTACCTGGAGCAGATACTCCCCCACCTCAGACAGAGCCATATTATCAACAGCGTCAAGGGCGCAAGCGGCGGATATGTTCTCGCTCGTCCCTCCGCAGATATAACTCTGAAGGAGATAGTGGACGCTCTCGACAACACCATTCTCTCACACAGCATATTCAGCGAGAAACTGGACTCCGCCGCAAATACGGCAATATCACAGTGCCTGTGGGAACCCGTCACCCACTATATGCAGAACTTCTCCGCAAAGCTCACCCTGAGAGAGATAACGGACAGGTTCAGTGAGATACAGAATGCGGAGTCAGAGGCTCCCATGTACTATATCTGAGCGCAGCCACCCGCGTAAACAAGACAGATATCCACATAAAAGATCTGCCCCCGAGCATTACGAAGTGCTCAGGGGCATTTTTGTTGATTTGATAAATCATAATTTAGCGTAATACCTTGCGGCAACTATGAATGGGATTCCAAAGGGACTGTGTTCCTTTGGCAGAGTCCAGAGGCAGCGCCTCTGGTGGGGTTCAAGGGGCAGAGCCCCTTATTACGTCAGGCGCCTCGCAAGGGGTGAATCCAAAAACAGTCCGGTGGACTGTTTTTGGAGAGGGGACGCCTTGTAAGAGAAGGCGTCCCCTGGTTGAGCGGATGATAGTTGCCACTATAATACGAA
>JAKPUQ010000013.1 GCA_029572815.1 Bacillota bacterium | reverse complement strand
ACTGACAGCTATA
Source organism: Bacillota bacterium (assembly GCA_029572815.1). Lineage (GTDB taxonomy): Bacteria > Bacillota > Clostridia > Oscillospirales > Ruminococcaceae > Ruminococcus. The sequence goes on along the minus strand of JAKPUQ010000013.1, from coordinate 5,753 downwards.
TGCAAAGATGGCAGAACAGTTATAAAGTCAGCTCTGAAGGAACTGAAGAAATGGGGCTATCTCAAAATGACACGCTTAAAGCCCAACGAGACTGAAAGCGGTCGCTTTGAGTATGTTTACGACTTTTTTTGAGTTTTCAGAAACAGATGTTCCTAAAGAGATTAAAACAGAACTTTCAACAGGAGATGCCAGAAAAAATAAGGCAGTCTCCAAAAAATATGCCCGTCAAGGGGTATGTTCACAAGAGGCAGAAATTCAAGAGGAAGAAAAGCAAGGGGTAGAAAATCTGTCGATAGAAAATCGACATCAATATAATACTAAAGACAAAATACAAAAAAAGAAAATATGTTTTGATGAAGTATCTATCAATCAATCCCTCTCCTGCGAAGAAAATGTTGAAAAAACAACATACAGCGATTCTGAGGACTGGATTGATGGATTGATGGCTGACAAAGCAAAAGCAGAAGCTCAGGTAAGAAAAAATATAGAATATGACGAATTCGCTGAATGGATCATGCTGTTTGGAAAAGGCTATATGACCGTTAAGGAGCTTGATAAGATCGTCAGACTTATCGTCAGAGGAATATGCTCAAAAATACCGCATCAGACTATCCTCGGTGAAGAATATACCCGTAAAGAAATCGCCACTGTCATGCTTGAGGTTGACAGGGAGTGCATTGAAAAAGCGCTGGAGATTACTCGCCAGAACTTCGATGTAAGATACAGAGACAGTTATTTCTTCTCGGTTCTTTTCAATCAGGCATACAGCAAGGAATTTACAATGAACGATGAAGCAAGAGCAATTGATTATGATATAAAAACTACATTCGGCGGTATTTGACCGTCCCGAAGGAGGTGGTGTCTATGGCTGCATCTGAAACAGCGGTCAATGCCGCTTGAAGGGCTGCCGATGAGCTGTTTTACAGCTTTCACGGCGAATTTGAAGCAATCGTCATGGATATGCTCGGTGACAAGATAGACAGAAAAACGCTTGACACCGTATTTTCTTCTTTTGACGAGCTTCAAGAAGAATACCACAACAAGCTCCAAGAGCTTTACAGAGAGAGGTGAGAACAATGGCTCAGACAATTATCACGCAGAACCGCACGATTATCAACTTTGAGAAGCTCCTCGCTGTCTTTGTTGATCCCGATTACGATGACAACGAGAACCTTGTCGGGTTCAGTCTTGTTGGCGTAACGGATATGGACGAGAAGACAGGCTCCATTCTGCTCGGCAGCTATCCCGATGAGGAGTCAGCTATGAAGGCAAAGGACGATCTTATCAGTTGGCTTGAAACAAGAGCATTTGACTCCTACAAGGTCAAGTCAGCAGATGAAGGCGGTGATGACTGATGCCTTCGGATTTTGAAAGTGCTGCGAAGAAAACGATTGACCTGTCTATGAAAACTGAGAAAATCACATCAGATGTTCTCAGATCGGCAATGCAGGAGTTTTTGTCGGGCAAGGCTGAGAAAAAGGGACGTATGACCTACAAGCAGTTGCAGGCTAAGTCTCCGTCGAAGCTCGACAGCATTGAGGTAAATGACAGCAATATCGGTGATTTCCTGAATACCGCAAGGAAGTATGACATTGACTTCGCCCTAAAAAGAGATAAAAGCACTTCTCCGCCTACCTATCATGTTTTCTTTTCCGCTGCTAAAACAGAGGATTTCAAGAGAGCATTTACCGAGTATGCGGATAAGAGCCGGGGCAAAAATCAACAGCGTGGTGAGATCACACGGGAAATGATGAAGAAAGAAGCGTCCCGTGTAACAAGTCAGCCTCGCCGTAAACACAAACAGAGAGAGAAAACAAGGGAGAACAGACGTTGATCTATGACTATTTCAAGTCCGCACCCGTTCCATGGGCTAGGGGCGATGATATTATTACGGCAGTTTTTGATGCCGATACTGTGAGAAAGGATAAGACTGCATATTGCAGCTTGACACCAGAAAGCTCAAAAAGCTGATAATCAAGGCTGTTCCCTATATAGCTTTCTCTTATGTGGGCAACCTTATCGGCTTTGCGTACCGTACCGCTGAGGGAAACGGCTTTCAGGAGAAAGTCCTGCCCTTTATGAGCAATCTCGGTGTGGCGTTTTCACGCATCTTCCCCAGTTTACACCCGTTTGATCTTCTTTTCGGCTTGGTTCTTGCGTGTGTAATGAGACTCGTTCTCTATGTCAAGTCGAAAAATAAGAAGAAATTCCGTCAGGGTGAAGAATACGGCTCTGCCGTATGGGGCGGTGAAAAGGATATTGATCCGTATATGGATCGCTCAAATCCCGATAACAACGTCATTCTCACAAAAACGGAATCTCTGACTATGGGCAAGCCCTCAGCTCCGAAGTACGCCAGAAACAAGAATATTCTTGTTATCGGCGGTTCAGGTTCGGGTAAGACGCGCTTTTTCGTGAAGCCGAACCTGATGCAGATGCACTCCTCCTATGTTGTTACCGATCCGAAAGGAACGGTGCTTATCGAGTGCGGAAAGATGCTCAGGCAGGGCCGCCCGAAACGTGTAAACGGAAAGATAGTATACCGCAAGGACATTAACGGCAACTATATCAAGGATAAAAACGGCAAATACATACCTGTATATGAGCCGTACAAGATCAAGGTTTTCAACACCATTGATTTTGCGAAGTCTATGCACTACAATCCTTTCGCTTACATCAGCGAGAAAAATCGTGAAAAGGATATTCTCAAATTCGTTGAGGTTCTTATCAAGAATACTACTTCTTCTCAGCAGCCGTCCGGCGATGACTTTTGGGTTAAAGCGGAGAAATTGCTTTATACAGCATATATCGCTATGATCTTCACTATGTCACCCGTGGAGGAAAGAAACTTTGAAACGCTGATAGAAATGATAAACGCTTCTGAGTGCCGTGAGGACGATGAGGAGTTCAAGAATTCTATCGATCAGCAGTTTGAGTTTCTTGAACACTGGCTCGATAATGATTTCCCTGACGATTACGAGTTATCCGATAGCTATAACAAAATAAAAAAATTCAGACCGTCTGAGGAGCAGAGACGAATCGGTGCTTTTGCCCTCAAACAATTCAAGGCGTATAAGCTCGCCGCAGGAAAAACGGCTAAGTCTATCTTAATTAGCTGTTCGACAAGATTAGCGCCTTTTGCAATAGATGAAGTTTTGGAGATAACTTCGTTCGATGAACTGCACCTTGATAAGCTCGGTGACGAATTATCGGCGCTTTTCATAATCATCTCCGATACAGACGCTACATTCAACTTCCTTGTAGCAATCATGTATTCTCAGCTTTTTAATCTGCTTTGCACAAAAGCGGATAATTCCCCAGGGGGAAAGCTGAACTATCATGTACGCTGTTTGCTCGATGAGTTCGCCAATATAGGCGAAATACCTCAGTTTGAGAAGCTGATAGCTACTATCCGAAGCCGTGAGATCTCTGCCTCGATCATACTGCAAGCTAAGAGCCAGCTAAAGGCTATATATAAAGATAACGCAGACACTATCGAAGGCAACTGCGACACGATGCTTTTCCTCGGCGGCAAGGAAAAATCCACGCTCAAAGAAATATCGGAGAGCTTAGGTAAAGAAACTATCGATAGTTTCAATACTTCCACGAACCGTGGACAGAGCGAAAGCTACGGAATGAACTATCAGAAGCTCGGAAAAGAGCTGAAATCTCAGGACGAACTGGCGGTCATGGACGGCGGTAAGTGTATTTTGCAGTTAAGGGGTGTCCGTCCCTTTTTCAGCGACAAATATGATATTACCCGTCACAAACAATATCATCTGCTTTCTGATGATGATCCGAAGCAAGAGTTCAACATCGAAAACTACGTTAAGGGAAAAAAGAGGATGCGTTTGAGCCTTGCTTCAAGTGACAGCTTCACGGGCTTTGATGTTGATGTGACAACCGGACAGGAAGTTAATACTGCTGATGCGACAGAAAAAGAAAATGCAGAAGCAGAAATATCTGAGGATACCGACGAAACAGAGATATATGTCGGATTCTCGGACAGTGAGGAAACCGAATAAAAAAGATAAAAAGAGAGAATCGGTTGAAGCTGCGGACACTACTTTATTTTATTTGAGGGAGACTTTTTACCTATGAACGAACTGAATATTACTGCGGTCGATGGTGCCGCAATGGAGACAACTGCGTCCACTCAGCCTAAGCACAAGTAGCTCTCTAAGCTCACCCGTGGTGCTAAGAAGACAACAATGTTTGCGACTGTCGCAGGCGTTATGATGAGCACCTGTACTACACAGGCATTCGCAGCAGGCACAGGAGAAGTTGATACTTCTTCCTTCATTACTACTGCCTGCACCGTACTCAAGTCAGTAATCTGCCTTATCGGCGGCGGTGTATCCCTTTGGGGTGTTGTAAACCTCCTTGAAGGTTACGGAAACGATAACCCCGGCGCGAAAGTGCAGTAGTGATATAGAAGTTTTTTCTCCCTTAGTGTAGTCGCATAACACCATCGGTTATGCGACCTTTTTTCCATATTTACCTGTTTCTACGGATATGGTAGTCACCGCCACATCAAAGCGGAAGTGTATCTCAATATCCTGCACACGCTTTCCACTGGACTTGTCGGGTTTGTGGACGATGATCTTATCAATCAATTCGTGCATGATCTCAGGCGTGAGCGTTTCGATATGCTCATACTTGTGTACGACTTTCAGAAAAGCCGTCACATCGTAGGACTTCTGTTTAGCCGTTTCGACAAAGGCAGTAAGTTCCGCAACGGTAGCTTTCAGCTTTGCCTGTTCTTCCTCATATCCTGCGGACAACATCGTGAAACGCTCGTCCGACAGCCTGCCGAGGACATTATCCTCATAGAGCCTTGTGAACAGCTTGTCCAGTTCAGCAATTCTCTTTTCAGCCTGCTTTAAGGTCTTTTTCGCCTTAGTAAACTCCGAGGACTTGCGCTGAACGGAATTACTCATAGCGGTCTGAATAAACTCATCCTCGTTCTCTCTCACCATCGCAAGGAGCTTGTTCAGCTCACCGAGGACAATTTCGTTGAGAACACAGGTGCGGATATAGTGGACAGTGCATTTGTCCTGTTCTTTAGCGTATGTAGAACAACGCATATGCTCCTGTTCGGGACGCTCATTCTTACGGCGGCTCAGGTACATCTTCTCTCCGCAGTCGGCACAGTACACCATTCCTGCGAACGGATTTACTACCTCAGAGCGTTGCGGTCTGCGCTTGTGCTTGCGGAGTTCCTGCACTAAGTCAAAGGTCTGCTGCGTGATAATAGGCTCTTGCGTATTCTCGAAAATCTGCCATTCTTCCTGCGGATTGTAGACGATCTTATGCACTTTGTAGGACTTCATCTTTGTGCGGAAGTTGACAGTATGACCGCAGTATTCATAGCGTTCAAGAATATGGGCAATTGTCTGCGCACCCCAACGGTATGCTTTAGCATTGTGTCTGCCGTTGTCACGACCTTGCAACAATGCGTAGGCAGTCGGCGTAGGGATACCCTGTTCGGTCAAGATACGGGCTATCTGCACCGGACCATAGCCGTCAATGCAGAGCTTGAATATCTTGCGTACCACCTCAGCAGCAGGCTCGTCAATTACCCACAGGTTTTTATCCGTTTCGGACTTCTTGTAGCCGTACACGGGCGGACACAGGTGCTTGCCCGACTGTCCCTTTGCCCTGAACACAGCACGAATTTTCTTTGAGCAGTCACGGGCGTACCAGTCATTGAAGATATTTTTGAAAGCAAGCAGTTCATTCTCGGACTTCGC
>JAKPUQ010000051.1 GCA_029572815.1 Bacillota bacterium | reverse complement strand
CCCGACAAGTACGGTCTCCAGGGCACTGCTGAAAAGCACCTCAAGGATCAGGGCAAGATCAACGGTGACGTTGATAAGTCTACTGCAGGTCTCACAGGTAACGATGCACTCTTTATCCAGGAGTACCTCCTCCACCTCAGACCCACACTTGATCCCAACGCTTAATCAGATCTTACTGATAATATCAAAGCTGCACGGTTTTTCCGTGCAGCTTTTTTATGCTTATATGTAAAAACTCCCTTATGCTATTCACATAAGGGAGTTTTTCTGTATCAGAGTGCCGTAGGAAGTGATGATGCACGGTGAAGGAGATAGAGCTGTATCGCCAGCGCGTCATTTGAGGTAAGTCCCTCTGTGGTGGTGTCACAGTCGCCGTTTATGCGGCCCTTTTCGGTGAGATGATTGGTGTCCGTGCCCTGTATGCCGTATTTATCGGGATTTGCCAGGCTCTGCATTATGAGTATGGCATCTGCCAGCTCAACAACTCCGTCACAGTTTGTGTCGCCGTAGAAAGGCTTTTCCGCAGGCTGCGAACCGCTGTAATTAGTGGCAGGTGAAGCCTTGCCTGCGATCTCACTGAAGAATATCTGCCCCCACTCGGTAAGGCTGTTGCCGTCCCAGTCGTTTGAAAGGTCGAGATACTCAACACCGCTGCTGTTGCCCTTCCAGGACCAGGCGAGATAGCCCATGTTCTTCTCTGCACAGTAGCTCATGATAGCCGCTTCGTCCACGTCGCCGTCGGTGTGCTTGTAGCCGAATTCGCCAACGATAACAGGAGCTCCGCAGCTGAGGGCTGAGTCAAGATTTTCCTTTACCTGCTGAGCGTTTCCGCCTGCGTACTCATAGAGATGTGCGGAGAACACGGTGTTCTTCATTGGGTCGGAGGCAAATACCTCTGCACCCTTTTCGCCGATGGACTTGGGGTACTGTCCCCAGCCTGCGCTGTCTATCATTATCATGTTCTCGATGCCGCCGTCGCGGGCTGTTTTTATGGCAGACTTTGCGCCCTCTGCCCAGGTGCCGCTGTTCCACTGTCCGTACCACTCGTTGGCGATATTCAGGATAACAACGTCCTTGTTCTTGTTGAGGATATCCTTCATCCCGCACCAGTATTCCGCAGCCTTTACGATGTCAGCAACGTTGTCGCTGCCTGTTGCGTCATGGGCTTCGAGGATACATATCTGCTTGTTCTCGCGGCACCAGCCGATTATCTGTTCCAGCTCGGCGGCTGAGGTCTTGTCCCATTTTGCGCCGTCTGCGCAGACTACGCGGATAGTGTTGGTGCCCTTTGAGGCTGCTGCTTTTATGGACTGCTCCGTATTGTTCTTGTACCAGGCGTGAGCCACGTTTATTCCCCTCATTATAAAGGGATTGCCGTTGGCGTCCAGTATCTGCTGTCCCGAGACTCTCATTCCCGAGCCTGCGGATATGGGCTCTGTGATTATTGGCTGGGTGATAGTTGTAGATGTTGTAGTCATGGTAGTTGTTGTTTCGGAAGTGGTGGTAGTTGATGATGTTGTTGTGGTGGTGGTTGTGGTCTTCGGCTTGCCTGCCCAGAGAATGGAGTCATTTTTGATGACCTCCATCATCTTGTTTACCACGGGCTCGGAAACTGAGTACCAGGTGCAGGAATTCCTGTCCAGGTAGCCATGGCACTCGCCTGCTGACTGGGAGGAGCTGACCACGTTGTTGTCCCAAAGTACGCAGGGGATACCGATCTCCTTGGCTCTGGTGATGTATGTGTCCGTCCACTTGACGCGGGCTTCGGTGTTGTTGAAGTTTGAGGTACCCATCTCGCCGATGACTACAGGAACTCCTCTGTCGATGAAGGTGCTCTTGAGTCCGTTGAGGGTGTCAAGGAGACTGTTTTTGTACTGGTCCGTGAAGGTGCTGTGGTCGCCTACGGCGGTGTTCATAGTGAAGTCGTAGGGGACATAGGCGTGTATGGAAACTGCCACAAGGTCATCGTTGGGAACTGAGATCCTTGTGTAAATGGTGGAATCTGCGGAGGCACAGTAGCCCGGCACCATCAGGAGACGCTTCTTGTTGTTCTCCGATGAAGAGCTTCTCATGAGGTTCACGAAATCCGCGTCCAGCTTGTTGATGGTGTCCACCTCGTTCTGCTGAGGTCCCCACCATTCGTGAGAAGTGCCCTTTGCACGGGGTTCGTTCATAGCCTCGAAGATGAGGTGCTGATCGTAGTCCTTGAAGGCGTCGGCTATCTGGGTCCAGAGCTTTATGAAGCGGGGCTTCATCTGATCGTAGGCAGTTCCCAGGTCGCCGCGGTCTATCCAGTCCTCGTGGTGGAGATTGAGGATAACGTACATATCGTTGCTGATACCGTAGTCCACGACCTCCTTGACCCTTGCCATCCACTGTGGGTCGATATTGTCGCTGCCGTCAAGGTGATTGTACCATGTGGTGGGAACTCTCACGGTGTTGAAGCCCTTTGCCTTTACGGCGTCGATCATAGCCTTTGAGGTCTTCGGGTTGCCCCAGCTGGTCTCGGTTGCCAGCCCCGAGGCAAATCCGCCGTGTGCGTCGAGAGTGTTGCCGAGATTCCAGCCGATCTGCATATTCTCGGTTATCTCGAATGCTGTCATATAGTCGGCAGCGTCGGCGGTCAGGCTTGCCATCGGTGCAGCCTTCAGCGAGGTCAGCATACATAGTGCTGCGGCAGAAAGGCTCACCACACGTTTGATGAATTTGTTCTTTTCAGACATAGTTTTCCTCCTGTTCGTATTTAGTTGTTGGGGACCCAGTGCAGGAAGTCTCCAAATCAAATATCCCTTGCAGTTTTTCAGCGTAAAGCTTTACTGCTACTTAAATGATACAATAGGCGGCGCGAAAAGTCAATAGTTGTAATAGCAAATGGGACAAACTGCAAATAATTCGGGAAATTCTACAATATAGCGGAGTTCGGCTTGTGCGATATGTCAATACAGCGGGTTAAATGAAACCTGGTTAATTTACTGCGAGTTTATTGCCGGAACTGCTGTATCTGCCATAAAACAGGCGGAAGTGAGACTGCACCGCGGTCAAAAGCGGATGGTGCTTAAAAATGTGACGATTAAGCTATGATTTAAGTACACGAAAGATACCTGAACTGGTTCAGCCAATAGGGGAGAAGTCCCCATTATTTTCCGAAAAAAGCTTGCATTTTAGGCGGAATGATGTTATAATAATATAATAGCATAGTTATGTATAAAAATATCATTCAGAAAGCGGGCGATAAGGTGCTTAGAAGTATGACAGGCTACGGAAGAGCGCAGCAGATACTTAACGGACGCGATATCCTCGTGGAGATCCGCTCCGTCAATCATAGATATTACGAGTATTCCTCAAGAGTCCCCAGGACCTACAGCTATATTGACGAAAAGCTGAAGGCTCTGCTGAAGAACGGTATCTCAAGGGGAAAGGTGGAAGTATCCGTTACCATAAATAATATCGAGGGCAGGGATACTGAGATCGCTATAAACAAGGGTGCGGCAGAGGGCTACGTCAACGCCCTGAGAAGCATTGCCGACGAGCTCGGCGTTGAGGACGACATCACCCTCTCAAAGCTTATGAAGCTTCCCGATATCTTCAATATACAGAAAACACCCGACGATGAGGAGCAGGTCTGGGAGGACGTCTCAAAGGTGGCTTCCGAGGCTATCCAGCGCTTCGTTGAAATGCGTCAGGTAGAGGGCGAGCGCCTGAAAAATGACATCACCGAAAAGGCTGAGGGTATCCTCGCTATGGTGGGCAAGGTGGAGGAGCTTTCTCCCCTTACCGTGGAAAACTACAGAAACAGGCTCTACAAGAAGCTCAGCGAGGTACTTGAGGGCAAGGATATAGACGACCAGAGAGTCCTCACCGAGGCTGCCGTATTCTCCGAGAAGATAGCAGTTGACGAGGAGACCGTCCGCCTCAGGAGCCATATCGCTCAGCTTGAGGCTATGATCTCAGGTGACGAGGCTGTGGGAAGAAAGCTGGACTTCATCGTTCAGGAAATGAACCGCGAGGTCAATACCATCGGTTCAAAGGCTCAGGATCTGAATATCACCAAGGTAGTCGTTGATATGAAGGCAGAGATCGAGAAGATCCGTGAGCAGATCCAGAATATAGAGTAAGCGCTATGAAGCTTATAAATATAGGTTATGGAAACATGGTGTCCTCAGAGAGGATAGTCGCCGTGGTAAGCCCCGAATCAGCGCCCATAAAGCGCCTTGTTCAGGAGGCGCGCGACGACGGCAGAGCTGTGGACGCTACCTATGGAAGAAAGACAAGAGCCGTCATGATAATGGACAGCGGTCATATAATCCTGTCATCTCTTATCACCGAGACTCTTGCAGCAAGGATAAACGGTTCAGGAGGTTCCGACGACGATGAATAAGGGCAGACTTATTGTATTATCCGCTCCCTCGGGCTGCGGAAAGGGCACTATACTGGCAGAGGTGTTCAAGGACAAGAGCTTTGCGCTGTCAGTTTCTGCTACTACAAGAGCTCCCCGTGAGGGCGAGGTCGATGGTGTCAACTATCACTTCCTCACAAGGGAGGATTTCGAGCAGAGAATTGCAGAGGGCAAGTTCATTGAGTACGCAGAGTATTGCGATAATCTCTACGGCACTCTCATGAGCGAGGTGGATGACCGCCTTGAGCAGGAACTAAATGTGGTCCTTGAGATAGAGACAAAGGGTGCTATGAAGGTCCGCGAGAAGCGTCCCGACGCTATTTTCATCTTCGTTCTGCCCCCTTCGATCGCAGAGCTGAGACGCAGACTGAAAAAGCGCGGCACAGAGACCGACGAGGTCATCGAGAAGCGCGTTTCACAGGCTGCATGGGAGATAGAACAGGCTCCCAAATACGATTACGTCATTGTCAACGACGCCCTTGAGGACGCCGTGAGCGATTTCTTCGCAGTTATGCGTGCGGAAAAGCTCAGGGCTGAATTTTCGGGCGATATTATAGAAGAGGTGTTGAAAAATGCTTAGACCAGCAGTAAACCAGATCATCACAAAGAACGAGAGCTGCTATTCGCTCGTTATCGCTGTTGCGAAGCGCGCAAGACAGATCACCGAGGAGCTTTACGAGAACAATGAGACTATCGAGGAGAAGCCCGTCAAGACCGCTGTGGAGGAGCTTGCAAGCGGCAAGTGCAAGATAGTGAGCACGGCTCCACAGACTAACGAGTAATGCCCCTTATTGCGGAGACCGCAGTCAGCGGAACAGCCTATTCCTTCGATATGCTGTTCAGCTATGCAGTCCCTGACAGGCTTGCGGCGGCTATCGCCTGCGGCTGTCGGGTGCTGGTACCCTTCGGCAGAGGGAACAAACGCAGGATAGGTGTGGTCATGAAGCTCTCACAGGGCGATACGAAGGGGCTCAAGTCCCTGGTTTCCCTGGTGGACGAGACTCCCGTGGTCTCGGAGGAGCTTCTGGGACTTGCCTTCTATCTCCGCGAGCAGACCTTCTGCACTTACTTTGATGCGGTAAAAGCCATGCTTCCGCCTGCCATGAGCGTCAGCGCCAAGGAGACGTTCAGGCTTGTTAAGAATTTCACGGACATTTCTTCCCTCAGCCCTCAGGCGGCTGAGCTCCTTCAGGTGCTTTCCTGCACCGAGGGCAGCAAGGCTCTCAACGAGGCTGTGGAGAAGCATATCATAGACAACGGAAGGCGGCTCCCCGACGAGCTCTGCGACGCAGGTGCCCTGGACTCGGATAACGTGTTCAGGCAGGCTGTGAGCGATGCGGCAGTGAGAATGGTTCGCCTTACGGATAAGTATATGAGCACACCCGAGGACTTTGACCTCACACCCAAGCAGAAAACTGTTGCGGACTTCCTCTCGGAGTTCGGAGCAGCTGCGGTCAGGGAGGCTGCATATATGTGCGGCGTCACCGAGGCTGTGGTGAAAAGGCTCTGCGCAAACGGCGCCGCCGAGGAGTACGAGGCGGAGGTGCTGAGAAGGGTGGAGGACTTCGCCGACGAGGTGAGACGCCCCGAGGATATTGTCCTCTCTGCCGAGCAGCAGAGGGCGAGGGACGCGGTATACGAGCAGATGACCACGGGTAAGCCTGCGGTGTTCCTGCTTCACGGCGTCACGGGAAGCGGCAAGACCTCGGTCTTTGAAAAGCTCATTGACGATACCGTGAAAAGCGGCAGACAGGCTATGCTTCTTATCCCCGAGATAGGGCTTACACCGCAGATACTGAAACGCTTCAGGTCAATGTTCGGAGAGAGAGTCGCCGTTATACACAGCGGTCTGTCACTGGGACAGAGACTTGACGAATACAAGAGAATAAAACGGGGCGACGCGGACATCGTCATCGGCACGAGAAGCGCCGTTTTCGCGCCCCTTGACAATATTGGACTCATTATCATTGACGAGGAGGGCGAGCGCTCCTACAAGTCGGACAGCTCACCCAGATATACCACTCATGACATCGCCAAGCAGCGCTGTGCCTTCCATGGTGCGTCACTGCTTCTGGCTTCGGCAACTCCTTCCATCGAGAGCTATTACCTCGCCGAAAGGGGCGCGTACAGGCTCCTTGAGATGAAGGAAAGGTACCGCAATGCGCCCCTGCCTGAGGTGAGCATAGTAGATATGAACCTTGAGCGCGGAGAGGGCAACCGCACGGAATTCAGCCGCAGACTGGCTGAGGAGCTGAATGCCAATCTGAAAAAGGGCGAGCAGTCAATACTGCTGCTCAACAGGAGAGGCTATCACACCATCATAAGCTGCTGTGACTGCTATCAGCCCGTGTACTGCCCAAACTGCTCGGTGCCGCTGACCTACCACAAGAAAAACAACAAGCTGATGTGCCACTACTGCGGCTACGTCAGCGACCCCGTGACGGTTTGTCCGTCCTGCGGCTCGGAGCGCCTGAAAAATATGGGCTTCGGCACACAGAAGCTTGAGGAGGAGCTGTCTATGTTCTTCCCCAGGGCAAGAGTGCTCCGCATGGACGCGGATACTACCTTTTCCCGGTATTCCTACGAGAAGAACTTCACCGACTTCCGCGAGGGGAAGTACGATATAATGATAGGCACTCAAATGATAGGCAAGGGACTCGATTTCCCCAATGTCACTCTGGTGGGGGTGCTGTCTGTGGACAAGGCACTGTATGCAGGCGACTTCCGCAGCTATGAGCGCACCTTCTCCCTTATCACTCAGGTGGTGGGACGAGGAGGCCGCGGCGACAGCCGGGGAAGGGCAATACTACAGACCTTTATCCCCGAGCATTATATCATGAACCTGGCGGCGGCTCAGGACTACAAGGGCTTCTATAACGAGGAGATAGCCATACGCCGCGCTATGATATTCCCGCCACTCTGCGATATGTGTATTTTCTGCTTTTCAGGAAATGAGGACATCACCGTGAGACTGGGCGCGGAGGCTGTGCTGAGGCTCATGAACGACAGGCTCAGGGAGATACAGCCCAAAACTCCCGTGAGAGTGCTGGGACCTGTCCGCTGCTCCTACGGCAGGATAAACGGGAAGTACCGCTACCGCATTATAATGAAATGCAAGAACACCGCCGAGATGAGAGGATTTATAAGCGGTATCCTCACAGAGTCGGCAAAACTGAAGGAAATGAGAAATACGTCCCTCTACGCCGATATGAACGGCGATGTGGGCGTCTGAAATGCAAAAGGATATGATCGAATGGCACTTAGAAGAATTTTAACCGATAAAGACGAGATACTCCACAAGGTATGCAAGCCTGTGGATAAGTTTGACGAGAAGCTGGCTCAGCTTCTGGACGATATGCACGAGACTCTCAACAAGGCTGAGGGCGTGGGACTTGCTGCTCCTCAGATAGGCGTCTGCCGCAGGATATTCATCATGCACCTTGATGAGAACGACATCGTTGAGGCTATCAACCCCGAGGTGAGTCAGAAGGAGGGAGAGCAGCGCGTTCAGGAGGGCTGCCTTTCCTGCCCCAATGTGTGGGGATATGTAACAAGGCCTGCAAAGTGCCACCTGAAGGCTCAGGACAGGAACGGCAACTGGTTCGAGCGTGATTTCACCGAGCTGGGCGCACAGTGCACCTGCCATGAGAATGACCACCTTGACGGTCACATCTTCACTGAGATAGTGGAGGAATTCTTTGTTCCCGAGGAGAGCAAGTAATGAAGATAGTATTTATGGGAACTCCCGATTTCGCCGTTCCCTGTCTGCGTACTCTCGCTGAGAGCGGACATGAGCTGGCGGCAGTGTTCACCCAGCCCGACAAGCCCAAGGGACGGGGCTATAAGCTCATACCTACTCCCGTTAAGGCTGCGGCTCTGGAATACGATATACCTGTATACCGGCCACTGTCACTGAGAAAGGGCGAGGACGCAGAGGAGTCCATGAGGGTTCTGAGGGAGACAGCTCCCGACCTCATAGTCGTAACGGCATACGGTCAGATACTCCCCAAGGAGATACTTGAGCTGCCGAAATACGGCTGTATCAATATCCACGCTTCGCTCCTGCCAAAATACAGGGGAGCAGCTCCCATAAACTGGGTGCTCCTCAACGGCGAGAAGGAGACAGGCGTCACCTCGATGCAGATGAGCGAGGGACTTGATACGGGCGATATGCTCATAAAGAGAGCAACTCCCATAGGCGAGAACGAGACCTTTGAGGAGCTGTACGCAAGACTTTCCGCAATGGGCGGCGAGGTCCTTGCAGAGACTATAGATGCACTGGAAAAGGGGAGCCTTTCCCCCGAGGTGCAGGACGACAGCCTGAGCTGCTATTCTCCTATGATACGCAAGGAGATGAGCGCTCTGGACTTTTCAAAGACCGCGGCGGAGGTGCATAATACCATCCGCGGCGTAACAGGCTTCACCATGCTTGAGGGCAAGCGCCTGAAGGTCTTCGCTTCATGTATCGCTGAGGGCAGCTTCGACAGCGCAGAGAACGGCTCTGTGGTGGATACGAAGCGCTTTGCGGTAAAGTGCGGCGACGGCAGGGCGGTCATTTTCACCGAGGTGCAGCCCGAGGGCAAGAAACGCATGAAGACAGAGGATTTCCTCAGGGGCAGGAAGCTCACTGAGGGGGAGATCCTCGGATAAGGAGGAAGTTCTATGTATATGATCGGTATGGCAACGGCTGCCGCAAGATATTACGGCTATTACGGCTACGGTACACGCTCAACGGGCGGAAATTATCTGCTCTATATCCTGCTCATGCTGGCTATGATGATACTTCCCGTGCTTGCGCAGATACACGTAAGCTCCACCTTCAGCAAGTACAGCAGGGTGGGCAATTCAAGAGGTCTTACCGCCGATCAGGTGGCAAGGCTCATACTTGATTCAAACGGCCTCTACCACGTTAAGGTGGAGCACATAAAGGGTAAGCTCACGGATCACTACGATCCCACTGCAAATGTAGTAAGACTTTCGGACGCAGTCTACGGAGAGCGCTCCGTTGCTGCCATTGGCGTTGCTGCACATGAGTGCGGTCATGCCTGCCAGCACGCTGAGAACTACGGACCTATTATCTGGAGGTCAAAGCTGGTTCCCATAACCAACTTCTGTTCAAGGCTGTGGTATATCGTGCTTGTGATAGGTATACTGCTCAGCAGCCTTACTATAGGTACTTCTCTGATATACCTTTCCATCGCGCTGTTTATGGCTGTGGTGGTATTCCAGATAGTTACTCTGCCCTGCGAGTTCAACGCCAGCAGCAGAGCACTCAAGACCCTTGAGCAGGACAATATCCTTGAGCTTAGAGAGGTTCCCCTTGCTAAGAAGGTGCTGACAGCAGCTGCTCTCACTTATGTTACAAGCCTTGTGGTATCCATGATCCAGCTCCTCAGGCTCCTTATGGCAGCCAGGAGAAGATAATGGGCGATGCAAGATACCTGGCTGTAAAGCTGCTGGATAAGACCTTCGGCAGCGGCAGCTACTCCAATCTTCAGCTGGACAGCGGTCTGAAAAATTCGGATCTTGACGGCAGGGAGAAGAAGCTGTGCTCCGCCATCTACTACGGAGTTATTGAGCGGAAGCTGACTCTGGACCACATCATCGGCGGGCTCAGCTCCCGTCCGGTCAACAAGCTCGACAGTATCATTCTGAATATACTGCGCTGCGGTATCTATCAGATAATGTATATGGACAGCGTTCCCGATAACGCGGCAGTCAACGAGAGCGTGGCGCTTGCAAAGAAATTCCGCAAGACCAGCGCTTCGGGCATGGTCAATGCGGTGCTGCGAAACTTCATCCGCGGCGGCAGGGAGATAAAACTGCCCAAAGACAGAGAAAAAGCACTGTCCGTTAAGTACTCCGCTCCTGTGGCTCTGGTAAGGAGCCTCAGCTCGGATTACGGCAGCGAGGCTGCGGAAAAATTCCTTGCGGCTTCTCTGGAAAAAAATGTCACATATATCCGCAGAAATGCGATTAGATGTACAGAGGAAGAATTGCTCGGTGCCCTTGAGGGTATGGGCGCGGGAAAGGTCATGGACTGCTGCTACAGTATCAGCAGCGGCGATGCGGCTTCTACAGAGGCTTTCCGCAATGGCTGGTTCCACGTTCAGGGACTTGCCTCACAGCTGTGCTGCCTGAGCCTTGCTCCTACGGAGGAGGACAGGGTGCTGGATATATGCGCTGCTCCCGGCGGCAAGACCTTCACCATGGCTGAGCTCATGGGCGGCAAGGGAGAGATATACGCCTTCGACCTCCACGAAAAGAGGGCGGAGCTTATCCGCAGAGGCGCTGAGAGACTTGGCCTCACCAATATAAGGGCAGCGGCAGGGGATGCTGCAAAGTTCAATCCCGGGCTGCCAGAATTTACCAGGATACTCTGTGATGTCCCCTGTTCGGGACTGGGAGTCATCGGCAGCAAGCCCGAGATCAAATACAAGGATATCTCGGATTTTGCGGGGCTCCCCGACATACAATATAAAATAGTGTGCAATGCGCTGAACTATCTCGGAGCAGGCGGCACTCTGGTCTACTCAACCTGTACGGTGAGGAGAGCCGAGAACGAGGAGGTCTGCGAGAGACTGCTCCGCGAGCATCCCGAGGTGGAGGCAGTGGAACTGCCGCCCATGCTGGGCAGGAGCTTCGGCACTATGGCTACACTTATGCCGCCTGATTTCGGCAGCGGCTTCTTTATAGCAAAATTCAGGAAAAAGTAGGGTGATAAATTGGAAAAAGTCGATATTCTCAGTCTCGATCTTGAAGAACTGACGGAAGCTCTTATGGCTATGGGCGAGAAAAAATTCCGCGCTAAGCAGATATTCCAGTGGCTTCATGTTAAAAGAGTCTTCGATTTTGATAAAATGACTGATATATCTGTCCAATTGTGCAGTGCTCTGAAAGAAAAATTTTGTATAAATGGACTATTTATACAGAAAAAGCTTGAATCTGCTATAGATAATACGGTAAAATATCTTTATAGGCTTTCTGACGGGAATTTTGTCGAGACTGTGCTCATGGAGTACAGCTACGGATACAGCATCTGTGTGTCCACTCAGGTGGGCTGCAAAATGGGCTGTAACTTCTGTGCCTCCACCATTGCCGGCTACGTCAGAAACCTTGCTGCCTCGGAGATCCTTATGCAGATCTACGAGGCCGAGCGTGATTCCGGGAAAAAGGTCTCGGGAGTGGTGCTTATGGGTATAGGCGAGCCTCTCGATAACTTTGACAACGTGATGAAGTTCCTCACGCTGCTGTCTCACAAGGACGGCAACGATATGAGCCTTCGCCATGTGTCGCTCTCCACCTGCGGTATCGTTCCGCGGATATACGAGCTGGCGGATAAGAAGCTCCAGCTCACCCTTTCGGTGTCCCTCCACTGTGCGGACAACGAGGGACGGAGCAGGATCATGCCCGTAAACAGAAAATATGATATCGACAGCCTTATGGAAGCCTGCCGGTACTATATAGATAAGACGGGACGGCGCATAACCTTTGAGTACGCCGTTATCGACAACGTCAATTCATCACCTGCGGATGCGGATACCCTTGCGGCTCTCCTCCGCGGTATGAACTGCCATGTGAACCTTATCCCCGTCAATAAGGTAAGGGAACGAAATTATCGGACGGTCCGCTCGGGTGTTGCTGAATTCGCGAAGCAGCTGGGCAGACGGGGGATAAACGCTACCGTGAGAAGAACTCTCGGAAGCGATATCGAAGCTGCGTGCGGTCAGCTGAGACGCGACGCGGCTGAACAGAACAGAAAGAATGGGGGTGCGGATACTTGAGATTTCGCTATGGCACGGATATCGGTCTTAAGCGCGAGGAAAACCAGGACGCGGTAAGATGCGAATACTTCGGCCACAATGTTCTCGCCGTCGTGTGCGACGGCATGGGGGGTGAACGCGCAGGCAAGGAAGCAAGTGCGCTCGCGATAGAAGAATTCTTCCAGCGTTTTTCGGCTGACTATAAGGAAAGTCTCAGCGACGAGGATATCCGCAAGCTCCTTATCTCCTCGATATCGGCAGCAAATTCCGTGATCTATACACGGGCGAGATTCGACTTCAAGAATTTCGGCATGGGCACCACCTGCGTAGCTGCCTTCGTCACTAAGAAAACCGCCTTCATTGCCAACGTCGGTGACAGCAGAGCCTATCTCATCACCGATACGGGACTTGTAAAAATAACCACTGACCACAATGTCGCCTCGGTGCTCTTTGAACAGGGCAAGATAACCGAGGAGGAAATGGAGGTACACCCTCAGAAGCATATGCTGGTGAGAGCGGTAGGCGTCGAAAAAACCGTTCTGACGGATACCTTTATGCTTGATTATGAGGACAAGATCAGTCTGCTGCTGTGCTCGGACGGCCTTTCGGGCTACTGCGGCGACGATGAAATATACAGCGTCATCCTCAATTCCGATTTCGATGACGTTGCAGACGAACTTATTAAATTAGCGCTCCGCAAGGGCGGCCGCGATAACGTGACTGTCGCGGTAATTTCTGACTAACGCAGGAGGAAAGGAAATGGATAAGAATATTGGCAAAAAGCTCGACGGAAGATATGAGATAACCGAGCTTATCGGCGTCGGAGGCATGGCTGAAGTGTACAAGGGCGTCGATGTTATCGACAACAAAACGGTCGCCATTAAGATTCTGAAGAAGGAATTCGCTGAGAACGAGGAGTTCCTGCGCCGCTTCAGAAATGAATCCAAGGCTATTGCAGTTCTTTCCCACCCGAATATCGTAAAGATATACGATGTGGGCTTCTCAGAGAAGATACAGTATATCGTCATGGAGTACATCGACGGTATCACCCTCAAGGAGTACATCGAGGAGGAAAAGGTCCTCACATGGAAGGATACGGTCCACTTCGTGATACAGATCCTCCGCGCACTCCAGCACGCTCATGACAAGGGTATCGTTCACCGCGATATCAAGCCCCAGAACATCATGATGTTCACGGACGGCACTATCAAGGTCATGGACTTCGGCATCGCCAAGTTCGCCCGTGAGGAGGGCAAGACCGCTACCGATCAGGCCATCGGAAGCGTTCATTATATCAGCCCCGAGCAGGCAAGCGGAAATGTTACCGACGCCAAGAGCGATATCTATTCAGCGGGCGCTATGATGTATGAGATGCTCACGGGAAGAAAGCCCTTCGACAGCGATAACCCCGTTGCTATCGCAGTTATGCATATGCATGATATTCCCGAGCGCCCCAGAGCTATCAATCCCGATATCCCTGACGGCCTTGAGGAGATAGTCCTCAGAGCTATGGAAAAGGCTCCCGAGGACAGATACCAGACCACAGCCGAGATGATAAGCGATATCGAAGCCTTCAAGGCCGATCCCCATATCTCCTTCGGTTACTATACAGAGGACGACGAGGACGTTAACGATGAGATCCTCGACCAGTCCGCTGGCACTGAGGTACAGTCAGAGAGCCGCCAGGAGGTGGCTAATGCCTATGCCGCAAAGGCTGCTTCGGCAGTGGGTGCGGGCGCAGGCGCAGCTGCTATGGCAGCAGGCGGCAGTTCCTCAGCAGGCGCAGTATCACAGAGATACAATGACGCTTATCCCGAGGATTATGGCGAGGATTACGATGATGAGGATGACGAGGAGGAAGAGGAGGAACGTTCTTCACTGGTAGTTCCTGTTCTTACCGCTGTTGTCGTTGTAGTTATCATCGTTGCGGTAATATTTGTAGTTACTCTCCTCAGCGGCCTCCTCAAGGGCGGTCTCAAGAACGGAGACAAGACTATGCCCGACCTCTACGGCTGGGACTACAACCAGGCTGTTGCTGCTTACGGCAACGTTATCCATTTTGAGATAGAGGGAACTGAGTACAACGAGGCTGAGGAAAACTCCATCATCAAGCAGGGTATCGAGCCCGGCGATATTTTCAGCAAGGGCGATGTCTGCAAGGTAACACTCAGTATGGGTATGGAGACAGTTGAGGTTCCCCGTGTATCCAATATGAACGTTGAGCTCGCAAAGGCTCAGCTCACCGAGCGCGGTATCGTTCCTGATATACGAAAGCAGTCACACGGTACGGTCACCAAGGATTATGTTATCAAGTCTGAGCCTGAAGAGGGTACTGAGGTACACAAGGGCTCCACTGTAATACTCTACGTCAGCATGGGCGCTAATGCAGAGCAGTTCGAGATGGAGGACTATGTTGGCCTTACTATCGATGACGCTACCATGAGAGCAGGCTACAAGAACCTGAAGGTAGTCACCGAGCCTATCCCTTCATATGAGAAGAAGGACAAGGTCGTTGAGCAGGATCCTCCCAAGGGCACAAAGATCGAGGGCGGCTCCACTATCACTCTCTATGTCAGCGACGGTACTATCCCCGACGGTAAGGTGGATATCACTATCCCGCTTCCTTCCGATGCAAGCGGACGCTTCAGCATCGACTTCATCCTTACAGATGACAAGGGCAAGACAAAGGCAGAATCTTCGGGTCTTATCCTTTGTCCTGATATGGGCAGCGTTCCCATGACACTTGACGGTTCCGGTCAGAAGGTATCAGTAAGAGCTCGTCTTACAAACCTGAGCACTTCCGCAAATGCTCTCCTCGGAACCTACACATTCAACTTCGCAACAGGCAAGTATACAACAGACTCAGAGGACATCTACGGCGCATTCCAGGCAGTAGGCGGATTCCCGCAGCCTGAGACAGAGGCTCCCACAGAGCCGCCTCAGCCGCAGACTGAGCATCCTCAGAACACTGATCCTCCTCAGAACGATCACCAGGAGGGTGTAAACGGATTTGCCCGTGACGGTATCTGGTACTACTATACAGATGCAGACGGCATACTCGGTACCTGGGTAAACGGCGGCTGGGTATTCTATGAGCCCGGCGTAAACGGCTACTGGGACGAGAACAATAACTGGATCTGGAACTGATGGCTGAAAGGTACAGCGGACTTATAATAAAATGCTTAGGGGGACTCTACACAGTAGAGTCCCCTGACGGTATATGCGAGTGCAAGGCAAGAGGAGTTTTCCGCAATAAAGGTATCAGCCCATGCGTGGGAGACAACGTCACACTGGAGGACGGGGTCATCACCGAGATAGCTCCCCGCAGGAACTGTATCATAAGACCTCCTCTCGCCAACCTTGACCAGCTCATTTTCATTGTTTCCACCTGTGAGCCGGCACCCAATTATCTCATACTGGACAAGTTCATCGCCATTGCCGAGTACAAGGACATCACACCTGTGGTGGTCATCACCAAGGCTGACCTGGGCGACAGTCGTCCCGTACATGAGATATACGGCGGCATAGGAATTGAAGTTGCTGAGGTGAACTACGATGACGAAGCCTCCGTTGAGGCGGTACGACAGCTGCTCAGGGGAAAGATAAGCGCCTTTACAGGCAATTCCGGAGCAGGAAAGTCTACATTGCTCAATGCGGTGGACCCGTCACTGAACATCGCTACGGGTGAGATAAGCCGCAAGCTGGGCAGAGGACGACATACCACGCGCCATGCGGAGCTCTATAAGCTCAGCGGCGGCGGTTACATAGCAGATACCCCGGGCTTTTCCACATTTGAAACAAACAGATACGACATTATCCGCAAGGAGGAGCTGGCAGGTTGTTTCCGCGAGTTCGCCCCCTTTACGGAGGACTGCCGTTTCCGCGACTGCGCACACCTCTGCGAAAAGGGCTGTGCCGTAGTTGAGGCGGTTGAGAGGGGAGAGATATCCCGCAGCCGCCATGAGAGCTATAAAACTATGTATGAAGAAGCTAAACAGCTGAAGGAGTGGGAGCTGAAATGAACAGATGCGCTATATTTGCAGGCGGCGATATGCCCGACCTGGAGAAGTATAAGGACTCTGATTTCTGGGCAAGATACAGCTATTTCATCTGTGCCGACTGCGGCTACAGACACGCGGTAAGGCTGGGAATACTTCCCGATATGATAGTGGGAGATTTCGATTCCTACGGTGAGGAGCTCCCTATGGGAGTAGAGGTGCTCAGAGGTGTACCCGAAAAGGACGACACAGATACCCTTATGGCGGTAAAGAAAGCTATAGAGATGGGTTATTCCAATATTGACCTCTACGGAGCTCTCGGCGGTGACCGCCCCGAGCACAGCTTTGCAAATATCCAGACTATGGTCTACGCCCTTCAGCAGGGCTGCAGCCTTGAGATACAGGGAAGCAGCCGTATGCTGATACAGGAGGCGGACGAGGGCGAGGTCACCTACAAGAAATCGGGTGAAGGTGTGTATCTGTCCGTTTTTGCCATGACAGAGAGCGTGGGCATCGAGTACCTCCGCGGAGTCAAGTATCCCCTTGAGGACTACCGCATGGTGCAGTCCTTCCCCATAGGCGTCAGCAATGAGATAACAGACAATGAGGCAGCCCTTCGCATAAAGGACGGACTTGCCCTTGTGATACTGACTTCCAAAAAGAAGAAGTAACAAAAACGCCTCTGATGAATATAATGTTATAGTTCATCAAAGGAGGGAGTACATATTGAAGATAGTCGTCATAAGGAGCCCTAAGTTTATCTCGGGACTTCTCAGAGCCATTTTCAGGATAAAAAAAGAAGAAGCATAAATGGAAGCCCTGAGCGCTGCTGTTCGCTCAGGGACTTTTTTGTTAAGATAAATCAAAATTTATCGTAATACCTTGCGGCAACTATGAATGGGATTCCAAAGGGACTGTGTTCCTTTGGCAGAGTCCAGAGGCAGCGCCTCTGGCGGGGTTCAAGGGGCAGAGCCCCTTATTACGTCAGGCGCCTCGCAAGGGGTGAATCC
>JAKPUQ010000194.1 GCA_029572815.1 Bacillota bacterium | reverse complement strand
GGACAGGTGGGCATTGAGGTGACCTTCGAATACGAGGACGGCACAACGGAAACACGATTTATTGACTTGATCTGAGGGAGGGATTGCTATGGCTTCATTTACACACGTGGCGCAGGACGTCTCTCCTCAGTATGGCCGCGTAACAAAAATCACCATCCGGGTATGCGTGACCGACTGCACCGGCACTGTCTATATCACAGATATGCTCCTGCAGGGCGGCTCCATCGCAACCGGCTGGGTAGGTCATGTATCAGAAATTCAATGGACGGAGGACGGATAAATGCCGGAATTTACACGCTTTACAGAGACAATTACAAAGAAGCAGGATAAGCGCGTCGTAAACATCTTAGTAAAGCCCACCGTTATTGACTGCACCGGCACCGTCTGGTTTACCGACCTCATGCTGCAGGAAGGAGATAAGCTAACAGGCTTTGTCATCAACACCGAGACACTTCTGGAAAAATACGACGGCGATGATGCGATATCTGGCAAGCGATTTTATAACGGCATCGTCCGCTCCGCTGCGACGTGCATTATCTATAACCTCGGTTCCACTGCTGCTGGTCTCGATTTCAAGGTCTATCCGATTCAGGCAATGGCCGCCGGGAGTATTTCGCTTGCGCTGGGTGAAGGTGCTCATAAGGCAACCTTCAAATCTGTAGCAGCTGCCGGTGATGAGTTTGACCTTTTCGCTTCGACGAGGGAGTGCCTGAAAAACGGATCGGCGACCAACAAGGACGGCTTTTTCCAATACTCCGCTGCCGGTGACAGCAAGCACCCGATCACTGTGGAAGATAAAAAGTCGGCTCGCATCTATGTGGAATTTCAGGAAATGCAGGACGGAGGTGATGCCCTGTGAGCTACGATTATTTGAAAGGCCGCAAGTGCATGGTCTGGACATTCATGGGCAATTCCAGAATGTATCAGGCGCTTGCCGCATATGGAGACCGCCTCTCGCAGGTAGGTCTCTTTTCTTTTAAGGTATCGCGCACCGGTGTCATCACGGAAAGCGGCGTGGCCATTTCCAATATGCTAACCTACATCAACCGATGGCCGCATATCAAATGGCTGCTGACGATATCCAACGATGGAACAAACAGTATCTTTGCCGCTCTCCGGGATAATACGGACGGCGCTCAGGATACCTTTCTTTCAGAGATCGTCCGCATCATGGAAAAATATCCGTGGTG
>JAKPUQ010000189.1 GCA_029572815.1 Bacillota bacterium | reverse complement strand
CACCACTACGCCATCGATGTGGCGAAATACTACGAACTGGAGGAATAACAAATGGCTACTATCGGGCTTGATAAGCTCTATTACGCAAAAATCACAGAGGCTGCAGACGGTACCGAAACCTACGGTACCCCCATCCCGCTTGCAAAAGCAATGAAAGCGGATCTGTCCGTCGAGCTTGCTGAAGCTACGCTTTATGCTGACGACGGGCCTGCTGAGGTTGTGAAGGAATTCAAGAGCGGTAAACTCTCCCTCGGAATCGATGATATCGGTGTGACGGCCGCTGAGGATCTGACGGGTGCAAAGCTTGACGACAATCACGTCGTTATTTCCGGAAGTGAGGATGGCGGCGCTCCTGTAGCCGTAGGCTTCCGTGCAAAAAAGGCAAACGGAAATTACAGATACTTCTGGCTCTATAGGGTGAAATTCGGCATTCCGGCGACCAACCTCGCCACCAAGGGCGACAGCATCACCTTTTCTACACCGACCATTGAGGGCACGGTGTTCCGCCGCAATAAGACCGACGGAAACGGTAAGCATCCGTGGAAAGCCGAGGCCAATGAGGATGATACGAGCGTCCCTGCTTCCGTAATTTCCGGCTGGTACACATCTGTCTATGAACCGGTCTTTACTCCTGCTGCGGGAGGTGTTGATTAATGACTAATGACAGAAGTGCAATTATCAACATTGGCGGTAAAGAGTATGAGATGCTCCTCACCACCAAGGCTACAAAAGAGATCGCCAGGAGATACGGCGGACTTTCCAATCTTGGCGAAAAGCTCATGAAATCAGAAAACTTCGAGATGGCTCTCGATGAGATCGTTTGGCTCATCACACTGCTTGCCAATCAGTCAGTACTGATTCACAACCTTCAGAACCCTGCCGAAAAACAGGAACTGCTGACCGAGGAGGCTGTGGAGCTGCTCACTTCTCCGCTTGAGTTGGGTGAATACAAGAATGCCATCATGGATGCCATGTATAAAGGAACCAAACGTCATATTGAAAGCGAGGA
>JAKPUQ010000188.1 GCA_029572815.1 Bacillota bacterium | reverse complement strand
GCCCTTTTCCTCAACTGTGAGGACAAATGTGGCAGAGCCTGCCTCTGCGGGGATCTCCTCGCCGCCGAGAGCCTTCTTGTCAAGTGTGATAGTTGACTTTTCGTCCTCAACTACGAGGTGATCGTTTTCGTCAACATAAGCATCGCCGTCAGTCAGCTTATCAAGAACTGTTACCTTGCCGTCCTTGTCGATGCTGAACTTGAATTCAGTTACAGTTGTGAAGCCGTCGGGAGCTGTTGTCTCCTTGAGAGTGTATGTACCTGCCTTGAGACCGTTGAAGACAGCTGTGTTTCCGTCAAATTTAACGGAAGTGCTATCGTTCTCAACTGCTACAGCGTTCTCGCCTTCGCCGATGACTACACCGTTGAGGTTGAGTCCCTCGTCCTCAGCTGTAAGTGTGAACTTAGCCTTGCCGGCTTCCTCAGCGATAGGCTCGCCGCCCAGCGCCTTCTTGTCGATGATCACCTTGGTCTTTGTATCCTCAACTACGAGGTGACCTGTCTTTTCGTCGATATAAGCCTGTCCGTCAGTCTCTGTAACCACGTTGGTTACCTGACCCTTTTCGTTTATATCGAATGTGAACTTTGTTGCTGTTGTAAATCCGTCGGGAGCAGCGATCTCTTCGAGAGTGTATGTACCCTTCTTGAGACCAACGAACTTGGCATTGTTGCCCTGGAATGTATAAGATGTATCTGTAGCCTCCAGTACCTTGCCTGAAGTTGCTGCGCCTGCTATGATCTCAACGCCCTCGAGGTTCTTGCCCTCAGCAGCTGAAAGTGTGAACTCAGCCTTGCCTGCTCCGGCAGGGATAGGCTCGCCGCCCAGTGCCTTCTTGTCAAGAACTACAGTTGATCTTGCGTCCTCGACCTGGATAGTTGTGTCGTTTACCTTCTTTGAGTCGCCATTAGTGGTTGTCTCAACTTCCTTTACCTTACCCTTTTCAATAGTAAAGCTGAACTTTGTAACGACTGTATATCCATCCGGAGCTGCTGTCTCTTCCAGGCTGTACTTGCCGTTCTTGAGACCTGTGAATGTGATGTTGTTGCCTGTGAAGGTGTATGCTGTTACATCTTCTCCAAGTGCGGGACCTGCTGAAGCTGTCTCTCCTGTAGCAATTGTTACACCGCCCAGGTTAAGGCCCTCTTCCTCAGCCTTGAGAACGAATTTAGCTGCGCCTGCTTCTGCGGGGAGCTCTTCGCCGCCAAGTGCCTTCTTGTTGATAGTAACGGTGGACTGCTTGTCCTCAACTACGATCTCGCCGTCAGATCCGATGTAGGAATCACCGTTTGTAGTCTTTGAAACGTTTGATACCTTGCCCTTGTCATCAACTTCAAATGTGAACTTGGTAACTGTTGTGTAGCCGTCGGGAGCTGTTGTTTCCTCAAGTGAGTACTTGCCTGCCTTGAGGTATTCAAATGTAGCATTGTTTCCGTCGAAATCTGCTTCTGTAACTCCCTCGCCGAGAGCCGCGCCGCCGTTGAGCTTAACGCCCTCAAGTGTCTTGCCCTCGTCCTCAGCCTTTAATGTGAACTTAGCCTTGCCTGCTGATTCGGGGATAGGAGTTCCGCCGAATGCTACCTTGTCCAGCTTGATGATGGGCTGATCCTCGATCCTGAGTACCTTGCCGCCTTCAAGAGGTGTTACCTTGCCGTCTGTAACAGCGCTTACCTCTGTTACGAGACCGTTGGATATAGTGAATGTGAACTCGGAAACTGTTGAGAATCCCTCGGGACCTGCTGTTTCCTTGAGTGAATATGTACCGTTCTGGAGATACTCGAACTTTGTGCTGTTGCCTTCAAAGTCATAGGAAGTAACTTCGCCGAGCTCTTCGTCGTTGACCTTGACGCCCTTGAGTGTAGCGCCCTCGTCCTTGGCGGTCAGTGTGAACTTAGCGTTGCTTCCTTTGATTATCTCTCCGCCGAGAGCAGCCTTGTCGATAACTACGATAGGTGCGTCCTCGACCTTGATGTGTCCGTCGTCGCCGACATAAGCCTTGCCTGTTGTACCTACGTCGCTGACACTTACTACCTTGCCCTTGTCGTCTACTTCAAATGTAAATGTACTTACAACCGAGTAGCCTGAAGGAGCAGTTGCCTCTGTCAGCTTGTATGTACCCTTCTTAAGACCTGTGAATGTGATGTTGTTGTCTGTGCACTCAACATTCTCGATCTTTGCAACTTCGCCGAGAGCCTCGCCGCCGTTGATGCTTACGCCCTTGAGAGTCTTGCCCTCGCCTACAGTCTCAAGTGTGAACTTAGCCTGTCCTGCTTCAGCAGGGATAACTGTTCCGCCGAGAGCTGTCTTGTCGAGAGTCACTGTGCCCTTCTTTGTATTGAGGAGGGACTCAGTGGTCCTTGTGCTTACTACCTCGCCTGCGTCATTTGTATCAGCGATAACGCCGTCCTTGATAACGAAGCTCTTGGCCTCAGCCTTTTCGTAGCCTGCGGGCTCCTTTGTTTCCTCAAACTTATATGTACCGTCCATCAGGCCCTTGAATGTCTTGGGGTTCTCTGTCTTGGTGTTCCATGTTACAGAGCCGCCTACTTCAAGAGTATCAGCGCCGGTGATAGTGTTTGCGGTCTTGTTGGAAGCGGAAACGAAGGTGAGCTTCATCTCTGCGCCTGCGGGACCCTCAGGTCTGGTATTGCCTGATGCTCCGAATTCCTTTGCAAGGGTTATCTCGGAAACGTCATCTGTTATTATAATGTGTGAATCGCTGCCGGGAGCCAGCTTGATATTGCCTGTTGTGGAGGCATTTGTAAGAGTGATCTTGCCGTCAGTGATATTGAACTCGAACTTTGACTCTACCTTGGTATAACCGTTAGGTGAAGCTGTCTCTTCGAGAACATAGTCACCGTCCTCGAGGCCTGTCATTGCAGCCTCGCCGCCTGTGAACTCGTATGCCTTACCCTCATCTGTCAGCTCAGCAAGCTTTGATACGCTTACCTCAGGAGCCATCATGCCGCTTTCAACGCGGATGTTGTAGATCCTGCCGTCATCAAGTGTAAGTACATATGATCCGTCATAGAGACCTGAGATCACAAGTGTGTCGCCGGAGGCTGTGCCTGTTGTCACATAGGAATTCTGCTTTGCCGTCTCATTGACTGCCACATCGTCGATCTTTACATTATTAAATGTATTGCCGCGGAGTGTATAGCCCATGCCGTCAGCAGTATTCTTTATAGTGATCTGCTTTGAGTTTGCTGTAAGGCCAATGCCCTTTGAATAAGTATCCTCTGCATTCTCAACATCAACTGTGATCTTGCCGAGTGCTGTGCCGTCCTTCTTGGTGAGCCTGAACTCTGCGCCCTCGATAACGGTCGCGTTCATGTCGTTCTTGCTTACCGAGATGGTCTGCTTCTTATTTATAATGTCATTGATCTTATCATAAGCCTTTTCAGTGTCAGTATAAGTATCGCCGCTCGCACTGAGCTTTCCGTTCTCATCTCTTGCGATGGTGAACGTTCTTACCTCTGTTGATCTTGAATAGCCCGCGGGAGCGCTTACCTCTTCGAGAGTGTATGTACCCTTCTGGAGGCCTGTGAATACAACAGCCGATCCGATCGAATACCACTCGAAAGCTGATGCACTGTCGCTTGCAACATTCTTGATCTCGTTTTTGCTGAGCTCAAGTCTGCTGGGAGCGCTGTCGCTGGTGTTTCTTCCGATACCGTCTGCGGTAAAGTACTGAGAATCATGAGCCTTTACCTTTGTCATGTCAGCACCGCTGGTGCTTGTAAGTCTGAGAAGAGCGCCGGGAACGGGTATATCCTCCTCGTCGACCTTTCTCAGTGAGATGGTGTAAGCATCATCTGCGATGGTTATCACTCTGTTGTGAAGATCTGTACCATCATACTTGACGTGTGCATCATCGTTAGTTACAACGTTGAATCCGTTCTTATCGAATCCGAACTTTTCTTCTCTGATAGTCTGGTATCCGTCGGGAGCCTCTTCCTTCAGAGTATATCCGCCGTAGGGAAGTCCCTCGAACTCGATATCCTGATTGATAGTTGTCCATGTGATAGTGTTCTCACCGTAAGTGGGCTTGCCCTTTGTATTGGAATCAAGATTGGACTTGACGCCTTCGCTGAGCTTTGCGCCCTCTTCGCTGGGATCTGTCAGAGTTAATGTGAAACGTGCTCCTTCCAGTCTCTGCTCAGCGGACTTGAAGGAAACTCTCTCGTCTGTCTCATCGCCGATGGTCATAGTATCTGTAAGCTTTATGAACTTGAGCTTGTCAACAGCAGTTTCGCTTTTGTTGACAACCGTGATAGTTCTGTTGCCGCCAAAAGCGCTGTTGCCGTCATAAGATACCGTATAGCCGGCAGGAACATTCTTTTCTACTGCATAGTAGTAATAATTCTTACCGTTGCCGTCGATCTTTGAGAGGCCGTTCCATGTGTTGCTCCAGCCACCCTCTTCATTGAGAGTAACTGTTCCGATCTCCTGTACAGAAAGACCGCTGCCGCTGATCGCGGTGATCTTGCCGCCTTCGGCAACAAATGTGAGCTCTCTTGAGCCTGCGCCTACGCTTCTTGAGAAGGTGTATGTACCGTCTTCAAGAGTTGTTGTTACTTCGTCGCCGGACTTCTGCATGATAACAGCAGGTTCGCCGCCGGCAGATGCAAGCGAGATAGTCATTGCATCTCTGTCGGCACTTGCTGTCTGTCGTTCTGCGCGTTCGCCCATACCGTAAGAATTCATGCCTGTGCTTGATGCAATAGCATCGACAGCGTCCTCGAATCTGTTATCTAACCTGAACTCATCGAGGATATTTCTTAAGCCGCCCTTCTTGGCGCGGTAAAGAGTTACCTCTACCGAGTCATTCGTGTGGCTGCTGTTTCCGTCGCTCCATGACTTTGCAACTGAGATGTTGATCTCATTTGTTGAAGTAAGAGCGTTCTTGAAGTAGACCGCGTGTGTCTCGTTTGTAGCATGGATCGAATTGGCTATGATATTGCCGTTGATCTGAGCCACTTCAAAATCGGTGTCGGGAGCAAGAACGATACCCATAGGTATTTGTGCGCCGCCGCCGAAATCTACGAAAGTTCCGCCTTCCTTGGCATTGTAGAAGTTATAGATGATATTCGTGCCTTCATAGACGGTTTCTTCGCCGCCCCTATTCAGCTCGACGTCATCCTTTGAATAATACTTCCATCCGGGAGCCCATTTAAAGGTCTCAGCCTCCTCAAGGTCAATGTTCACGATCAGGGTCTGGCCGTCCATGAACTCGCCGTCAGCAGTATTTATGTTTTTTACTGTGACCCTGTCATACTTATCCGCATCACTTGCTTTGAAGTTAAGAACATTCACGCCTGAAGATTCAAGCACGAGCGTAGCCGGAGAATTAGTCTCCGTTTCCCAGGGATCTCCGCCTTCCCACGTAAGATCGTAGTACCTCGGTGATAAAGCCGAATAATCATCGGACATATCCTCATATGTCTTTTTCAGAGCTGCAAAGTCGATGAATTTCTCACCTGCATGTCCGACATAAGCGCTGGTACTCTTCTGTGAAGAAATTCTCATGAAGTGCTTTTCTTCGGCGTTGTCATAATCCTCTTTACTTCCGTAATAAACGTTTACGCCGCCGCCTAAAAGCGTTGTGGGATACGGAACAGGATCACCATCGTTATAATGTGTACCTCCTTCCCATCCCGCTGTTCTGGTCACCTCATAATTGACAGGGAGCATGATATCCGTCATGTTGTTCATGTTGAAGTTATCATACTGAGTGCCATCCATCCAGTTATTGCCTTTTGAAGCTCCGTCGCCCCAGATAATGAATTTACTTATGACATTGAGCACCTTTGCGACGTCGCCTGAGGGCTTATTCGGGCTCGGACCTTCACCGACTTCGACTTCCAGAACAGGAGTCGCGACATTTCCGTTGATATGATTTCCTGTTTTTACGGTAGTGAAGCTGAACAAGTGGAAATCGCCGGCTATGCCGAGAGGGTTACCGGTATACCACATTGTATCTTCATAGTTCTGCAGTATAGGCAAACCATCCGAAGCGACACCATCTTCTGCCGCAAACGACCGCAGCGGACTCAATCCTGACGGCAACGCATAGGTCACAGCCAGCAGTCCTGAGGTAACGCCACTAATCAAACGTTTCCCCAAAGATTTTTTCATGGTCATTCCATCCTTTCGTTGTTATTTTTACAATCCCCCGTAACCCTCCTCAGCTGCCTGTACGCAGCGAAAAAAATTACAGTTCTTTGTACATATAATTATAACATATCGGTATACAAATTGCAATATTTTAAGGCGTACTAAATACGAGAAAAAAACGAACAATATTTGTGCAAAGTGTTGCGGAATATCGCCTTTTTGGGGCCTTCAACAGCAAGTTCAACAAAATACCACTAATCCAGTCAACTGGTTAAACCAATTTGGGTGACTCTTCGTAAAAAACCGTTCAAAATCTACTCCCAGCGATATAACCTTTAGTATTATTTGCATATTCTATAACTACATATATATTTTATATTTGTTAAAAATATACTATCAAAGGACACTTTGTTGATTTTATTCTGTAAATCCGCTATTTACAAGGCTTTGAAAAAGTGTTATGATATATTTATTGTATTATATCCTCTCGCGAGGAGTAGTAACAAGGAGGAAATTTAATATGAAAGAGAAGTTCAACGTACGCTCACTGGTACTGCTGGGTCTTCTGACAGCTGTGGTGGCTCTGTTCTCACTGACGCCCATAGGCTCGATCCCCATCGGCCCGCTGTCGATAACCCTCAACATCATCCCCATTGCAATAGCCGCTATCGCGCTCGGTCCAACAGGCGGACTTATCATGGGTATAGTCTTCGGCATCTTCAGCTTCCTGCAGTGCTTCGGTATCGGAGTCCTCAGCGGAATGGGCGCCATGACCCTTGAGATAAGCCCGTTGCTCACATTTATACAGAGAGTCGTTTCACGTGCTCTGGACGGTCTCCTGGTCGGACTGATATTCTGCGGTCTCTCCAAGGTAAAGTCCAAAAAGGCTCTTTCAGTTATCACCAGTTCGGTAGCAGGTGCAGTCCTCATCGGTCTGTTCCTGTCGGTAATGCTCCTCATCTGCTACGATGAAGACGGCAAGTACAAAATGTCCGCAGGTATGTACAAATTCATGACCTCGGGGCTTCCTCTGGCGCTTGTTCTCATAGCTGTGTTCGCTGTGGGATTTGCTCTGGCGTTCTGGTTAATAAACAAGAAAAATCTCTCAAAGGTACAGCAGTCCTGCGCCGTTTCAGGCTTCTCGGCTGCCATCCTCAATACCATATTCTTCATGTCCGCTCTGGTTCTCCTGTTCAACCACACCGCTACAGGTATGGATAACATGTACACCATAACAGTCACCAACGGAGTTATCTCCGAGGTGAAGGACAACGCAGGCAAGGACGTGGAATTCTCCGCTGACGGAAAGGCATTCGCTCTTGGCGAGGACTTCGTTCTCACACTGGGCAATACCTCCGAGGCTCTCCCCTCAACAGCTGCTTCCGAGGCTGTGAAGTTCACACTCAGCTCCGGCAAGCTCAAGGGCGCAGTCTTCAACGGCAAGGAGATCAAAGGCAAAACTTACAAATTCAAGGATACCCACGCAGACCTCAGCGGTCTCAGCGATGGTAAATACACACTCAAGGTATACAAGAAGTTCAACTATATCGACAGACTCAGGTCAGGCAAGAGCATAATGCTCTTCCTCATAACCTCAGTAGGCATAAACGCACTGTTTGAAATGGTCATCTCAACATTATTCACAACACTTATCGGCACCGCCCTTTTCAAGGCAAAGCTGATAAAAACGCCCGAAAACCTCAAGGAATGAACCCAGAAAGCCTTTTCCCACACAGGAAAAGGCTTTTTATGGCCTTACAGCAATAGCACATAAATCGCCCCGCAGTATAATAGGCTTTAAGTCAGCTGCGCGGCTCCGTTCTCAGGGCAGCCCGTGCGGTTCCCGCGAACCTTTTTCCTGTGCGGGTTATTCCGACATATACCGTAGTTTTCAGCTGTACAGGATCGACGTTTACCGAGGCGTCACAGAAATATTACTTGGGGTATAATTGCACTAATTTATAAAATTCAATTCTGAGTATGTGAATTTTTTATCGTTTTTCTCAAAAATATCCCTTACGCCCCCTTTTCCTATTGACAGCGCCTTGAATAGGTGTTAATATGTATTTATAAATAATAAGGAGTATTATAAATGTACAACAGAGCGTTCCTGTTCAACGGCATCGGCTCAAAGCCCGAAAAGCTTCTTGTAAAGCTGCCGCCCGAACTCATGGACAAGTACGAGCACTACCTCAGTCAGGCATTCGGAAGACTGGGACTCAGCATGGACCTTGAAAAGAACAAGGCTTACGACGGCAGAGTCGCTGAGTGGATAATCTCACTCATCTGCGACAGGGTCGTTTTCGAGCATTACATAGACAAGGGCATAATCCCCGACATCGGTGCGGGATACAGCTCGGGAATAGTCAGCATAAGCGGCTGCTTCGGCTCGGTGCCCCACGAATTCGCACATGATATAATCATGATGAACCGCGCTACCATGCGCTGTCTTGAGGAGCATGACCAGAAGCTCGATATGGGCATCGTCATCGGCTTCTCCTACAATGATATAGAGGAGCTCTTCGCAGATAAGTTCTCTCCCGATGAACTGGTCATCGGAAGCGGCAACTCAAAGTTCCACGTCATGGTAAGCGGCAAGGCAAGCACCGTTGAGAAGGCTCTCCTCCTCTGTCAGAACGAGGGCGCCATCAAGGCATTCAGCTTCGGTACCGGCGTTGCCTACCACCACCCCATCATGAAGCAGTATTCACAGGAATATGTGGATTTCTGTGCTTCTACAGAATAC
Organism: Bacillota bacterium; assembly: GCA_029572815.1. Lineage (GTDB taxonomy): Bacteria > Bacillota > Clostridia > Oscillospirales > Ruminococcaceae > Ruminococcus. Next base: position 40,477 of record JAKPUQ010000188.1, on the reverse strand, counting down.
AGCGCTCCCGCCTACCCCATACTCTCTATATTCGACAGAGAGGTCATGACCACAGGTCAGCAGGTGATGAGAGAAAATCAGCTGAATGTGTACACTCCCATACGCTGGGATCTGGCAGTTCAGAAGCTTGAGGAGCTGGGCGTCACCGAGTTCTTCGACGTAAGCGCCAACGGCGCCGTGAGCAAGTTCTCACGGGTAAGCAGAAAATGCAAAATTTACACTCTCGAAGATGTGTGAATTTTCAGATAAATATAAGCACACCCAATGAAAGGGAAAGACAATTATTATGGAGGTTTTATTATGAGAGAGATCACAGATGAGATCAGACAGGAAATCAAGGACATGATCTTCGACTACTACGCAGAGGAATGTGAAGTAGACAAGAGCGAGATCACTATGGAGACCAATCCTCAGGAGGATCTGGGAAGCGATTCACTCATGTTCGTTGAACTTATAGAGATGACAGCTGACAAGTACGACATGGACATCAAGCTCCAGAGCATCGGCAAGTATATGCTCAAGGCTCCCATGGATACTATGAGCGACGTTGTAGAGATGTTCTGCAAGATCTATCAGTACGGCAACGACATCGTCAATCAGTGAGAGGTCTGAATGTTAAAGTCGAATTTATCCGAGCTTCATGCCGAGGATAATATTGCTGTACTTACCATTGACAACGGCCCGAAGAATCTTCTCTCCGAGCCCGAATTCATAGACCGTAAGGAGTTCCTCGGCTGGCTGGACGAAAATCCTCAGGTGGGGGCTCTTATCATTACAGGCAAGGGCAGACATTTCTCCCACGGCGCTGACGTATCGCTCTTCGGCGAGGCAGGCGGCACCGACCTTTCGGCAAAGCTTGAAAACGCAAGAGAGCTTCTGCGCACAATAGAGAAGCTCCCGCTGATAACTGCGGCAGCCATCAACGGCGGCTGCTTCGGCGGCGGACTTGAAATAGCACTGAGCTGTCAGTTCAGGATAGCATCGCCCTCTGCTTTTCTCGGCCTTCCCGAGATAATGCACGGCGTTGTTCCCGGTATGGGCGGTATGGAGCGCCTGTACAGACTGCTGGGCAGGGAAAAGGCTCTCAGCATGATACTCTGCGGCGAGATGATAGGCGCTAAGGAAGCCCTGGAGATGGGTCTCGTCACAAAGCTCAGCGAAAATAAGAATTCATTCGATGAGACCGTAGCCTTCGTGAAGGAGCTGCTCAGCGGCAAATCCCTCACCCAGATACGGGCTATCATAGACACTATAAATCTTGCCTCAGAGGGAGCTGAAGACCCCTCAAAGGGCAAATTTGAAGCAGCTCTGGCGGAGGCTTCAAAGAAATGAGAAGAAGCTCGTACAGACTGACTGTAAGAGGATATGAACTTGATTCCTTCGGTCACGTCAACAACTCCGTTTACCTTCAGTACGCAGAGACAGCTCTGTGGAACTTCTTCAAGGTACACGGTCTGCTGGCGGTGATAGTGGAGGAAGGGCTTTTCCCCGTGGTAATGGAAAGCACCCAAAGATACATTCATGAGCTGAGGCTCCTTGACGAGGTCAGGATAGACACTGAGGTCTCCTGCTCGGGGGGCATAGTCAGCTACAAGCATAACATAATAAACAAGAACACGGGTCTTGTTGCATGCAGAGTCACAGGCAAGCTCGCCTATGTAAACAAGGATCGCATGATAAGCGATATACCTGAGGCGGTAAGGGCTTGTCTCGAGGGGGATGACGAAGACGATGACAATAACCGCAAATGATATCGTGACAAAAGTTTGTCAGTTAAGCTCGCTGTATCAGCTCTCACAGGAAAGAGAGCAGCTCGGCGAGCCTTGCTTGCTGCTCATCTATGCCGATGGAAACACCGCTCTCGGCAATGACGAAAGCGAAAAGGCTGAGGCAGCAAGGTTCCTTCGTGAGGCTGATTTCATGTCTGCTGTGGTATCCGATGGCAGCGTCAGCGATGAGCTGGCTTCCGCGGCCGATATGGTGCTTAAAGCAGATGAGGCTGACGAGTACGTGGCAAAGCTTTACAAGGACAAGACAAAAAAGCAGATACGGGAGATAAACGCCTGCTTCATCAAAGCGCGTACTGCTCCCGCGGAAGAGGTACTTGCCACAGAGTCAAGGGCCTTCTACCGACTGATGGCTGACAAGAACGGAGGTAACTCCAATGAATGAGAATAACGGTATGATACTGGAGGAGCAGGACGGTATCCTGATACTCTCCATGAATATGCCCGGCAACAACCTTATGACAGCCGATTTCTTCAAGGAATACGAAGCAGTCATGGCTGAGATAGAGGAAAAGGCTGCCGCAGGAAAATACAAGGGACTCATTATCAAGGGCGCAGGCCGCCACTTCAGTGTAGGCGCCGATGTTGACGCTCTTGCCGATCGTTCCGCAAACGAGACCTACGACGACTCCACAGGAGTGCTCCCTGAGGGTCACATCAGACAAAAGCACTTCTTCACATTCCTGAGAGAGCTCCCGTTCCCCGTGGTAAGCGTGGTAACGGGCTTCTGTATCGGTTCGGGCAGCGAGATAGCTGTCAACAGCCATTACAGGATAATCGAGAAGAACGCAAGAGTAGGTCAGCCCGAATCCACATTCGGCATTCTCCCCGCTCTCGGCGGCGTTGCAAGAACTATCGAGATATGCGGCACTCAGAACGCATACACCCTCGTTATGTCGGGAGAGCTCATCTCCGCTGACGATGCATTCGCTCTCGGCTGGGCTGATATCTTCGCCGACAAGAAGCAGGGCGTTCCCGAGGCTGTAAGCCTCATTGAATATATCTCCGCAAACTTCGGAGACTTTGACCCCTCACGCTATAAGGAGTACATATACTCCTACAAGTCAGGCAGGGAGGCATAAATATGAAAATAGGAATAGCGGGCTACGGAAAAATGGGAAAGGACATCTTTTCCCTGTTCTTTGACAAGCTCCCCGACGCGCAGTTCGTGGTCATCGACCTCTTCGGCGCTGAGGAGAACACCGCAGCCGTTCTCAAGACTCTCGGCAAGAGCCTGAAGCGCAAGAAGCTCACCGAGGAGCAGTATGAATTCAAGAAGGACTCCTTCTTATTCACCGACGATACCTCCGCTCTCAGCGGCTGTGACGTTGTCATAGAAGCCGTTTTCGAGAACATGGACGCCAAGAAGGAGCTGTTTGCAAAAGCAGCCGCAGCTGTCTCGGATGACTGTCTGCTGCTTTCCAATACATCATCGCTGGATATCCCCTCGGTATTCGCGGATATCCCCCACAAGGAGCGCTGCTTCGGTCTGCACTTCTTCTACCCCGTGAAGCTCACAGGCTTCGTGGAGCTGAATGTGCTCCCCGAGACATCTGAGGCTTCCGCAGAAAAGGCTGCACAGCTGGTAAAGGCTGCGGGCAAGAAGCCCATTGTCTTCTCGGGCGAATACCACATCTATCTCAACCAGATACTTGCCTGCATGGTCTCTCACGCTATATACCTGAGAGAGAGCTTCGGTGCTTCCGTGCCCGAGGTGAGAAAGGCTCTGGGAGAGATGTTCGCAATTGCTGACCCCTTTGAGGTGCTGGACAGCGTGGGTCTCGGACTCATGGCAGGCAGCCCCGATAACTTCCGCATAGAGCGCAACAAGGGCCTCCTGGGCTACGGCTGTGAAAAGATGAACGGCTGGCTGGCAGAGGGCTGCCCGAAGGAAACTCTCAGCTTCCTCGACTTCATGTCTGAGCGTGAGAGCGAAACAGGCGCTGACTGTGGAAAGGCTGCCCTTTATATGGCAGCTCTGATACTCAATGAAACAGTCAATGCCGCAAATGATTACAGCGGCGATACCGCTGTTCTGACAGAGGCGGTGCAGGATACTCTCGGACTTGCCGAGGCTCCCGCCTTCTATTATGAGAAATACGGTGCAGAGGCACTTTTCGCAGCTCTCGATGAGCTCAGTGCAAAGACAGGCTTCGGCTCGTATTCATATAGGGAAAAGAGTGCGTGGGATGCGCTCTTTAAGTAATAAGATCGGAGATATGAGGTAAAGTTATGAAAAAAGTTGTTATCACAGGCATAGGTGCCGTGACTTCTGTTGGCAATACTGCCGCAGATTACTGGGACGGGCTCATTTCGGGCAAGTGCGGAATGAGAACTATCACCCGTATCCCTCTCGATAATCATGATACTACTGTTGCTGCCGAGGTGGACGACTCCTTCGAGGCAGAGGCAGGAAAGTACTGGAAAAAGCGTCAGCTCAACGCTACAACTACCACTACAAGAATGGGCCTTGCTTCCGCAGGAGAGGCTGTTGCCGACTGCGGAGTGGATACTGCCTCCTATGACGGCAGCAGAGTCGGCGTTATCTACGGAGTTATCGATAACTCCTATGAGGACTATGAGCTTGAAAAGCCCCTCAACATCACTCTGAAGAAAATGCCCAATGAGCTCCCCGCACTGGTTTCAATAAGATATGGTTTCACAGGACCTGCATTCAATGTGAGCACAGCCTGCGCTTCATCTGCGTATGCCATCGCTCTCGGAAAGCAGTTCATCGAATCGGGACTCTGCGATATGGTCGTCGCAGGAGGTATCTCGAATACTGTAACACACCTTGTAATAAGCGGATTCAATCAGCTTCTCGCTATGTCCGTAAATCCTGACCCAGACACAGCTGCACGCCCCTTCACAAAGAACCGTGACGGCTTCATCATGGGCGAAGGCGGCGGCACCGTTATCCTTGAGTCTGAGGAGTCGGCAAAGGCAAGAGGCGCTAAGATATACTGTGAGCTTGCAGGCGCTGCAATGTGCGGCGAAGCATTTAACCTGACAGCTCCCAAGACAGACGGCGTATGCATGGCTGAGTCAATGAGAATGGCTCTGGACAACGCAGGCCTCACACCCGACGATGTTGACTACATCAACGCTCATGGCACATCAACAGGTCTCAATGACCTCTATGAGACAATGGCAGTAAAGGAAGTCTTCGGCAAGAGGGCTTACGATATCCCCATGTCATCTGTAAAGGCTTCTATAGGTCACACTCTCGGCGCAGGCGGCGCCCTGGAGGCTATTGCCTGCATCAAGGCTATCGAGACAGGTCTCGTTCCTCCTACTATCCACTATGACGAGCCCGACCCGGAGCTTGACCTCAATTACGTTCCCAACAAGCCTCAGGAGCACAAGGTAGACGTTGCTATCTCCAACTCCTTCGGCTTCGGCGGTCACAACGCCACACTGGTACTCAAGAGATACGAGGGCTGAGTCGCTCAGCTCCGATGAAAGGATAAATAATCATGCCGATAGCACAGATGAAGACTAATTTCAGGTTCAGCTCCCCTGCCGACAGGACCACTTTCCTGGACGAGGCTGCAACAGAGCTGGCTGAGATACTTAAAAAGCCCCTGCCTGCCATTATGGTAATGCTGGACGACTGCTCAATGTACATGAACCGCTCCGAGGATACCGTATTCTTCGCAGAGTTCAGATACATTCTCCCTCAGGAGTATGCAGACAACAAGGCTGCCTTCCTCAAGGAGCTTGCAGACAGGATGCTCAGTCTCATACAGAAGCATACCAAAGTCGACCCATACCGCATATATATGCAGTTCACGGAAATGACACGCGAGGGCGCGTGGCGGTATACAGGCTGACATTGTAACGAAAGGAAAAGATAAATATGAAATGGGCAATCAGAGACCTTCTCAATCCCGTGGCAACACGTTCACTGCTCTACGGTGCTGATCCCTTCGACCTGGAGTATATCTTCAAGAAGATAGACAGCATCAAGGTAAAGAGCGGCAAGCAGATACAGAGCGTCTGGCTCGACGAGTGGCACGCCAAGATAGACCGCTATGCCGAGCTCCGCGACAAGGCTGAGGCAGCAGGCAACAGGATCTCAGCAAGAGAATACGCAAAGATGGTGGCACAGTGCCATTATGCCTGCTTTATGATAAACATCGAGGACGTTGAGCACAAGAGAGAGATCTACAGCGGTCTTGAGGAGAGCTACAAGCGCTATATCAGGCTCTGCAAGAACAGGATACAGTATGTGGAGATAGATACAAAGTTCGGCAAGCTCCCCGCTTATATACACTACCCCGACTCGGGAAGAAAGAAGGACTATCCCGTAGTTCTCACATATTCCGGTATCGGAAGCTGCAAGGAGGAGCTGGAGATGCTGGCTGCTCCCCTCAATGAGAGAGGCATCGCAGTTATCACTCCCGATATGCCCGGTGCAGGCGGTGCCATTATCCACAACGGCATCAAGTGCGGAGGCAAGCAGATAGAGGCAGCCTTCGAGGGCATATACAAGTTCATCGACAGCACAGACAAGCTCAGCAGTACAAACCTGGGCAACTTTGGTCTCTGCATGGGCGGCGGCTATGCCTTCCGTTCAACAGTAAAGCGCAAGAACGCAAAGGTCTGCGTAAGCCTGTTCCCGCTCCTTATGAACTTCGCCGACCAGGACAGCATCCCCGTATGGATGAAGCGCGGCAAGTGGAGCTCCTACCAGTACAGCGACGATTACCTTGAGGGTATGAGAAAGCTTGAGGAGGGCACTCACAAGTCTGACTTCCTCATGGTATACAGCAGCGACGACAACTGGATGACTCCCGAGGCTTCACAGAAGCTCCTGGACAAGGCAAAGGGCTACAAGGAGTGCATACACATCGAGGATAAGCCCGCTTATGTCTCAGAGGAGACCATCATGCACGCTATGCCCGTTGGTGAGCAGTACCACTGGGTAAAGCACATCGCAGCAGACTTTATCGCTGCAAGACTTAATGGGGGAAAATAAGAATGTCAAAGAAGTTTTTCGATTACTACAGCCGCTTTGCTCAGGAAACTCCCGACAAGGTAGTGCTGAGGATAGATGATAATGAGCTGACATACAGCCAGTTCATGGAAAAGACAGCCGTTCTCGGCTCTGCCCTAAGAAAAATGGGCATCGGCGAGGACGACAAGGTGGGCATCTGTATGCCCAACAGCATTGAGTGGTATCTGGTATTCTGGTCAGCTGTAAGAATAGGCGCACAGCCTGTTCCCATGGACCCCCAGAGCGGCTCTATGGAGCTCTCAAAGCTCATTCCCGCTACCACATCAAAGGTTATGTTCATCACAGAGAAGTACAGGAACAACAACATCATCGCCGCAGTAAGCGCTCTCGTTCCTTCACAGATAGCTCTCAGTAAGGTCATCTGCTTTGCCGATGACAGCGTTATCCCTCAGGACAGCTGCTATATTTCCGCCGACAAGTTCATGGCTGAGTACGGCAGCAGCGAGTGCGATATCTACGATCCCGAGTATCTCCACACCATGTCTCTCGCCTGCACATCAGGCAGCACAGGCACTCCCAAGATACTGTCCGTTCCCTCGGGCGGCTTCCTGTCCACACAGGAGGATATGGGTACATACCTGGAATTCAGGTCTGACGATGTAATGATGCTGGGCATGACCCTCTATCATCAGGGCGGCTTCGGCATGGGTCAGCAGATGGCGCTCAAGGGCGGTACTGTTATGTATCAGCCCCAGTTCAACCCCATCACATTCCTTGAGACTGTTCAGAAATACAAGATAAACATAATACAGCTCACCTCAACTCTGGCAAAGGTGCTGCTGTCAACTCCCGATTTTGACAAGTACGACCTTTCAAGCGTCCGTATCTGCTACTTCGCAGGAGAAGTTCTCCCCAAGGAGATCGCCGATACCTTCGTTGAGAAGCTGGGTATCCGCGTTGTAAACGTTATCGGCTCATCAGAGACCTGCACCATGGTAGTATGGGACTCTGCAAGAGACGCAGGTACAGACCCCAGCGACTTCCGCAAGCTCAGCTTCACTGACGTCCGCGTCATCGACGAGAAGCACAACGATGTTCCCGAGGGCGAGGTAGGCGAGCTCTGCGTATACACAGACGGCGTTATCACAGATTACTTCGGCAATCCCGAGCTCTCCGCAGAGAAGATACTCACAGACGATCAGGGACGCCGCTGGTTCTGCACAGGCGACCTGGTAAACAAGCTTCCCGGCGGAATAGTACGTTTCGCAGGCAGAAGCAAGCGTATCATCAAGCGCGGCGGAAACCTGGTCCACGCCGAGGAAGTTGAGGCTTGCCTCCTTACTCACCCCCTGATAGCTGCCGCAGCAGTTACAGACGAGCCCCATCCCGTTATCGGTCAGCAGATAGTTGCCTATATCCAGCCCAAGGGCGATGCAAGGATAACAAGAGGCGATATTGCCAAGTACTTTGACGGCAAGCTCTCCGCTTACAAGGTGCCCGACAAGGTAGTTCCCGTTGAGGAGATACCCAAGGACATCGGCAAGATACAGTTCAAATACCTGAGAAAAAAGGAGTATAAATAATGAATAACCTTAATTTTGATGAATTCAAGCAGGCTATCTCCGATTATGTAGGCGTTGCTCCTGAGGAGATCACAAGAGACACCGACGTTTACGACGATCTTTTCCTCGATTCACTGGGACTTTTCGGTCTCGGCTCCGAGATAACAGAGACTTTTAAGCTCAATGTTCCCCTTTCACTGGTGGCTTCCATCAGCAAGGTAGGCGAGATCTTCGACCTCCTCAACGAAAAGGGCACTCCCACAGAGGACTGATATGATACTTTTCTTTCTTCCCCATGCAGGAGGCTCCGCAAAGAGCTACAGCTCCTTCAAGAGATTTCTGCCAAAGGAGCTGACAGTTGTGCCTATGGAGCTCTCAGGACGCTTTACACGCTCCTCTGAGCCGCTCCTCGACACAGTACAGGGCTGCGCGGAGGACCTCATAAAAAAGCATTCTGAGCTGCTCAGAGAGGACTACGCACTTTTCGGCCACAGCATGGGTACGGTACTGGTCACAGAGCTGGTAAGGCAGGCTAAGGAAAAGGGTCTGGCGCTTCCAAAGCACATTTTCCTCTCAGGCAAAAATCCTCCCGATGAGGACGTTCACTGCTTCGAGAACGTGGAGGAAGCCACAGATGAGGAGATAGTTTCCTATTTCTCGGCAAACTCCCTGTCCACAGCCGCTCCCGCCCCCGACGAGGAGCTGATGAGGACCCTCAACCGTATCCTCTGCACCGATGTCCGCATGGCTGAGCGTTACAGCGCTTCCCCCGAGGACGTTACCTTCGGCTGCGATATAACCGTGCTTTACGGTCAGGAGGATCCCCTTATGCAGAGCGTGGATATGAACAGCTGGAACAGGTTCACAAGCGGCAGCTGTCAGGTATATCCCTTTTCGGGCGGTCACTTCTACTATCAGCAGCACAAGGAAGAAGTCTGCGGCATTATCAGGGAAAAGCTGGGCTTTTAAGAAGTGCTTGGTTTTTAGTGCTTGGTTATAAGAATAAAAAGAGCGCACGATCGTGCGCTCTTTTTTTGTAGGGGCGGCATTCCGCCGCCCCTGACTTTAAACTCTCAACTCACATCAGGCTGCTGCCTTTTTTACGGCGGAGCCGATAGATGCGCTGCTGTATCTCAGTCTGCGCACCAGAATCGTCATGAGCACCAGTACCACGATGAACAGGCACTCAATCAGCATACACTTCATAACGCCCTCAGAGCTGAACGCGTCTTTCTCGCTTATCATGCGGTTAGCCCTGACGTACCAGTATGCAGGAAGAAATCTCGCTGCGGAGAGGACTCCGTCGCTGAGTATTTCCATGGGCACGAATACGCCGCAGAAGAAGCTCATTCCCAGTCCCAGCACCTGTGTGATAAGGTTGAGGATATTGTCCTTTGGCTCGAAGCTGGCTATGAATACCGCAAGAGCTGCTACGACCATAGAGAATATGAAACTGTTGAGCACTGCAAGCCACGCTCTGCCTGTGTACATCTCCTTATTGAAGACAGTTCCCGCAACCATGAATATGAGCCATATAAACAGTACGAACAGGAAGCTTCCGAAAAAGAGCTGGAAGGTGTACTTTGAGTTTTTCAGGCATGAACAGTTTGTGCGGTAGCGTATGTCCTTCTTGTTCATGGTCACCAGAACAAGGCTGACTATGCTGATAATTACGGAGACGAGTATGTGGGGCATGAACTGGAAGTACTGTGCAAAGTCCACGCTGAAGTGTGAGTCTCCTCCCTTGTCTACCCTGAACATCTCTACCTCTGTCTCCTGAGACATTGCCGCCTCTGTGGCGGAGACAGCTTCCTCAAGGCTCTTTCCCATGGCAAGATATGCCTTTACGGAGCCTGTGTACTCGTCGAGCATCTTGCTCATATAGACCACGGAATAGCTCTCGTCCATGTGATAGCTGCCGAAAAGCTCAGCCGTTTCCCCTGCGGCAAGCCTTTCTGCATAGCCCTTGTTGATGATGAGTGCATAGTTCACTGTCTTGTAGTACAGCGAATCGGTGATAGTGTCCCTGTTATTATCTATTTCAACTATATCATTGTGCTTTCCGATAAATTCCGTAAGTGCGCGGCTCTCGGGAGTGTCATCCTCGTCGAATACGCATACCTTCAGCCTGTTCATCTCGAACTTGTTGTCCTTGGTGGACTGGCTGGTGACAAATGCGGATATTGCAAGGAATATGATTATGTATATCATGGCTGAGGGGAGCCTGCTCCTCATTACCTTGAACATGGTCTTAAACACTTGCATATTTCTTCCTCCTTGATATGATAAAGCCGAGCATTATGAATACAACGGTTACGACTGCCATTGTTATGAGCTTTGTGATAAAGCGTGTGTAGCCCTCGTCGATGTTGAGGCAGTAGAAGCTGTCGGAAACTACCGCAGCAGGGTTTATATTGTTGAACCATGGAGCCTTCTGAGCGATAGTGCCTTTAAGGTCTCCCACCATGAGTCCGCTGAGGAAGCACAGCAGCATTGATGCCGACATGAGCACCGCTGTCTTTGCCTTCTCGCTCATGTGGCTCACAGAGCCTACGAAGAAGCCGAAGGATACTCCCATTATGCCGCCAAGTATCGCCGCAGGATAAACAAGAGGCAGTCTGTCGCCGAAGTCCACCTTCAGCACGAATGCAAGGAATGTTACGCAGAGCAGCATACAAACCGTCTGTATTATGAAGCTTCCCGTAAGGCAGGCAAGAATAGTCACCAGCTTTGGTGCGGGAGAGCAGTTGTTCCTTGCTCCCAGAGCGGAAAGATTTGCCTGATTCTGCATGGTGATGTGCATTCCCGTCATACAGCCGAACATTGCCACCATGGCGATGAGGTTGTAGAAATACTGTATGTACATATCAGGATTGCCCTGTGTAAGGGGTATCTCCTTACACGATGATACCGTACCGCTCATAAGTGAGGAGATTATCTCCTGCGCCTTTTCGGGAGAGGTCTGTATTGCATCCATTGCTATCTTCTCGCGGAGTGTGTACTGCTCCACGAAGGATTTCAGCATGGTCTCGGAAAGTCCCTTCTGCTTTACCGTCAGCCCCAGCTTGTCTGCGGAGCTTATTATGCCCTCAACATCGCCGCTGTCAAGGAGCTCCTCAGCCTTTGCCCTGTCGGCGTAGGTGACTTTCAGAAAAGGCTCGTCGGCACTCTCAATGCCCTCAAGCACCTGTCTGAATGCAGGATTTTCGCTCTCCTCCACCACCGCAACGGGTATGGCGCTGAACTTCTCGGTCTTATCGTAAACGCTTCCGAAGGCTATCTTGAAGAAGGTGCCAAGAGCTATGGGAAAGACCATGAGCCAGATTATGAGGTCCTTGGTGCGGATACTGTTTTTCAGCTCGTATTTCAGTATGTGCAGGAACATTGTCAATCCTCCTTGTCTCTGAGAGCCTTGCCCGTTATCTCAAGGAATACATCGTTGAGAGTGGGGAGCTCTGTGTATACTCCGCCGAAGCTGAGCTCGCGCTTCTGGAGCACATCGAGCACTCTTGTAAGGTTGTGCTTGCCGCCCGAGCAGCTTATGACGAGCTTGCTGTCCTCAAAGCTCACATCATAAACGTGGGGCAGTCCCGATACCTCCCTGCGGACGTCATCGGGGAGCTCAAGTATCTCTATGGTGATGGTCTCGGTGTTCTTTATCATGCGCTTCAGCTCGTCCTTGGTGCCCTCTGCCACCTTTCTGCCCTTGTCCATGATGGCGATGCGGGTGCATATCTGCTCTACCTCCTCCATGTAGTGGGAGGTATATATGACTGTGGCGCCGTTTCGGTTGAGCTCCTGTATGCCCTCAAGTATGCGGTTTCGGCTCTGGGGGTCAACGGCAACTGTGGGCTCGTCGAGGATTATGAGCTTTGGCTTGTGGGCTATGCCGCAGGCTATATTCAGTCTGCGGAGAAGTCCGCCGGACAGCTTCTTGGGATAGAACTTGCGGAAGTCCTCAAGTCCCACGAACTTTATAGCCTCCTCCACGCACTGCTTTCTCTTTGCCTTGTCGGTAATGTAGAGCCCGCAGAAGTAGTCGATGTTCTCATATACGGTCAGCTCATCAAAGACTGCCACATTCTGCATGATGACGCCTATCTCCTTCTTTATATCATAGCTGACAGGGGTCATCTTCTTTCCGAATATCTCGATATCGCCCTTGTCGAATGAGAGAAGCGACAGCAGGCAGTTTATGGTAGTGGTCTTTCCGGAGCCGTTGGGTCCCAGAAGTCCGAAGACCTCCCCCTCCTTTATCTCAAGACTGAAGTGGTCCAGTGCGATGAGGTCGCCGTAGCGCTTCACCAGTTCATTTATCTTAACAACGTTCTTTTCCATATCGGATTCCTCCCTTTGTGTTTTTCACTGTCCTTATTATACCGCAGAAAAGTCCCCTTTTGTAGTGTCCCCAGTCAGTTTCGGAGATGACATTTGTCACATTTTCATCCTTGCAAATGTCACTTGCAAATACTCCCCTGCCGTGATATAATTAATGTATTGTCCCGAACTGAGTTCGGGGAGCAAATATAATCATAATAATCGGAGAGGTGAGCGTTCTGACTTTAAACTGTAAACTCTCAACTCTCAACTACATATAAAGGTGGTGTGAGATTGAACCGACTTATAGACAAGCTGGCTATACTGCTCATATGTCTGATGAGCCTGATGATGACCGACAGCTTTACGGCTCCCGTCATTATAATACTTGCAGCAATTGCAGTCTCCACCGCGGTGCAGCTGCTGACAGGCACCGCTGCGGCGGCTGTACTTATCGCAGGATTCTCGCTGCTCTGCGGAGCCTTCCCCGTCACTCTCTGCACCATGCCCCTGCTCCTGTACGACGCGCTGTGGGAGAAGAAGTGGTGGCTCACCGCACCTGCGGCTCTGGCTCTCATAAAGCTCAGCAGTCTCACCGCGGGACAGATAATGATAACCCTTGCAGCCGCTGCGGTGGCTGTCATAATATACATAAGAGTATCGGGTCTGGAGCAGACCGTCACCAAGCTCACCGACCTCCGCGACGAGGTGGCAGGCAAGAACCAGCAGCTTGCTCAGCAGAATATACTCCTCGCCGAGGCTCAGGACAACGAGATACACCTTGCTACCATGAAGGAGCGAAACCGTATCGCCCGTGAGATACACGACAATGTGGGGCATATGCTCACACGCTCCCTGCTCCAGTCGGGAGCCCTCATCGTAATAAATAAGGACGAGCAGCTCCGTGAGCCCCTGGAAAGTCTACGTGACACCCTTGACTCCGCTATGACAAGCATAAGGGCAAGCGTCCACGACCTCCATGACGACTCCATAGACCTGAAAAAGGTGGTGGAGGACAGCCTCAAGTCCGTGGAGGGAAAGTTCACCGTCTCCTTCGACTGCGACGTCAGCGAATACCTGCCAGGCAATATCAAGCTGTGTATCATAGGCGTCATCAAGGAGGGACTCTCCAACGCCGTGAAGCACTCAAACGGAGACAGCATAAAGCTAATAGTCCGCGAGCACCCCGCCTTCTGCCAGCTGGTAATGGAGGACAACGGAAGCTGCTCAGAAATAAAGGAAAGCGGCATAGGTCTCAAGAATATGCGTGACCGCGCAGCCGCTCTGGGAGGAAGGATAAGCTTCACACCCTCACCCGAGGGCTTCAGGATATTCATGTCCATTCCCAAATCATAGACAGCAGAGAGGAGTTATTATGAACATCGTAGTGATAGATGACGACAAGCTGGTGGCTCTGTCGCTGAAAACCATTCTGGAGAGCACAGGCAAGGTCACCGTGGCTGCCATGGGCTCTGACGGAGCCGAGGCACCTGAGCTCTACCGCACCCACAAGCCCGACGTCATGCTCATGGATATACGCATGGAGGGCATGACGGGTCTTGAGGCAGGAGAGCTGATACTGAGGGAGTTCCCCGAGGCAAGGATACTCTACCTCACAACCTTCTCAGATGATGAATACATAGTAAAAGCCCTCAGCATGGGAGCCAAGGGCTATATACTCAAACAGGATTTCGAGGGTATCGTCCCCGCTCTTGAAGCCGTCATGGGCGGTCAGAGCGTGTTCGGAGACCAGATAATCACCAAGCTCCCCGAGCTCATGAAGCCCAAGGACAAGTTCGACTTTGCCGCCCACGGCATAAGCGACAAGGAGAGGGAGATAATGGAGCTGGTGGCAAAGGGCCTCAGCAACAAGGAGATAGCGGGAGAGCTCTTCCTTGGCGAGGGAACGGTCCGCAACTACATAAGCAATCTCCTGGACAAGCTTATGCTCCGTGACAGGACACAGCTTGCGGTGTACTACTACACCGAGGTAAGAAACTGAACAGAAACGAAAAAGGGCTGCACAGATAATGTGCAGCCCTTTCCGGTAATTAATCGAGTGAGGTGAGCTTTCCAAGGAGATATTCCTGAATTTTCAGTGCGTCGTTGGAGGTAAGGCCGGGTGTGGTCTTGTCAACATCGCCGTTCTTTGAGCCCTGGTCGGTCATGTGCTTCTCGGCATTGCCCTTTGTGCCGTACTTGTCAGGGTTTGCAAGAGACTGCATTATGAGTACAGCGTCTGCAAGCTCTACCTTGCCGTCACAGTTGGTGTCGCCGTAAACAATGTTTCCGACGGGAGCTGTTGTGGTAGTTGTAGTTGTTGTTACTACGGGAGCTGTTGTTGTGGTGGTGGTAGTCTGAGGAGCAGGTGAACCGCCTGCGGCATAGACTGCCTTTATGCTGACGCCCTCGCTTACGGGAACAGTTATTTCTGCGGAGCTTGTATTTGATACAGTTGCTCCTGTTACCTCCCAGTGGTCGAAGGAGTAGCCTTCCTTAGCCTCAGCCTTTACAGTTACGGGATAGTCAGTGAAGTACTTTCCGGTCCATGTGCTGAGTGAGTCATCAAGGTTGATGGTGTTGAACTTTATTGAGCCCTTTGAGCCGTCATTGTTTACGGTAACGGATGCAAGACTTCCCTGGAGACCCATGTAGCTCTTCATCTGGCTTGTGACATTGCTGTATCTTGTGTTGTAGAATGTCTCAAGGAGCTGATAATCCTGATCGAAGGTCTGTGCATTGTGAGTGTTCTTCGATGAGGGGAAACGCTCATATGTATCAACTATCTGCTGCTTGAAACCCTTGTAGTAGTTGATAGCAGCTGTGGTCTTCTTTGTATCGAAGTTATAGTTTGCAAGGTCCATGAATGTCAGCTCGAACTGCTTCTTGAACTCTGCATTCTTCATCAGTGAGGTGAATGAGCCGCTGAGTCCGCCTCCGCCCATACCGAAGCCGAAGCCTCCGCCGCCGCCGAACTGGCTGAAGCTGTTGTAGGTAGGACCTGTCTCATTTACCTTGTCAGCAAGGTTGGCACTGTACTCGGTATCAAAGAGCACCAGACGCCACTTGCCGTCTGCATAGGGATTTTCGGGGTCTACTGTATTTGCACGCCATGCAGCAGTATTGTTGCCGGGCCAGTCATGGTTAGCCCAGTAGATCTGTGCTGCGAAGCAGTCAATATAGCTCTGCATATCAAGCTTCTCACAGAACTGCTTGTATGTAGCCTCATTGGTCATATCTGCGCTGGAGATCTGGTTGAGCAGGTTGTTCCAGTCGCTGAGGTCGGAGTCATTGCCCTCCTCAAGCTTGCCGTTCTTTACGAAGGCAACGTCGTTCTTCTTAACGCCGTAGTGTGACTTGAAGTAGTCGGAGTTGTACTTCTCCATGAGCTGATAGATACCCCAGAACTCGCCGTCGATAAAGAGTATGCACTCGCTGGTAGCCTGAGTAGCCATGTTGTTTCTGTCAGAAACGAGAGCCTGGTTAACGGAATCACGGAAATAGCCTGCCATGTTGTCGTTTCCGCCGTTTCTGATGGTGAAGCCGTCAAACTTGTCGATTACCTTGCCGTTCTTCTCCTTTGTGGACTTGCCCTCAAAAAGGTCATACTCCACCTCGCCCTTGCCGTAGTCCATACGGGCGAATACGTTGAAGCTCTTCTGTGCCCATGCACGGGAAGCTGCACCCTTTGTCCTGATGCCCACGTTCTGGGAAACTACGCTCTGACCGTTCTCGAAGATCTCGATATTGGCGGGACGCTCCCATTCTGCGCCCTTCTGGTTGTAGTTGGCCTGTGACATGAATGCGAAGTCGCCCATTCCGAAGCCGCCTCCGCCGAAGCCGCCGCCTCCCATATCGAAGCCGCCCCAGCCGCCTTGCTGCTGACCGCCTTGCTGCTGGTCGCCTTCATCTGCCATAGCCACGGGATTGCCTGCGCCGCCGAAGTCAAAGTTGCCCCAGCCCTGCTGCTGACCCTGATTGGGATCCTGCTGCTGTCCCTGGTTGGGGTCCTGCTGACCCCATGCGCCGGGATTCCAGCCCTGCTGTCCCTGGTTGGGATCCTGCTGTCCGGGCTGCTGACCCGGCTGCTGCTGACCGCCCCAGCCGGGCATGGTCCAGCCGCCTCCGCCGTTCTGCTCGTCATATACCTTGCCCTTTACATAGATACCTTTTTCATAGTCGAAAAGGTTATCGGGATCGGTAACGAGAGAGATGACCTTCATATTCTTGTACTTGTCCACGTTTGTGGAGCCGATGAAGTATGTCTTTGTGATGATCTCGCTGGTGCGTCCCTGAGCGTCAACTGCTGCCGCACGGACTACTGCTGCCTTGAGAACGCCCTCGGCAGGAGCGAGTATATCGGTATAAGCTGTGATATCTGTTCTTGCACTGAGCTTGTTGGGCTCGCTGGTCATATCCTTTACGCTGATAGGACCTGTATACTTTTCGGAAGCTGATGTGGGATCGCTGCCGTCAAGTGTATAGTATACTGTTGTTCCCTCGGGAACGTCGATAGAAAGTGAGAAGCCGCTGTTATAGAAGCCGCTCTCAGCAGAGAAGGAAGGTGTCCGTACTGCGTTTGAGCCCTCGGGAGCTCTGTTTGCTTCCCCGGGAGTCGCTGCCAGAACAAAGTACTCTCCGCTGCCGTCGGGATACTGTCCATAGGATGTATCCTTAGCCATATCTCCGAAGGTGACCTGTGAAGCCATACTGCCCGAAGCGTCTGTGAGAGTGAGCACCTCACCGCTGGTGGAAAGACCGAAGGGAGCTATACTGCTGTTGGTCTCGCCTGCTGTGCCGTCGCAGAAGAATATCTTTCTCTCTCCTGCCTGTAGCACTGTACCTGAGGGTATAGTGAAACGGTAGGGGGTGTCCTCCTTGTCTGTGATGCCCCAGCCGCTTATGTCAACTGCGCTGCCTGAGCCGTTGTAGAGCTCTATCCAGTCGTATAAGCCGCCGTCGGGTGCGGGGTAGGTGCTGTTCTTGGGGCAGACCTCATTGATAGTTACCGAGCCTGCTGCCGCTGCCTTTGGTGCAGGCATCATCCCTGCCGCACCGAGAAGGAGAGCAAGGCTCATTATGCCTGCTCCTGTTCTTTTTGCCGTTCTTCTGATCATTGCATATCCCTCCATATGTGATTTTTCATGTTTTTTATCGAGTTTTTGCCCGTTTCCCGTTCAAATCTTGTCTTAATGATAGATTTTCAATCTTAAAATAGTCTTAAAGTAATCTTAAAGTTTCACAGTCTGTTTTTTAACTTGAAGTTCATTTTTTGACGATATTCCGTACTTTAAGTATATCATTTTTCACAAACGCGGTCAACCAAAACAGCAAAAACTGAACAAAACATCAAAACTCAGCAAGAATTGACACTCTGAGTTGAGAAAATTACCATTTACCTGTGAAACAGTCACTTAAATTACCATTTGTTCCACAAAAATTACCATAGTGCCCCTGCTGAAAGAGGATTTCGCGTCCTTTGACCTGTTATTTTCCACAAAAATGGTAAGTTTTTTTCTCCACTATGCAATTCAGCGAAATCTTCACATTTTACTTGACTATATAATGATTATATGGTATTATATTATTACAGTAAAGATAATACTTTTTCTTTAATAAGAGTCATACTATATCATTCTCGGAAGGAGAGTGCTATGAGCGAAAAAGCTAATAATGTACCCGAACCAAGTTCGGGCTACAAGGTGTTCAGCTTGATAAAAAAGCTGTTTATATACCTTCTCGCCATAGGTATAATAATTGCGGCAATAATGTTCGCGGCTGATCACAGCCCAAATAAATCCTTTTTCGGCTACAGGTATTACACCGTACTGACTCCTTCTATGAGTCCCACCTATAAGACAGGCGATATGGTGTTCGTAAAGCTCCAGAACGCTTCGGATATCAGGGTAGGCGATGTCATCACCTTCAACCCGTCAAGCAGCTCCGACGCTTACCTCACTCACAGAGTTACCCAGAAGCTGGAAAACTATGAGGGTACGGGCGTTACCTGCTTCAGGACCAAGGGCGATGCCAATGACACGGAGGATGCCATGCTCATCGATCAGTCAAGAGTGATCGGAAGCGTGAAGTTCAGTATCCCCAAGCTGGGATATATCGTCCGCTTTGTTCAGCTGAGATGGTATTTCGTAGCAGCCCTCATAATCCTGCTGTGGATATTCTTCAGGCTGCTCAATATGTATCTCGCTCCCAAGAGTGCTGAAAAGGACATAACTCCGCAAGAGACCGGATCTGCGGATAAGACGGAGTGAACATAAAATTTTTTAAGAGAGGTGCAAGTTATGAAAAACACAAAGGATAATAAGAAGGATAAAAGGTCCTGATAGGCGCGCTGGGGATAGCCGCTGTTATCGCAGCAGGCAGCACCTTTGCATGGTTCACTTCAAGCGATGAAGTAACTAACCGCCTGACGGCATCTGCCGACTACGGCGTTTCCATTACCGAAACATTCACACCGCCCAACAATGACTGGCTTCCCGGCCAGGAGATAAAGAAGGAAGTTTCTGCTGTCAATACAGGCAACGTTGACGCTTTCGTAAGAATGGACCTTACACACGTTATCTCCGGCAAGGTGCTTGATCCCGCAGGTGTGGCTATCACTGCAACTGTTCCCGAAACAGCTGTAAAGATCGACACCTCCAAGGAAAACTGGCGCGAGACCTATCAGACAGGCGAGCTGGTCGTAGCCAAGGGCGCTGCTGTTACAGCTGCTGACGCAACCACACTCGGCGGCGAGTTCAAGGACGGCGCTGTTCTGATAAATTCACATGAGTTTACTCCCGCCGACGACGGTCTCTATATCTTCCGCAGACAGATCGACGGCGATAATTACTCATTCAGCGGATACTACAAGAGCGGTTCCGATTACTACAAGCTCAATACTGTGGTTCTTGACAACGGCGATTTCACCGTTGACATCATCGGACTTCAGGAAGTTACAAACAGCGTTCCCACAGCTGATCAGATCGCTGCTGTAAAGCTTGCAGCTTCAAAGGATCTTCCCGCTGTTTCTGCAACAAATACAACTGCTGTATATGACGCAGCAAACAACAAGATCGTTCTTACATACGGCGGCGCTGATGAAAATACTGCAACCGCTGATGACAATATCATCATAAACATCAATCTTGCTGACGACCACGCTGACAACTGGACCTATCTCCAGGACTTTGAGGGTGACGGAAAGACCACCAACGGTCACTTCTACCTCAACGAGATCCTGGCAGCAGGTGCTACCAGCGATATGCTCGTCAAGTCAGTTACTCTGGACGGCGCTGTAAAGAATCAGGCCTTCACAGACCTTACTTATGACCTGACAGTCGGTCTCGACAGCGTTCAGATCTCACCCGATGAGGATAAGACTGATGCAAGCTACGTTACAGGCGTAAATTCCGAATGGACACCTGCAACAGCTGCAAAGAGCGGCACCGCTGTCACATGGACAAAGCAATAAAGATCGCGATCCAACAGCATAAGTCATAACAAAAGGAGGAAAGAGCATGAGAGTTAGGGCATTTATTGCTGCTCTGTGCAGCTCTTTCCTCCTTTTTTCTGCGCCCGCACAGGCTTCGGCAGCTGTTCAGCTCCCCGACGGAGCTGTGAAGGGACTCCCCTCAGACCTGACAGCCATGGACTCGGAGGGAAATGCGGTCAGCAGCAGCACAGGCGAGTACTTCTTCCACGTTGAGGATATGACCTTCGGCGAGACCTATACCAAGGACGTCCAGCTCATGAACCTCCGCGAGGACAAGGCTTACCACATATATTTCTATGTGGAGCCCGTCTCAAAAAACGGCGAGATAGACCTGGAGGAGGAAGTGGAATGCACCATGAGCCTTGACGGCGTTCAGTTCTTTGAAGGCAACGTCAACGGCAAGGGCAATATCGACCTCACCGAGGAGATACAGGACCTGGGCTATTATGAGCCCGGCGACAGCCATACCCTCTCATGCAGCGTGGTGCGGTCGGGTCTCGATGAGGATATGCTCCACATCGACGAGGGCTCACGCATAGTCACCGACAAGGGCATAACAATAGTCCGCGACAAGAACGGCGACCGCCACGTTGAGGGCGAGATAATCTTCAAATGGATATTCTACGCCGCTGTGGACGAGGAATTCGAGCCCCCCGACACCGGTTTCCTGTCCACTAAGGACAGATTCTGGGCATTAAGTATCACGGGATCGGCAGTTCTGGTGGCTGTAATGGCTCTGCTCCTGCTGATAAAGAAGCGCCGCAAGCGCTCTGAGGAACAGCAATGAAAAAAGGGATACTTATCACGATATTACTGCTTCTCCTGTTTTCGGGAGCTTATGCGGTATACCGCTATCGGCAGGAGGTCTACCTGCCAGAGAAGCGTATGACCTCGGCTCTCGATAAGCAGGAGAAGCTTTTTGACCGCGTCCGCCCCGACGTTGAAAATATACCCATAGTGACTGCGGCGGACAGCAATGATATACAGCCTGCGACCGCCTCTGAGGCGGCTGCGGAGGCTTCTGTGCCCTCCCCTGTTGAGGAGGTCAGGGAGGTCTGCTCCGACGCCGTGGGCTGGCTTTATGTGCCCGATACGGGCATTGACTACCCCGTTGTGCAAGGCGAGGACAACAGCTTCTACCTGGACCACGGTCTGGACAGAGAGAGCGACCCGTTCGGTCTCCCCTTCCTGGACTGCCGCTGTGCAGGAGACTTTTCGGGGTATACTTCTGTCATCTACGCACATAATTTCGAGGGAATGCTTATGTTCGCCCCCGTGGGTCTGTACAAGGACAGCTCCTATATGGACAGCCACAGACAGGGCTACCTTGTCACCGACAAGGGCAGGCAGGAGATAGAGTTCTTCGCCTATCTCACAGTCCCCTCGGACTCGCCTATATATAACACGGTATTCATCACTGACAAGGACCGCAGGGAATATGCGGAGCTCCTTCTCCGTACGGCGGCGTACCACAGCAGCGTCACCGCAGAGGAGCTTTCGGCGAAAAATCTGATCCTCCTGTCCACCTGTACCTTCGAGTACGACGAGGCAAGAGGAGTCCTTGCAGGTTTTTTTAAATAATCACGAGAGATTTCACCTCCTCATACGTCTAATATTATAGAGGAGGCATCCTGTAGAAAGGAGGCGCTCATGGATAACGGCGCAGGAAACTATCAACGTTACCTGAACGGTGACGATGAAGGACTTACCAATATAATCCGCGATTTCAGCGACGGTCTGGTTCTTTATCTCAATGGCATAACAGGGAATTTCTGCCTTGCCGAGGAGCTTGCAGAAGACACCTTCTTCAAGCTTGCCGTAAAAAAGCCGAAGTTTTCGGGCAAATGCTCCTTTAAAACATGGCTCTACTCTATTGGCTGCAATGCCGCCATTGACGGCATGAGAAAGCGGAAACACTTATCGGACAAGAACGTTGATGACTTCTATGACCTTTCCGATGAGCGCAATATCGAGCAGGATTACCTGCGCGAGGAACAAAAGATCTCACTTCACAGAGTTATGGAGACCCTGAGCTCAGACTACAGACAGGTGCTCTATCTTACATTTTTTGAAGAAATGAGCAACTCTGAGGCTGCAGCTGTAATGCGAAAAAGCAATCGCCAGATCGAAAATCTCCTGTACAGAGCAAAGCTTGCGCTGAGATCAAAGCTTGAAAAGGAAGGCTTTGAGTATGAGAGACTATAATAAGATCGCAGATCGCGTTTTTCGGCGCAGAGATGAATACCTTGAAGAAAAAAAAGAGAAAAAAAGCTGTATACATAAAGCGTTTTTCCGTTGCCCTCAGCTGCTGTATAGTTCTCATGCTGGGACTGGGTATATGGAAAATGGATCTCCTCAGAAGGATCGCTCCCGATGACGGAGACTACCACGATGTCCCACCTGTTACGACTACTTCTGTTTCAACTGACATAGGAATCTCTACAGAAACTACTGCCCGTACCACCGCATCTGCGGATACTACGACAACTGCCGCCGCAGTCACTTCTGACGGCAGCGGCACCACATCAGCCGCAGCAACGTCTACCGCTGATACAACAGCTTCCACCACAGCCCGTACAACGGCGCAGGAGCGCCCGTCGGCTGTGACTACAGCCCCACGTACCACCGCTTCGGGCTCTGAGGAGCACATAAGGACTACCTCACAGTCACTGAGGACGACCACTACCGCACACGGAGGTCAGTCAGGCGCACTTCCCACCACCACAAAGGCAGAAGTGACCTCTACGCCCCGCACTACATCAAGGCATATAACTACCACCACAAGACCCAGGACTACTACCACCACCCGTATCCATACCACAAGGACTACCACACGGGTAGTAGTGATAACCACTACAACAGTGCCTGTATTCACACAGCCGCCTGTTACATCAACAAGGTGGGGGCTTACTACAACGGCTACTACCACCACTATCGTGATGACTACAATAACAGGTCTGCACACTACCGCTCTGCCCGTTGAGGCGAGCACCATGCCGTCGCCTGCTTATTCAGCCACCACTACGAGCGGCGGTGAGAACCACCCCACTACGCCAACGCTGTCGGCAGGATTTGCCGTAGGCGACATCTATTACCGCATCACCGGCACCCTTGACAGCTCTGAGGAGCCCGGCGAGCTCATAGACACTGTGGAAGCCACAGACGCCTGGGGTGAGCCCACTTATGTGAGCCTCTACCGCTATGAGGACAATGATCCTCAGGAGCTCTGCGCAGCGCAGTTAGACGGCGACGATACCATCTATCTGTGTATCCCCTATGACGAGTCTGCGCCGATGCCAAGTCCGTTCCCCAGGAGAGAGGATATAAGCTTTGACCCTCCTGCAAGGGTCACAGACAGGTACAAAAACGTATAAAAATGCTCGTTTTTTCCGAGCTGACACAATAGTGCAAATGCCCGTACTACCGCAAAAAATGGTCAGTACGGGCAATTTTTGTAAGTTCTTCATTTTGTCCACATAATATTTATTTTATAGGTTGTTATCAATTCATATTTTGTTTATAATAAACATATAGCAATATAGGTGCTATGTGGGATATTATATATTTGGAGTGATACAATTGAATATTATGAAAACTGTAAAGGCAGCTCTCTCCGCTGTGCTCAGCGGTGTAGTTATTGCTGCTTCTCTGCCTGCGTCTCCCGTATTCAATACGGACGCGGCGTCTTTATGTACGGTAAATCCGTCCAAGACCTATCAGACTATCAGGGGCTTCGGCGGTATCAACCTTCCCGAATGGGTGGGCTCGGATATGACCTCCGCTCAGGTGCAGAAGGCATTCGGTAACGGCAATGATGAGCTGGGTCTCACCATTCTCCGTGTCTATGTCAGCGACGACAGCAATTCATGGAGCAGAGCTGTTCCCACCGCGCTGGCTGCACAGAAGCTGGGCGCTACCGTATTCGCCACACCGCGGAACCCTCCCGCTTCCATGAGAAACACCGTAAACGGCGGCGTTGCAGGCGGTAAATATCAGCTCAGAAAGGACAAGTGGGCTGACTATGCAAAGCACCTGAACAGCTATGTTAAATTTATGGAGACCAAGGGCGTCAACCTCTACTCGGTATCCGTCCAGAACGAGCCTGACTACGCTGCGGACTGGACCTACTGGAGCGCCAATGACCTTGCGTCCTTCATTGCTCAGTACGGAAAGCAGGTAACATCGGGCACAAAGGCAAAGCTCATGTCTCCCGAAAGCTTCCAGTACCGCAAGGATATATACAACGCTATCCTCAATAACTCAGCGGCTTACAACAACACTGACCTCTTCGGTACCCATTTCTACGGCACTCAGCGCAGCCAGATGGACTTCCCTGCCCTTGAAAACAGCGGCAAGGAGATCTGGATGACCGAGGTATATGTCCCCAACAGTGAGGCAAACTCAAACGAGCGCTGGCCCGAAGCCATAAAGGTATCCGAAAATATCCACAACGGTCTCGTTGTGGGCAACCTCAACGCCTATGTATGGTGGTATATCAGAAGAAACTACAGCCCCATGAACGAAAACGGCACCATAAGCAAGCGCGGCTACTGCATGGCGCAGTACTCCAAGTTCGTCCGTCCCGGCGATGTCCGCATCGACGCTACAGAGCAGCCTGCTACAAACGTTCTCGTTTCGGCTTACAAGAATAACAGGAACCAGGTCACCATCGTTGCCGTAAACAACAGCGACGAAGGCTATGCACAGCAGTTCTCCGTAGGAAAGAATATCTCCGATATCGACCGCTGGAGGACCACAAGCAACGAAAACCTGGCAAAGACCGAAAACCTGGAATACAGCGGAGACTCCTTCTGGGCTCAGCTCTCCGCAAGAAGCGTCTCAACATTCGTAGTAACTCTTGAGGGCGGCAGTGGAAATGATCAGCCGAGCGAACCTGTTACCCCTCCCGTCAATACAGACCCTGATGAAAACGGCTATTATTTCCACGACACCTTTGAGGGTGACACCTTCAGCTGGGAGGGTCACGGCGCAGCAGAGGCTACACTCAGCGGCCGTACCCCCTACAAGGACGCAGAGGCTCTCCTCTCACAGAACCGTGAGAAGGCATGGAACGGTCTCCAGAAGTCCCTCAGCACAGAAGTGTTCAAGCCAGGCAAGGAGTACAGCTTCAGCGTTTGCGCTGAATACCTTGAGGGCGATACCCCCACACAGGATTTCGTGCTCTCACTGCAGTACGCAGACTCTGCGGGAGAGACCAAATTCGCCCACGTTGCACAGGCAACTGCCCTGAAGGGACAGTATGTGCAGCTGGCAAATACAAACTTCATGATCCCTGAAGGAGCTTCCGACCTTCTCCTCTATGTTGAGACCACGGAAGGCACCGGAAACTTCTATATCGACGAGGCGATAGGCGCTGTTTCAGGCACAAAGGTAGACGGCCCCTCTCCCGTCACCTTTGTCCTCGGCGATATAAACTGCGATGGAAATGTGGATAACTTCGACATGATCGCAGCAAGAAGGGCGCTCATCAGCAGCACATTCAGCAGCAATATCTCATCTCTGGCTGCCGACGTGGATATGAGCGGTGAATACAACGTTACGGACGCATTACTTATACAGCAGTTCATTCTCGGCAAGATCACAGCCTTCCCCGATAACAGATCCTGACCGGAAATATAAGCCGCAGAGCGCGGCAATACCTCTCATGTCAACAGACCCGCAGGCGGGGAGACTCTGCACTATACTCCCCCACCTGCTTTCGGGTTTGCTGTACCCGCCGTATCCGACAGGATAGCTCGGTACAACGGGTATATACAGTATCACGCAGAGATCGTTGCGAACACTCTACAAAGACTATAGGCGGTCTTTGTGATATATTGTAAGTAATTCCTTTTTGCTATCCTTCCTTTTGTAAGAGGGCAAATCAGAACAGTCTTATCTCCGATTGGGCGGAGGTAGGGCTGTTGCTCTTTTTACAGGACTATGCCCACTATATCGTCAAGAGGTATCCTGAGACCGCCGCAGAACACCATCTGCCGCGTGGCTTCCTCTATGAAGCGGACATTGCCCGAAACTGTTATGTACTCCCCGCCTGCCTTGTGCTTGTCGGGGACGAAATAGGTCACTTCACAAAACGGCTCAGAGGCGATACGCGCCCCTATGAGCTGTATTTTTTTGTTCAGCTCAGCCGCGTCGTCATCGCAGAGCTCCGCCCTGCTGTCGGTACGGCGAGCCGACTCCTTCACAGCCTCGTCATAGCCCGTAAGAGCCGCAAAGGGCGCGAACTGCGCCGCGCGGTTACGGCGTGACATCTGTGGTCTGGTCTGCGAAACATGGTGTGGCAAAGCGATTATATCGTTATAGCTGTCTGACATTTTTGTCCCTCCTATGCCCTGTGTCCGCCTATCTGCTGATTGCGCATACGGGCGGTAGCTCCGTCGCGGAAATTGGCTCCGCGAAGCAGAGCGTTCTTGCCGTAGCGTTCCTTTATATCAAGCATTGCCAGCTGCAGTGATCTCTCCCGCCGCAGCTCGCGCTCCTCTGTCTCCCTGCGGCGCTGATCCTCCTCGGGATCGGTGAAGAAATCCAGCTGATGAAACTCCTCACGGACAGACTCCGCAGGCACTACCCTGTTGGCGCATATGGTTATCCTGCGCACCCAGAGTATGCCGTCGGTGATACGATCGAAAAGCTCCACAGCCGCCTCTGTTATGACCTTCGAGGAGGACACGGGAGCGGTGAGATTTATGGTGCCGTGGGAGTGTACCGGCACAGCCCTGCCGTAGTGGTCGAGAGTGACTTTGCCCTCATAGCTGCGCATTACGTCCTCCCTGCGGAGGTTGTTGACGTCATAGCCTATGGTGAGGGTTAGCTGATCCGTCACCAGCCCCTTTCCCACCAGGTCAAGGGACAGCAGGTCTGCCATCTCCCAGGTGATAAGGCGTGCGGTGTCGTTCTCCGTAGCCTCCTGGAGCACCTGTCCCGAACTAATACTGTTGTTCTCGGGGCAATAGCTCCTTATATCGGCAATTGTAGTGGGCTCCCAGCCCCAGGCGTGGTCGATGAGAAGCTCCGCATTGACGCCGAACATCTTGTACAGAGCCTTCTCCCCGAACTCAGAGGTGGACATACAGGCAATGTCGCCCATGGTGAATATGCCACTGTGCTCAAGACGGCTGGCATAGCCCCTGCCCACACGCCAGAAATCCGTAAGAGGACGGTGGTCCCACATGAGCCTGCGGTATGACATCTCGTCAAGCTCGGCAATGCGCACTCCGTCCTTGTCCGCAGGCATTTTCTTTGCCACTATATCCATGGCTATCTTGCAGAGGTACATATTGGTGCCGATGCCTGCGGTAGCGGTTATGCCCGTAGTTTTCAGAACGTCCCGAACCATCATCATAGTCAGCTCATGGGCGGTCATGCCGTAGGTCTTAAGGTAAGCCGTGGCGTCGATGAACACCTCGTCTATGGAGTAAACGTGGATATCCTCGGGAGCAACGTATTTCAGGTATATCTGGTATATCCTTGTGCCGTAGGCGATGTAGTGCGCCATACGGGGGGCGCCACGACGTAGGAAAGCTCCAGAGACGGATCCTTCGCCAGCTCGGAAGCTATTTCTGATTTCCCTGTGAAGCGCCTCCGCGGAGCCTTGTAGCGTCTTGCGGCGTTTACATCCGCCACCTTTGCCACCACCTCAAAAAGGCGGGGACGCCCGGGTATGCCGAAAGCCTTCAGCGACGGCGAGACCGCAAGGCATATAGTCTTGTCGGTGCGGCTCTTGTCCGCCACCACAAGGTTGGTGTCAAGGGGGTCAAGCCCCCGCTCCACACACTCCACAGAAGCGTAAAATGACTTCAGATCAATAGCGATATAAGTTTTTTCCATGCCGCACCTCCTTATCGAACATCTGTTCTTTTATATTATAAACCTTATCTCCCACATTGTCAAGAGCTCAGAAAAAAGAAAATATGTTTTTTTATTATCCCTGCTGTAATATCCCGAAAAACAGCGGCATCTGTCCCCTAAAGGCGTTATCCTCAAATTTTATGTCCCCTGATTGGGCGATTTCTACAAAAAATACTACTTTTGCCCTTTCAATAAGTTGCATAAGATTATATTGACACTTTCACCCTGAAAATGATATAATTTTAATATGGGACTATTGCGGGCTCATTCATGACAAACCGCGATTTTACGCACAATAGATACATAAAACGACAATCAAGATCCGCTTTTCCAAGCGTATACCTTCAAAGAGATATTACAAGGTGTATAAACGTCCTTACTTTATTTTAAGGGAGATGTGTAACCACAATGAATCAGGATTCCATTTCATTTGATCTCGGATGCAATTTTGATTACAAGCTCTTCGATTTCGTTGACCAGTATGATAAAAAGCACGCGATCACAAGCTTTTTTGGAAAGCTGAAACATGACGGTCTTCCCGGAGGCCGTACCGCTTCTATCATTCCTGACTTTACTCTTGATCAGCTCGCTGATTACGTAAAGGAATGTCAGAAGCGCGATATCACTTTCAACTACCTGATAAATCCGCTGTCAATGGATCAGAATGAGATCGACCCCGTTGTCGGCAAACAGATCCGTGACTTCCTTCACCAGATGTACGATCTGGGTATCAGAGCCTTCACGCTCAATTCCCCTATCCTCATCAAGTATGTAAAGAGAGAGTTCAAGGACGTTTTCGTTACTCTCGGTCTTTACGCTTACCCCACAACCATCCAGCACATTGAGTACTGGCGCAACTGGGGCGTTGATGAGATCACTCTCGATCACGGCTTCAACAGAAGATTTGATCTGCTCAGAAAGCTCCTTACTCAGTATAAGGACACAGATCTTCACCTCCGTGTTATCGCTAACAACCTCTGCCTGAGAGAATGTCCCTTCAGACTGGCACACGGCTGCTTCGTAGGTCATTCCGACCCCGATAAGTTCTCTATGGACTACTCACTGGTAAACTGCGCATACAAGAAGGTAACTCACCCCGCAGCTATCCTTACAGCAGAGTTCATCCGTCCTGAGGACGTTCACTTCTACAGAGAGCTGGCTGAGGAGACAGGCAACAAGCACTTCTCCATCAAGCTTATCGACAGAACAAGGACCACAGATTTCCTCCACAAGGTAGTAAAGGGCTACATGGAAGAATCATATGACGGAAACCTCCTTGACATCGTAAACTGGCCGCAGGCTAAGACCATAGCTACAAGACCTGACGAAAAGGATCCCATGGCAAAGGGCGCAGCTGCTGCTCCTGCTGAGAATGCAGGCGCTCCCACAGGTGCTCCCGCCGGTGCTCCTCCCACAGGTGCTCCCGCTGCTGAAAATGCAGGCGGACCTCCCCCCTGGGCAACAGGCGCAGGCGGACCTCCTCCCTGGGCAACAGGTGCAGGCGGACCTCCTCCCTGGGCAACCGGTGCTGGCGGACCTCCTCCCTGGGCAACAGGTGCTGGCGGACCTCCTCCCTGGGCACAGCCCGGTCCTAACGGCGAGCCTCCTATAGGACCTCCTCCCGGAGCTCCTATCATGAGATGGATGGAGAGACTCAAGCCTGAGGCTATGATGAAGTACGGCAGAACAATGCACCTGCCTAAGCTCTACGTTGACAACAAGAAGCTTGACGGCTTCCTTGAGCACTTCATCAATAACAACAACTGCGCAAATTCACTCTGTGTAAACGATATCCTCGAAGAGGGTCAGACCGCTCCCAATGCCTGCGCACACTGCAGCACCTGGGCTAAGAAGGTCATCTCCTACGATGAGGCTGAGGTAGCACAGTGGATGGAGCTCTGCGCAAGCGTTCTCCAGAGCCTTGAAGACGGTTCTATCTACTTTGATGTATAATAACTGATGCACATACGAATGAGCGCTGCACTGCGGTATATCCGCGGTACAGCGCTTTTTTGCCCATAGGCATAAAAATCCCCTCGGTCAGCCGAGGGGATAAGAGTACTAAGATCACATATTTCGCATTCATGGGCAATATGCCTTATTTACGCCGCAGTAAATATTTCCGTATAAAGTAAAAACAGACCCGCGGCTGAGTCTGTTTTTAAGTGAGGAAACACAAAGGAGAGGAGTATCTCCAATTGTGAAATATGAAAATACAATAGCCATACATGGGGATAGTTGGTTAGGATGTTACTGTTTTATATTCTGAGATTTTTTAAGGGGAGTACAACTAAAGTATTTTCAATTGCTGCTCATCACAAGCAACATATCTATGATAATATATTATCAATAAAAAAGCAATAGCAAATGCATGAAATGCAGTTTTTAAGCGTGAAATGTGTCTTTTTGTTCATATAATATTCACATTTCTATTGGTACTAAACTGCGTTTGCTGACCTGTAATATCCTATAACGCCTGACTTGGAGAATTTCTGCAAAAAACGGTATTCAGAAATCTGCTCATCGAAGGAATATGTATGGAGATCGTTCTGCTCCAGAGGGAATTCCGAGAACCAGACCTCCGTCACCTTTTTATCAACGACCCTTGCTGCCCAGTAGGTGGAAGCCTCGCTGTACGGCGACCCGAAGATCAGCGTGTCCTTCGCTACAAAGGCTCTCTGATATGCCACATAAGCTCCGTTATCAGAGCGGTCACCGAAAATGAAACAGTCCCCGCCTTCTTCAGCGCCGTTTAAAAGTTCCGCAAATTCATCGGATTGCTTCATGACCTTGAAGGTATTTGCAGCGCCGGAGTTCATAGAGTTTACATAAGAGCCGAACTGCCTTTTATAGATCGAATTCAAAACTGCCAGAGCAATTACAGCTATGACCACAACAGCGGCGATCAGCATAAATATCAATACTTTATTCGTCTTCTTAGCAGTGTTTTCGCTATTTCCCATTTGTCATTTCCTCCAAAGATACATTATCTCACGGAGCTCCTTTCCGCCGATAACGTCATTCATATATTCCTCTGTCTTAACAAAACCATGCCTCTCATAGAAGCGACGTGCCCTGTAATTGTCCTCCAGCACCCATATGAGTATAGTGGTAAACCCAAGGAGCTCAAGCTCCTCAAGACACGCTTTAAGCAGTCTGGAGCCAAGGCCCTGACCGATGTATTCAGGAAGCAGATAAATAGTAACTATCTCGCCGCAGCTGGCAAACTTCTCCCATCTTGACGAACAGAAGCTTGCTGTACCCACAGCCCTGCCGTTGTCAAAGGCGGCGATCTCTGTCCTGCCGTTTTTCAGTATATTTCCGCCCCATTTTGACTTTGGGATATTGTCAAGGTAGTCCTGAGGGACAATGCCCTTATAGGCGAACTGCCAGCTTTTTTCATAGATCTCCCATATCTGCTGAAAATCGTCTTTTTCATTTATATGCCTTATCTCCATTGGATCGCCTCCTATTGAATTATTATATAGCAAGTTATATTTATTATATCACTATATAACAAAAAAATCAACGGCTTTTGAAAATATTACAGAAAACAAATAATTACAACATATTTTGTCATGAAGGTCAACATATTATACTTGATTTTTTCCCGATACTATGGTAATATAGAAGAATACAAGAAAGGAGTGGTGACGATGGGTACATCATACAAGTATAAATGCGATGAATGCGGCTTTGAAGAAGAATACTTCGTCGGCGGCAGACTTATGACCAAGGACTATAAGAAACGTACAGAAGAAGCCGAGGAAGAACTCAGAAGCGCTGCTCTATACGGTAAATACGGTGAGAGTATACGCCAGCTGGTAAAGAACGAGCGGGATAAGATCTATATAAACTGCGATACTGAACTCTATCAGTGCATGGATTGCAGGCAGTTCTCGATCCAGATAGCCAAGGAGATGTTCATGAACAGGAAGGAATTCACCATGTCGGTGGAGTTCCGTCACGAATGTCCCTCCTGTCACTCCTCAATGCTGCGCAAGACAAGGGGCTCTATCACATTCTGTCCAAAGTGCAAGATGTTCACTGCAAGGCTCGTAACAATGGGCAAATTTGAATAATAAAAAGGGCAGCTTTTATAAGCTGCCTTTTACATATCAAAAACAAAAGCGCCCGCTGTTGCAGACGCTTTTTTGGCTCCCCCTGCCCGGCTCGAACGGGCGACAACTCGGTTAACAGCCGAGTGCTCTACCACTGTAAGTGATTTATACCAAAAGTGTCAAATCTTCACTTAATTCTGAATATTTGATTAATGCAATTATATCATAAATAAAGCATAATTTCAAGACCAATTTTTTAGATTAGAATCAAGATGAAGAACAATGATATTTACAACAAAAGATAAAACACACTTTATATCAAAAGTTCAATAAGTGTCTTTCTGATCTGTCCGATATCATACGGTTTTGCAAGATGGCCGTTCATTCCAACAGACAAAGCAAGCTTTTTATCTTCCTCAAATGCATTTGCAGTTACAGCAACTATTGGAATATCAGCTTTCCCGTTATCATCTAACGAACGTATCCTTTTTGCGGCTTCATAGCCGTCCATAACGGGCATTTGTATATCCATAAGAATAATAGAATAATGTCCTGCATCAGCTTCTTTGATCTTTCTGACGGCACTTTCTCCGTTTTCGGCAATATCAACTGTCAAGCCCATTTCTTCAAGAATTGCTTTTGCAATCATCTGATTCAATTCATTATCCTCTGCAATAAGAACCGTTTTTCCTTTAATATCATGAATACCGACTGTATCCCCCTTATTCTTTTCTGTGCCATCATCTTCTGATACTTTATCAACTATCCTGCAAGGCAGATAAACTATAAATTCACTTCCGCTCCCTTCCTCGGAGTTTACAGAAATAGTTCCTCCCATCATATCTACTATTTTCTTGGTGATAGCCATGCCAAGTCCCGTTCCCTGAATACCGCTGACTGTACTGGTCTGTTCACGGGTAAAGGCATCGAATATCATATTGCGGAACTCTTCACTCATACCGATACCGTTATCCTTTATACGAAATTCAAACCATGCTGTTTTATTATCCGTGAGTTGTTTCTCTATAACTTTCAGGCTTATCATTCCGCCTGTGGGAGTGAACTTTACTGCATTAGAAAGTATATTCAGCAATACCTGCTGAAGTCTGAGCTTATCGACAAAGATATCATCATGTATGATGTCATTTGTGTCGATATTGAAATTAAGCTGTTTAGATGAAATATTGGCATGAACAATGGTACATATATCATTTATAACATCTGTCAGGTGTGCTTCAGATGCATTTATCAACACCTTGCCGCTTTCTATGCGGCTCATATCCAGTACATCGTTTATCAGAGACAACAAATGCTGACTTGAAACACTTATCTTGCCAAGATAATCCCGCACCTTCTCCTTGTTGTCTATATGCGAATCCGCAAGCGCTGTAAATCCTATAATAGCGTTCATAGGAGTACGTATATCATGTGACATATTATTGAGAAATACAGTCTTTGCACGGTTTGCGTGTTCTGCCGCCGACAGCGCATCGGAAAGTGCGTCCTTGCTTTCATCAAGCTCTTTATTCGCCTGTTCAAGTTCAAGCCTTGACTTTTCTATAATAGCAAGCTCCTTTCTCGAACGCTTTATATCACGGACAAGCAAAAACACAACAAGCCCCGTTATTACACCAGCTATTGCAATGAACACAGCTGCATTATCCCTTAACGCCTCTGTTAAACCATAATTATACAGCTCATCTGTATATCTGTATGCCCGATTATTAGCATATTCACTGCCAACAACTGCAATTCCCCTGTTGATCAGTTTAAGTAACTCCTCGTTTCCGATCTTTACACCGATACAGCGATCATCATTCCTGCTTATGTTACGGTGTGAAAGATTGCGAAATCTGCTGTTCTTCAAAATATCTGTAGCTCTCATACCATCGAGTGTAGTAGCCCCTGCTTTGCCTGAAAGCACAGCTTCAAGACATTCTTCAATAGAATCACAGCTGATGATTTTGGCATCAGGATAATTTGTGATGATATAGTAGTATTGTATCGTGTTGTTTCGGTTTACCGCAAAACTTCTCACTGTATCGTTATCATATCCGTTATTGTAAACGAGTTCTGTCGTGGTAGAAATTACAGAACTTGACTGGTATATCCCGTTTTCTTCGGAATAGTAAAGACCGCCGCCAACAGGAAAAGCTGCATCTATCATATCCGTTTGCACAGCAGCTATCATATCATCATAGTTTTTATATCCTGTATAGGTCACATTGATCTTATTAAGCCCAAGGTCATTAAATATTTCAGGGATAAGATCCTTTATTAAACCTGTAACGCTGCCGCTCTTTCCCGTGTCACTGTATGGGAGACAGTTTTCCAGATATCCAATCCTTATCTCACTGTGAGTATCTATCCATTCTTTTTCAGCAGCTGAAAAAGCTCTTGACGAAACGCTTACAGGAAAATATTTGTGATTCAGATAGTTAAAATAATCAGGCTCGTCAGCCGCAAGCATATTCTGTGCTGTATCAAGCTCTGAAAGGATGTCACTGCGTTGTCGGCTTACACATAAATAATAGTTTGAGTCTCCGAATGGAAAAAGAACCTCGGCGTGTTCTCTGCCGTAAGCGCCGTCACCTTCAGCCGCCAGTATATCAACATTCTTTGAATCAAATTCGGAAAAAAGCTCCTCATAATCAGAAAATGCCATTACCTCTGCTTTTATGGCATGACTGTCAAGATATTCTCTCAGCGTATCTACCATTGCACTGTCCAGCACACCTATCTTTTTTCCGTTAAATGTCTGAGGATCAGCAGTAATGTCAGTATCTGTCTCATGCTTCACAAAGTTATACGTTTCACTTCCCATAGGAAGATCAGGATATCCTATAAGTTCTTTCCGTTCTTCCTTATATGCAAGTCCCGCAACAACATCTACTTCACCGGCAAGAAGCATATCATATACATCCCCGAAGCTACCATAGACGTATTCATATTCCCAGCCAGTGTACTCCGAAAGTTTAAGGTAATACTCATACGCATATCCCGATTTTACGATACCATCTTTTGCTCCTTCCTGAAAGACTTCATTTTCATAGTATCCTACTCGTATCGTTTTGGGCTGTTCCTGTGCAGCCCCTCTTATCGGTACAGCAAATGTCATTATTATTGTCAGTATTATAATAAAAGCGGCTATTGCTTTATTTTTCTGCATTGTTGTATCCTCTCAGGTGTAAGTTGGTCTGTTCTGCATCCCATATCAGTTCTTCCAGCGTATGATACAGACGCTCTGCTTCAACAGGCTTTGATAAATGTGCGTTCATTCCGACCTGTAATGATAATTGAACATCCTCATCAAAGGCATTGGCAGTCATTGCAATGATCGGTACTTTTTCAGCATCGGGGCGTCCAAGTGAACGTATTTCTGCTGTAGCTTCAAGTCCGTCCATTTCCGGCATACGAACATCCATCAATACAGCATCATAATATCCGACCTGACTTTCCGAAAACATTTCAACAGCAATTTTTCCGTTCTCTGCACGGTCTGTTATCATTCCCTTTATTTTCAGCAGTTCTTTCATTATCTCTGCATTAATAAAGACATCTTCAGCAAGAAGAATATGCTTTCCATTAAGATCTGCACGTTTTCTTTCACAAAGCATGAGCATATTGTTCTTTCTTGCAATACGCTCAAATTCACTTATCACATCTGAGGCGAACAGCGGTTTTGCAAGGAAGCTGTCAACTCCGATATGCATAGCCTTATCCATGATCTCATCCCAGTTGAAAGATGTAAGTATGATAATAGTCGTTTCTTTTCTGAAAAGTTTTCGTATCTCCTCCGCACATTCTATGCCGTCCATTTCCGGCATTTTCCGGTCGAGAAGCACAAGATTATACGGTTCATGCTTTGTATACTGCACCTCAAGCATTTTCAGTGCGCTCCTGCCATCAAGGCAGATATCAGCCTTGATACCTGCTTCATCAAGCACTATCATTGCGTGTTCGGCAGCTACCTCCTCATCATCTACTATAAGCACACGCATTTTTTTC
Source organism: Bacillota bacterium (assembly GCA_029572815.1). GTDB lineage: Bacteria > Bacillota > Clostridia > Oscillospirales > Ruminococcaceae > Ruminococcus. Next base: position 4,421 of record JAKPUQ010000188.1, on the reverse strand, counting down.
GGATCAATAAATATTTCTTCCGCTCCGCTGCGTTCGCAGTTTTTCAGCGTTACAACAACGGTAAATTCAGTACCAACGCCCTTTTCTGATTTTACTGATATAGTACCATTCATAATATCTGCTATATTTTTAGCAATTGCCATTCCAAGCCCTGTGCTGCCATACTTATTATTTCTGCTTGAATCTTCCTGTGCAAAGGTGTCAAAAACCTTTGGTAAAAATGCCTTATCCATGCCTATCCCTGTATCCTTGACAATAAATCTGATCGTTGATTTATCTTCAAAAAACGCAGTACGTTCAACAGTAAGCGAAATATGTCCCGGAGCATCTGTGAATTTTATAGAATTGCTGAGAATATTGATTAATATCTGCTTCAGCTTCATATCATCACCGATATAATAATCAGAAATACCGCCGATGACATTGCATTCATATTTCAGACCTTTATCCCTGCACTGTGTCATAACAATAGTATTTATCTGTTCAAGCATTGCACGGAACGAGAATTCCTCTTTCCCGAGTATCATTTTTCCCGATTCAATACGGCTCATGTCAAGAATATCATTAATAAGTCCCAGCAAATGGCGTGCGCTTTCGCCTATCTTTTCAAAATACTCCCTTGTTTCAGGGTCAAGAGTTGTATTTCTCAGTGCAAGGCTGTCAAGACCGATTATGGCATTCATTGGTGTGCGTATTTCATGGCTCATACTGGATAAAAAGGCAGTCTTTGCCCTGTTCGCCTGTTTAGCAGCTTCAAGAGCTTCACTTAATGCCTGATTTTTCGCCATTGTTTCACGCATTTCCTTGTCGATATTAGTGAGTCCAAGACCTATCGCATGGACTATATGATCATCTCTGTCCTCGGCATGGCGCACTCCGGCCATTCTTATCATCTCATAATAATCCGAACCGTTCCTGTGCGCAAGATAGCGATAGGCAATGATAATATTCTCTGACAATGCCTTTCTGATATTATCGGGATCAATAAATTCAAGAAAACCGTCACGATAATTCTCGTCAACGGAATGCTCAGCATACCATTTAAAGCGTTCATAGTATGGAAAGTGTACACCTTCTGCTGTCTGCTCCTTATCCTCCGGATCCGCACGATAACATACACCGTCATTAAGATCAAGGTCGATATGATAAACGCTTCTGTAATCAGAGGCAAGTGCGGTTATCATCTTATCCTGCTGTTCACGCTGATTCTGCTCCTCAATAAGTTTTTCCTGAAAGGCAAGGCGCTTTTCAAGCTCCTGCTGTTCATGCTTTTTGGTAATATTTGAAATAAAAACATAATATATACCGCCGTATGCTTCTGTCTCGGTATAATGACCATAATCATCCACCCAGCGTACTTCCCCGTCTTTCCTGATTATACGGTACTCAACACAGTCAAAATTATCCTCATTTTTCTTGATCTGTTCAATAATCGAACCGGAAACAGCTGCCTTGTCATCAGGGTGTACCATTCCGCGAAAGGTATAGCCGGTCAGTTCTTTGAATTCGGAAATATCCTTGCAGCCAAAAATACTGATAACTGCTGCATTTGCATAAAGCAGCTCCTCAGTTTCATTCGCTCTGTATATAAAGAAGCCGCCGGGCATCGTTCTTCCTATAGCCTTTACAATGTGCATTGTCTGTTCGTTCAGTTCAAAATGCTTGCCAAACATGGCTTATACCTCCAAAATTGAATAGTATCATGAAAAAAGGGAACACTTCAAAAGAACCGTTCCCCCATATCGTTATTGTTTATTACAATTCACACAGTCTTTCAAACTCAGTTTTAAGCTTGTCCATAAGTTCAGTATATTCTGTATTTGTTCTGTTTCTCAGCAATTCAGTAATATCAGTGACAGGTCCAATCAAGGGCGTAAGAGATAGATTTGCATACACTCCTTTCAACGAGTGTGCAGTCTCAAAAGCCCCATCAAATTCTTTCCTGACAAGCTGCTGTTCAAGTAAATAAAGCGTTTTATCTTCTGTAAGCTTACCAACGAGATTTAAATAAAGCTCCGCCTTATTCAGACATCTTGAAAGTCCGTCATCAACGTCTGCACCGAACTCACGGAGCTTTTCAATTGTTATCATATTGTTTCTCCTTTACAGGGCTGATTGTTATAATACTCCGTCTTTACTATGTATATTACACCATAGCTTATAGATACGCTCATATTCTTCCACGATCTGCTGACATAGTATGCCGGCTTTTTCACTTTCATTTTTTTCAGAACTCCGTGAAGCCCACATATATCAGAAGCTAAATGGTCAAATCCGAGAGTAGCAGTGACGCCCTTGAGAGTATGAGCGGTATTGATCGCTGACTGAAATTCATTATTGATGATCTGGTTTTTCAGATCTGCAATACTATTTTCACTGAAAAAAATTGTCAGGTATTTTTCTATTCTGTCAGAACTCAGAAGCCTGCTGAGTAACAGATCATAATTTTCACCTATTGCATTATAAAAATCCATAAGTTCCACAAAGTCACGCTCCCGCTATTTCAGCTAAATCACCCGTTAGCACAGCATTTGAATTGTATTCAAGATACATACGTCTAATATCCTTAATGCTCTTTTTTCTGACTAAAACTATTTCATCATTATCCATAACAAAATTTTCATTCATACTTCTTACATAATAAAGGTTAACAAGGAAACTTCTATGACACCGTAAAAAACGCTTGTCATCAATATCGTTCTCCATCAGATCAAGACGTGTATATATAGTATGTACCTTGCCGTCACTGCAATGGATCAGACATTTCGTATTTGAGCTTTCGATATATCTGATATTATCATAGGAAATATATTCTACGCTGCTTCTTTTCTTAACTATGATCGTATTTTTGCGTCTGCCTATGAGAATCCTGTCCATTACATTACAAAATTTCTCATAATTATGCGGTTTCAACAAGTAACCTGCAGCATCTACGTCATAGCTTTCAACTGCATACTTATCAGAAGCAGTAAGAAAAACTATCTTCCCGTTATAGCCACCTGAACGAAGTTTTTTTGCAACTTCGATGCCAAGAAGACTATTAAGGTATATGTCAAGAAAAATAATATCATATCTGTTGCTTTCCTCTATATCGTCGATCAGAGTAACTTCATTACAGTATTCTGTAACGTGATACAGAAAAGACTTGTCTTTAAAATAGCCATCTATCATTTCTGCAATTACAAATCTGTCAAAGCTGCTGTCATCACAGACCGCTATTTCAAATACATCTTTCATTTCTTACTCCCTTGCTTGTAATTAGTAGTTAAAATCCTGGTGTAAATCGTTTTTTGCTGTTAATTATTCTGTACTTATCTGCTAATAGCCATATAAATTCACTTAAATAAGGCTTGCAGTCATCATAATAACCGAGAATATCCTTTATTCCATCACTATTTCTGTCCCATGCAGCTTCTATTGAATATCTGAGACCACGCTCGATTCTTTTCACGGACGAATCAAGTTCTTCTGCAATCTGAGGATATAGCTCAGTAGTAAGCTTTATATTTATATTATTCGAGTTATTTATCTTTAATATAATATATAAAAGATAATTATATCCGGCGGTATTTCTTGGAATTCCAAGCTGATTGAGCAAAGATGCTATGATGTCCCTCTCGTTCGTAACTTCCGAAATCTTTTTTTCATTATTTTCTTCTACACATAAATTATACATTTTATACCTCCGTTTAAAAATTATTAGATTTGTCTGTAATAGTATAATAGCATATTTTTTGTCAGAAAAAGAATAATTATGAAAAAAGATGATTTCATTATGAATTATAACATACAGAAAAAATGAACTATAACAAAAAAGCGCCCGCAATTGCAGACGCTTCATTTGGCTCCCCCTGCCCGGCTCGAACGGGCGACAACTCGGTTAACAGCCGAGTGCTCTACCGACTGAGCTAAGGAGGAATATAAATGTCGGCACTGATTTAGTTTCCCGGGCCGTCACCAGCCAAGTATCGTCAACGTGAATGAGCTTAACTTCCGTGTTCGGAATGGGAACGGGTGTGACCTCATTGCCATAAGCACCGACTATATTAAGTGACCCGTACCAGAATCGAACTGGTGTTACCGGCGTGAGAGGCCGGTGTCTTAACCGCTTGACCAACGGGCCAAAAAAATTGGTGCACCATCGGGGACTCGAACCCAGGACCCACTGATTAAGAGTCAGTTGCTCTACCAACTGAGCTAATGGTGCATTTCAAACTGCTTAACTATTATATCACATTTAAAGTGATTTGTCAAGCGATTTCTTCAATTTTTTGAAAAACTTTTGAAGGAATAAAGCGTAATGCGAGGCGTGAACAGATTGAATGAAGTAAAAAGGAAAAGCCCTCGACCGATTAGTACTCGCAAGCTGAACGTGTCACCACGCTTACACTTTGAGCCTATCAAACTCATAGTCTATGAGA
>JAKPUQ010000186.1 GCA_029572815.1 Bacillota bacterium | reverse complement strand
GGCACCAGGATTAACGAGATCAGGGACATAACGAAAACTCGAATTTACATGAGTGCTTACGCAAGAAAGAAAGACCAGAAAGATGTCCCTGAAGGGTATGAGAATGTAGGCAAGTGGTGGACTTCAAACAGGTCTGCAAAGCCACATTATATCGAGACATGCGAGTATCTCTCCACGAACGAGATGAAGAGAGAGTCCCGACAAATCCACAGATGGCGCAAGGCTGTAAAGAGAGTCATAGAGCGCAAGAGCGGGCGCAAGCACAAAAAGTGGAATACAAAGAACGGCAAGGGATTTCTGGCGTGGGGAGAGAAGGAACGACTACAGAGTACGATCGACAGGTTAAAACCTCAGGCTGACGATTCTGTGCCATTCTAGGGCTATGAAATGGTAGCGGAGCCTCCTCGTAGAAGATCGACCGAACAGCACCAAGCCCGGGGGATAAGTGCCCGGCCTCCGGGGATCCTCCCGCACCCTCTCCCTGAACCGACTGTTTTTCCCAGTAACGCAAGGTCAAAACAGAGTAACCGCCCTCACCCGTGGGAAGGGATTACGGTCCGACGAGCGGCGAGGACCGGGGGGGGAGCGAGCGAGCGAAGTCGGAGGGAGCCCGCAGGGCGACCTTGGGTTTATCAATTCTGCTATACGAGGACAAAGCTAAATAAACAGCCTTGACAAATTAAATAAATGAGAGGATAAGAAAGCCATGATGGAAAAGAAAACAAAACAGCACAGGAACAAGAAGATCATAACGCTTTCAATCTCATGTGATGCAGTCGAATATCTGGACGAGGTCTCCAAGTCCATGGGCATGTCCAGGTCTGCTTTCGTGGAGTTCATGGCAAGACAAGTGATAAAGGCTGATAAAGAGCCCTTCGGCAAGATGCTCGAGGACACCCTGAGGATGTTCATGCGAAAGAAGTAAAACAAAAGCCCCGGCAGGAGTCTGACCACCCCGACCTGGGCTTATGACATGAAAGTGAGCTTTATAGTGAGCAACAGCATAGCACTACCCACAAGAGAAATACAGTACTTCAAAGGTGCAGCTCGCATCATCTACCATGATCCAGACAAAAAGAAGAGCAAAGACACAGAGATACAAGGCAGGCCCAAAGGTGCGAAGATCATAGAGTACACGCCCCGAACCGCTGTAAGACTAAATCTCCACCTCAAGGAATTCTCAGAGCTCTATCGCAAAGAGATAACGCTCACGTATCCGTCAGCCATCCCCACAGATGGTCACACAGTGAGAAAGCATAGGCTTCAGATCATTCGGAAGCTCAAAGAAAACGGGATCAGGGAGTACACCTCATGTCTCGAATTTCAGGAACGTGGCGCACCTCACTTGCACATACTTGTGGACAAGAGAGTCAACTATTACCACCTCGCTCGATGGTGGTACGACATAGTTCGTTCCGGTGATCCGCTTCACCTCCAGGCCGGCACCAGGATTAACGAGATCAGGGACATAACGAAAACTCGAATTTACATGAGTGCTTACGCAAGAAAGAAAGACCAGAAAGATGTCCCTGAAGGGTATGAGAATGTAGGCAAGTGGTG
>JAKPUQ010000185.1 GCA_029572815.1 Bacillota bacterium | reverse complement strand
CTGGTAAACAAGCGCCTGCTCGAAAGCTACTCTGAGGCCTTTGCCCGGTATATCCAGTGCTCCGAAGCTGTCAGCAAATACGGCATGCTCGGAAAGCACCCGACCACCGGCGCTGCAATTGCGAGTCCATTCACACAGCTTTTGATGAATTTTCAGAAGCAGGCCAACCTGCTCTGGTATGAGATTTACGACATTGTGAAGCAGAACTGCACCGAGCCCTTTGAGGGAAGCCCGCAGGACAGCGTGATGGAGCAGCTGCTTCGAAGCAGGAGGAATATGTAAATGAACACACAGAAATTAGAACAGGTACCTATTGATAAACTGGTGCCCTATGCCCGGAATGCCCGGACGCATAGTAAAGAGCAGATCGCACAGCTCCGCGCTTCTCTCAGGGAGTTCGGCTTTGTGAGCCCGGCGGTCATTGACGCGGACTATAACATCCTCGTCGGTCACGGTCGCGTTACGGCTGCCCGCGAGGAAGGATATGAAACGGTGCCCTGCGTTTTTGCAGAAAACCTGACGGAAGCTCAGAAGCGTGCATATATCCTCGCAGACAATCAGCTGGCACTGAATGCAGGCTGGGACGAGGAAATGCTGTCAGTCGAATTATCTGACCTGCAGGATCAGTCCTTTGACCTCTCGCTCCTCGGCTTTGATGCCGGTGAACTGGATAAACTTCTCGGCACCGGAAATGAAAAAGATATCGCAGATGATGATTTCGACCTGACCGCTGCTTTAGAGAAGGCTTCCTTTGTGGAGCCCGGTGACATCTGGACAGTCGGCAAGCACCGCGTGATGTGCGGCGACGCCACCTCTCCGGAGGACGTGGAAAAGCTCATGGACGGCAAGAAAGCAAACCTTGTCCTGACCGATCCTCCGTATGGCGTTTCCTTCAAAGCCTCGGACGGTCTCACAATCCAGAACGATTCCCTCAAGGGTGAGGAGTTTTATAAATTCCTGCTGGCAGCCTTTAAGAACATGGCCGACCATCTTGAAAAAGGCGGAGCCGCTTACTGCTTCCACGCGGATACCGAAGGACTGACTTTCCGAAAGGCATTCATTGACGCAGGCTTCCATCTCGCTGGTGTGTGCATCTGGGTAAAGAACAGCCTCGTGCTCGGTCGCTCCGATTATCAGTGGCAGCATGAGCCGGTGCTCTACGGCTTTTTGCAAAACGGCAAGCACCCGTGGTATTCCGACCGAAAGCAGACCACCATCTGGAACTATGATAAGCCAAAGCGCAATAAGGATCACCCGACCTCAAAGCCTCTCGACCTTCTGGGCTATCCTATCCAGAATTCATCTCAGGAGAACTCTGTGGTTATTGATACCTTCGGCGGCTCCGGCTCCACATTGATGGCCTGTGAGCAGCTGAACCGTATCTGCTACATGATGGAGCTTGATCCGAAATACGCCTCTGTTATCCTCCGGCGCTACGTGGAGGATACCGGCGATGAGGAAAATGTGTATGTAATAAGGAACGGCGAAAAGCTCCTCTATTCCGCTCTGGCAAAGGAAGTCGAAACCTCTCCGACGGCGGGTGTACAATACACAATTTCTGCCCGGATTATTTGACGAATTTCTACCTCAGAAAATGTCGGAAATCGCTTGATAAATAAGGCTTTCAGAGTGATGTATATACATGCCGAAAGAGCGCGGGTCTCCAGCGGAGACCTCTTTCGAAGGAAGAAGCGCTGGCAAACAACCACATTTTCAAAGGAGGAACACACTCATGAAAGCAAACTACAACGTAACCGGAAACGACAGAAAAGCGCTGGTCACAGCCATTGAAAATCTCACTGGCGAGAAGGCGGTCTACATGCGCATGCCAACCTGCGCCTACGAGATCGGTGACATCACGGTCGACAAGGAAGGCGGCGTCACCTGCGAGGATGCAGACAAGATGGAGCGCATCATCCACAGCCTGATTGCGGACGGCTTCACACCGGAGGATACCGAGGAGGTCGATAGCACCGACGAAGAAGTCACCGCAGAGGAAGCGGACGATGCCACCGGCCTTACGGTCAGCCTCCCGCTCGACAAGGTGGCGGTCGGAAACCTCACAAACCTCCTCACTGCCAAGGAAAGCCTGATCAAAAAAGCGCTCGGCATTGACGACCTTGGCATTGAGGTCACGGAGGATACGGTCAGCTTCCCTTGGTTTACTGAGATGCCGGAGCCGGACGCGGTCAAGGCCTACACCCACTTTATCGCAGCCCTTGGCAAGATGAGCCGGGATCTGAAGCGCATCAGCGCCACGGAAAAGGAAGTCGACAATGAGAAGTATGCATTCCGCTGCTTCCTTCTGCGGCTGGGCTTCATCGGAAACGAATACAAGGCAGAACGCAAGATTCTCCTTAAAAACCTCTCTGGCAACTCCAGCTGGAAGAACGGTGCACCGGAAAAGGAGGTGGCAGCATGCGAATGATCACAAAAAAGGAGCTTACCGCGCTCCGCTCCCGCTACCCGGCAGGCACCCGCGTGGAGCTTATCCAGATGGACGATGTGCAGGCACCGCCTACTGGCACTAAGGGAACCGTCACGGGAGTCGATGACACCGGGAGCCTCATGGTGAACTGGGACAACGGCTCCGGATTGAATGTCATCTACGGCATCGACCTTGTGCGAAAGGTGGTGGACTGACATGGATGAAAAGGTAAAAGAGCAGATCCTCGCCATCCGTGACACCGGCCTTACGAATATGTTCGATGTGAACATGGTGCAGCGGCTGGCCTACGAGAGAGACTTCTACGAGCTGGTTATCTACCTTGAGGAACACCGATCTGAATACGTGAAATTCATCATGACCGGCGAGGCATAAACTACACAATTTCGGCCTCGAATGTTTCCGCAGGATTGTCACATATATTTCGATAAATAGCTTGCTATTACAGGCGTTCAGAGTGATATATGTACATACCAAAAGGAAAACAACCACAAGGAGGAACCACCATGAAGTACACAATCGAAGCCATAGAAAACGCGAAAC
>JAKPUQ010000166.1 GCA_029572815.1 Bacillota bacterium | reverse complement strand
AGCAATCGAAAAGTATATGCCGTTTGTTTTCTTCAAGGAGGGCGAACGTCCTGAACCTGAGCAGAAAGGAACTTTTCAGATTTATCAGCTCCCCGGCGGTGACAAGTATCACGGTATCCGCTTTGAGGGTATGGAACAGCTTAAAAAGGACGGCGTTCAGCTCAATCATGATGATTATGAGCTTGTCTATGAGGGTGAAATCGGAGAGTTCAGGGGCAATGCTACGCTTGAAGCTCTCTTTGCTCGGTTCAATACCAATCACCCTGCGGATTTTACAGGCCACTCTCTTTCTGTTTCCGATGTTATTGTTATTTCCGTTGACGGCAAGGATACTGCATATTTCTGTGATAGCTTTGGCTTTACGGAAATGCCTGAGTTCTTCCGTGAAAAGGAGCTTGTGCAGGAAAAGCCGGATACTGCAAAGGTGTCTGACCTTGCTGTCGGTGATACCATTCTGTATGAGGGAAAGCGCCGTGAGGTCGAGAGTATCAGCGATAAGAGCATTTCACTGAAAGACCTTGACGCACCCGATTACGGCGGTATTCTGCTCGGTACTTCCGATGTGCTTGCCTATGAAGGTTGGCAGCAGGATATGGAGGAAAAGGGGTTTGAGATTCTGTCTAAGGCTGAAAAGCCTGTGGTCGAAGCACCTGAACAGGCAGAGCCGGAGGATAAAGGACCAGTCTCTCTGCGAAAAGTCGGTGACTTTTACGAGATGTACGGCAAAAATGCGGAGATCGGTGTGGAAGTCCTCGGACTGCGTATGCTCTCCAAAAATGGGCAGCCTATGGCCGGATTTCCCGATCATGTCAAGGACGAATATTCCGCAAAGCTCCGTGAAGCAGGATATACCGTCCTGATCGAACAGGCTTTTGAGCTGAACCCTCCGAAGCGTGAAGCTGAGAAGCTCCAGACATTACAGCAGGTCGTTGACAAGTTCTTCGGGACTGACTGCGAATCTGCCGAAACGGAGCGTGGCACATGGAAACTGGCAATCGCTGACGGCGATAAGGTCGGTGAACTGTTCTATGACGGCGATCCCGTCTGCGGTATCTATAACCGTGGCGATAAAATGGAGATTGAGCCTTACCGTGAGATGACCACTTTCCCCGCACTCCTGCGTACTGCGATGCTTGAGCATAACCCCGACAAGCCCGTGGAGATCATGGATTTTCAGCATACTTTCGAGACTCCGCTTGATAAGGCAAAGTTCCTTATCAACGATTTTTGCGAAGCAGAGTACCGTGAGGGTGCTGATTTCTCCGATCTGCACAATGTCGGTCTTGCGTTTACCACTCTGACCGATGATGAGCTGCCCATTCAGGTGACGGCTGACCTTGTGGATTTCAAGTTCACTCACGAATTTGACGGCGAGGTATTCGATACAGAGCAATTTGACAGTATCGAGGATATGATCGAGAACGGTCTGACTGACTTGGACTTCTCTGACCTTGTATCCGTTCCCGATGAGGTTATCGACAGGCACACTGGCAAGGACGAACAGACGGTTGACCTTATGAGTGATGCCGCCGATGTTTCTGATACTTCTTCTCCTGCGGAAGATGTGCCGTCTATTACGCTGAAATACAAGGGTGATGCCGAGAGCCTTGACGAGATCAAGGATAAGG
>JAKPUQ010000002.1 GCA_029572815.1 Bacillota bacterium | reverse complement strand
CCTGATCGGTGAACGGCGAAAAATCAATTTTGAGTACGGCAAGTATGATGAGAGTGAAAAGCAGATCAAATACTATCTGAAGGACAGAGATATGCTCCCCGTGAGCGTGATCTATTTTCACGAACGGTTTTACCTCAAATGTTTGATTGTCGGACGGGTATAAACCGAATGACAACATAACTGTGTCCATTTGAAGTTTCCGTCCGACAGAAAGGACGGAAATTTCTATGAGCAAACAGAAAACTGCTCCGCGCATTCCATTATACAGTGAACGCAGAGAGCCTGAGAACAAGGATAATTATATCTATGGCAGCGAAGATGCTTCGGAAAAAGAAAAGGACAGCTTGGCAAAAGCAATGTCACGCTACCTCACTGACAGCGGTCCAGCAAACAAGAAAGTATCTGTAAGAATGCTTCACACTCTGTCGGGTGTGTCGAAAAGTGCGATCTATTATTATCTCCTCGGAGTAAGACGGGTTACATACGAAACGATTTGTGCGATTTGCATCGCTTTACGGCTACACCCTATGAGGCAAGAGCATTTATTCCACAAAGCCCATATTATGATGCCGTGCGCTGAGCCTTATCCCAATAAGCGTGACAGGATCATTAAATACTATCTTGATAACTGTGCTTTTTTGGATAGATGTACCGTCTGTGCCTGCAATGACGAGTTGATCGCAAACGATTGTGAGCCTCTCACAAAGCTGACCTCTGAAACGGAGGACAGCAAGTGATGGGAAGATTTATCTATTTTCACTTCGGTGACGATGTTCCCCGTAACATCGAGAAAGAGTACAACAAGCTCCTGCGGAAAGAAAAGTACCTTGAGGAGCGAGATGCTGAAAACGGAATGATCTATCCCGACTTTGATGATGTTCTCGCTTCAAATCCCGATCCTGCAAGTCTCCCCATAAGCGAGGAGGAAGAACGGGAGCAGACCAGGCACAGGAAACGGCTTGAATACCTCTCCGAAGCACTGAGCCTGCTGAAAACCGATTATCCAGAGGGCTATGCACTGATACAAGACTATTTTCTGAGCGATGATAAGGTCACGATGCCGTACCTCGCTTCAAAATACGGTCTGTCGATCGACAAGATACGATACCGCATCAGGATCGCCAAGCAGAAGATCAAAGAGTATATCATCATGCACGAAAACGAATAGGTTGATTTGTGCAAATTGCCGATTTTTCTTTTTTGAAGCAAGAAATTCGGGAAAAACCTTCCCGTTTTTCCAAAATCCTCGGTTGATATGTAGAGGGGGTCGTACCGCTTATCGGTTTGAGGGGGGCGAATCACTCTCTGACATATTCTATCCTCCGTGACAAGGGACGGCAAAGGCTTTTTCCATTTTCCCTTGCCGTCCCACCATTTCCAGGTGTTGTTACGCTCCTTTCACAAGACAGCAGAGATGCTGTCGGGAGTACCCGTCCTGCGTGGACGGGTGCTGCCTAAAACATCTCTGACGATGCCTGTTCCATTTCTCCTATTTTCATAGAGACAGCGATATGCTGTCGGGAGCTTCTCCTCAGATCGAGGGGGAGCTGCCAACAGTACATCATTCTTTTGGGCATAAAAATAACCGACAGACGATGTACGCTGACCTCTGCGGTCGGCAAAGAGCAACTTGAAAACTGAATATGAAACATCAACGCTATTATGTTTTCTTTTTCTCCTGAGAGGAGGTTTTTTTTATGGCGAGTGATCCGACAAAGAAAACGCTGAAAAGCAATTACAGGAAGTATCCGCCTGTGCTGACCGTCAAGCAGGTCTGCGAAATCATGAAGCTCAAGCCTACCCGTGTCTATGGTATGATACAAAGGGGCGAGCTTCAAAAGATCGAGCATTGCGGTCGGCACATCAGGGTACTGAAAGAAGATGTGATCGACGCGCTCATTGCGCACAAAAACAAGGGTTAAAATCCGGTCACAGCGCCGAAAATAGAGAACTGCGGTCATAAAGTCTTGCATTATATTTGGTTCTGCGCTATAATCAAAGAGTCAACAGCAGACTTCTACCGCTTTCAAATCGAAGGAGGATAAAAAAGTGAAAGCAAGTCTGCCTTATACATTCATCACTTCCGCCAAAAACGGAAAACAGTATGTTGTTTTTGACTACAAGGATAGCGCAGGAAAGCGTAAGCGTAAGTGGGTGACAACAGGTCTGCCTGAGAAATGCACGAAGAAGGCTCTGAAAGAAGCGGTCGATCTGATCGTGGCGGAGTTTGACGAACAGTACAGATCAGGTGAACTCGAAAAGCCGAAGTCGGCAAGAAAGTCTGCGGTGCGTGAGCCGTATGCAGTTTATGCGGATACTTCCGAAGCGAAGCTGAAGCTGAGTGCTTATATCGAGCAATGGCTGGCGGCTGTGAGACAGAATCTTGCCCGAACCACTTTCAATTCATACAGAAGTGCAAATAAGCGTTTTGTAGAGTACCTCGATGAGCATTATCCCGATCTGACACTCGGCACACTCAGATATACCCATGTGCAGGAGTTTCTCAATCACAAGCTCGATGAGGGCTGTAAGGGCAGTTGTGCAAAGCAGTATTACCTTGCAATTCACTCCGCATTAGCTTATGCTGTTAGAATGGAGTACATTCCAGTACACCCGATGGACAAACTCGTTGTTCCGAGAGCCGAGCGTTATGAAGCCACATTCTATAACAAGGACGAGCTGAGCAAACTGTTTGAGGTTTTCAAGGACGATAAGTTGGAACTGATCGTGCATATCGCAGCCTATTATGGGTTGAGAAGAAGCGAGGTGCTGGGACTGCGATGGGATGCGATCGACTTCACCAATAAGACGATCACCATTCAGCGTAAGGTCGTAAGCGACTATGACGGCAGCGGTCAAAGAAAGCTCTATGTGGAGAACAGACTGAAAACCAATTCCACAAGGAGAACGCTCCCTCTGATTCCGCATATCGAAAGAATGCTGTTGGAGAGGAAGGAGCTTGAAGCCCACTTCAAGAAGATCAGCGGCAGATCGTATGACAAAGAGTTTGAAGGCTTTGTCTGCCGTGACAGCTTCGGCAAACTGATTGCTCCTGAGTATGTGACATCTCGTTTCCATTATGTCATTACCAAAGCAGGACTCCGTCATCTGCGTTTCCATGATTTAAGACATTCTTGTGCCAGTTTGCTTCTTGCGAACGATGTGCCGATGAAGGCAATTCAGGAGTGGCTTGGACACAGCAACTATACAATCAC
>JAKPUQ010000139.1 GCA_029572815.1 Bacillota bacterium | reverse complement strand
CTGCTCTGCAATGGTGGTGCGGAGAGCGATATTCCGACAAGGACGGCTATCAGAAAATCAGCAGATTCAGCATAGAACGCAACCGCTATCTGAAACAGTTTATCATGGCGAATCAGCCGGATTTCCCCATCTCCAACAAGTGCTGTGAGTTTTCAAAAAAGAAACCGGCAAAGCGTATTGTCAAGGAGCTTGAAGCTGACCTTGATATTACGGGTATCCGACAGTCCGAGGGCGGTATCCGTTCGGCGGCTTTCAAGACTTGTTTTTCCGAGTGCAAGTCAAAGGGGTGCAATACATTCCGCCCGGTCTTTTGGTATACAGACGGCGATAAGCGTGACTATGAAGAAATGTTCGGCGTTACGCACTCTCGGTGCTATACCGAATACGGACTGAGGAGAACAGGCTGTGTAGGCTGTCCGTTCAGCAAACATATCAATGAGGAGCTTGCGATCATTGAGCAGAATGAGCCGATGTTGTATAAGGCGGCGGTCAATATCTTCGGTAAATCCTATGAATATACAGCGAAATACCGTGCTTTCGTCAAGGAGATGAAAGCAAAGGAGAAAGAGGAAAAGAAACGTGATAGACTACTCAGCCTTAACGGAACATCTGCCTGTGATACTGGCGGTGACAGCGATACTCGGTCTGCTGTTCGGAGTGCCGTATCTTCTGACGAAAACGCTCCTGAGATCGGAAAAGGAGCGTGATGAAGATGTTTGATCCTGAATTTCAGCGGAAAGCACTGAGCCTTGTTATGGGCTTCATCATGGAGTTTTCGGGTACACTGGCAGAACTGGAACCGGTCGAGCTGACAGCGGATAACCTGAATGTATCGACTATTTCCGTATCATGCCTGAAAGTCACTTGGGACTCCGAGCCTGACCGTGACTATTATGTGAGCTGCACGGCTCATGATGATAATTACGCCTATGCTGATAATATGTACTTTGAGTTCAAATCAAATGACCTCTGTTACATAACAGGTCTGCGTGAGGGTACTGAGTACACGGTGACGGTCGAGCCTGTTCTTTCTGAGGAAGAACAGGACGGATACACTGTAAAAACTTCAAGTGCTGACGGCAAGACGGAAACGGTTGAAGTGATCTATGGGTTTCCCGATGAAGAAGGCTGGGATTCGTGCTATTGTGGCGAGCGAAAATCAGGCTTAACACGGAGTCCTTCGTGGGACGCTATTCAAGGCAGTACCGTAGACACTATTACCAGAACGGGTATCATGCGTGATGAGTATGGCGATTACTGCTGTGCTATGGGCGTATGGTACGGATACTGCGGAGACAGATTTCTCGTCACCAACGAAACAGGACAGCAGTTTACCGTCAAGATTTGCGACAGCAAAGGCTATGCTGATGACGGCGAGGGACGCTATCATTGGTTCGGCGGTGAGGGCAACGGCAAGTGTATCATAGAATTCATTTATGATGATAATTCACTTCCACCCTGCGTAGCTTTCAGCGGCAGTTGGGGCTACTATAACTGGAACGGGCTTGACCTGAGCTCCAATATCACAAGTATCAAGAAAATCAACTACGGTAAACCCGTAGAATACTAAAATCATGGAGGAACATTTATTATGAACGCAAAGAAGATCATCAAGGGTATCGTGAAGCTCGGTGTTGTGGGCGGTATCGCCTTCGCTGCATATAAGCTCGGTGAGTGCAATGGCGAGGTAAATGAACGTATGCGTGAGAAGTATGGCGACGAGGACGATGACGGCATCGGCTCCGACGATGATGAGGACGATTACAGGTTCTACGATAATATGGACGAGCCTGATGACTGGTGTCTTGCGCCGGCAAGTGGAGCCGTGACTCCTTATGATATTGGTCAAGAGTATACTATCAGCGAAGAAGTTCCTGCTGAAAAGTGCGAAGTTCCTGACGAACCTCATGAAAAAGAGAAGCCTTTGCCGCAGAAGGAAAACAAAGAGTGTGTCAAGAAAGAAGTCGTACCGCCTCCTGTCAGGAAGTACGCTCCTTTGAGCAGTATTAAAATTCGTGGCATTTCCCGTTATGAAATCGAAACGCTGCTGATTTGGATGCTCCGCCACGGAGCGTTTTATAAGACCGATCTGATCTATGTGATTGATGCTGGCTCAACGAAAATTGACCAAATTTGTGATGCGTTTCTCAAAGCAGGGTATATCCGCAAAGAAGAAAAAAGCCGAAAGACATACTGCAATCTCACAAAAGAAGATTTTTACTGGCTGTTGTTAGAAGAATAAAAGCACACTCCCCATGATGGGAAATGTGCTTGGTAGGTTGGATACGATACTCCTAATTATTCTCCTAACAAATTCTTTCTCCTAAAAGCACGGCGTTTTTAGGAGAACCGAACTCTTTAGGAGGAAACTTTAGCATAAAAGCTGTTCTTTCCGGTTCCGTGACGTTCAATGTATTGCTCATCGACGAGCTTTCTGAGAGCAGCTTCAACCGACTTTTCACTGATACTTGGGCAGATATTCGCAATTTCTTTCTTGGTGAACTTTCCGACTTTTGTGTCTACCGCTGCTTTAACGATGTCATAGGCTTTGCTTTTAACAGCAACGCTTTTCGGCTTGCCGCCTTTGATCTCAATGGCGGTAGATTCGCCTATTATCTGCACCCGTTCCTCAAATTCACGATAGCAGGCAAGAACAACGCCCAGCATATATTTGATGAATGGCGTAGGATCGTCAGTTTCCTCATGCCAGCCCTTTGATGCTTCTTCCAGAGCGTCATAATATGCACCTTTTGTTTTTTCGATATGCTTCTCGATACTGATATACTTTCCGACTTCATAGCCGTTTCGGTACAAAAGCAGTAATGTCAGAAGTCGGCTCATTCTGCCGTTTCCGTCATTGAACGGGTGGATACAGAGAAAATCATGGATAAAAACAGGAATAAGGAGAAGCGGATCAATCTTCTCGGATTGGGTAGCCTGTTTATAATTCTCGCATATCGCTTCAATACAAGGTGCAGTTTCATAGGGCGGAACAGGTGTGAAGCGGATAAATTCAGAACCGTCGGGGCGAGTCTCCTTCAGATAATTCTGCGTGATCTTATAAGTACCGCCTAAGCCTGATTCGGAGTATTTAGTCAGGTCACGGTGAAGCTGAAGAATGATGTTGCTTGTGATGGAAATATAATCGTGGCTTTCGTGAATGGTATTCAGAACATCACGGTATCCTGCGATCTCCTTTTCATCACGGTTCTTCGGTGTGGTTTTCTCCTTGACAATCTGACCGATACGGGTGCTTGTTGTTATGATACCCTCGATACGGTTAGATGATTCCACGGACTGAACCTTTGCAACTTCGGTAAGTTTTTCTAATTCAACGGGCTTCTGACGGGAAAAAAGCTCTTGTCTGCCCTTGTGTTCATGTATCTGGGTGAGATAGCGGAGTATTTCGTTATCCCACAAGCAATTTTCAAATTTTGAATAATCGAATTTTCGCATTGTTTTTCTCCTACTACTAAATTTTTGTTCTCCTATATTATACTCCTATTTAGGAGAAATGTCAACAATTTAGGAACAAAAATAGGAGAAAATATTTGGTAAATCAATTCTGTTTCCCAAAATCGAAAAAATCAAGAATTTGGAAAATAGAAATCGAAAGGAATGAAAATAATGTCAATTTTGATCGTGGGCGAAAAGCCCTCCGTTTCCCGTGCAATCAGTTCCGTGGTCGGTGCGGACAAGGTTCAGAAAGGCTACACCGAGGGAAACGGCTATATCGTGTCATGGTGTGTCGGTCACTTGGTCGGACTGAAATATCCGAATGGCTACGGCAACGGCTGGGAACAGAAGTGGAGCTTTTCGCAGCTACCGATGATTCCCGAAAAGTGGCTGTTTAAGGTCACTGACAGCACAAAGGCTCAATACAATATCATCAAAGACCTGATGAACAGGGGTGATGTGACGGAGATCATCTGTGCTACCGATGCTGACCGTGAGGGCGAATGTATCTTCCGCTATGTCTATAATATGGCTCGGTGCCGCAAGCCTGTGAAGCGTTTATGGGTATCCTCTCTTGAGGAGTCGGCTATCCGCAAGGCGCTCACCAATATGAAGCCTATGTCCGCTTATGACTGCCTGTTCGATGCAGGCTATGCCAGGGCGAAAGCAGACTGGCTTGTGGGCATGAACGGCTCTCGGCTGTTCTCCGTCCGTTACGGCGGTAAGCTGAATATCGGCAGAGTGCAAACTCCCACGCTTGCGATGATCGTTCAGCGTGACCATGATGTTGAGCATTTCGTCAAGCAGAAGTATTTTACCGCTGACCTTAACTGCGGTGATTTCATTCTTTCTTCTGCAAGAATTGATGATGAAGCTAACGCTGATACGCTTGTATCTGCCTGTGATAGCAAAACGGTCACGATCTGCTCGGTAAAGCGTGAAGTAAAGACCGAAAAAGCTCCGAAGCTCTATGATCTGACCACACTTCAAAGAGAAGCAAACAAGGCTTACGGGTATACAGCGCAGCAGACGCTTGACTATACGCAGTCGCTTTATGAGGGTAAGCTCGTCACATATCCCCGTACCGACAGCCAGTATCTCAGCGATGATATGGCGCAGACGGCTTTTGATGTGCTATGGCTCTGCGATAATATCTTCGGATTTGCTATATCCCATACTCCCGATATTTCTAAGGTTATCAATAACAGCAAAGTTTCAGGGCATCACGCTATTATCCCCACAAGCAAAATTGCTTCAACAGATACCTCCTCCCTACCGACAGGGGAGAAAAATATTCTCACCCTTATTGCTACAAAGCTGATCTGTGCAACGGCTCCGGCTCACAAGTATGAAGCTGTGAAGCTGACAGGTATCTGCAATGGTGCGGAGTTCACGGCAAACGGCAGGACTGTCCTTGATATTGGTTGGAAAGCCTACGCCAAGCAGTCCGACAAGAAGAATGATGAAAAGGCTCTGCCTGCGGTATCCGAGGGACAGAACTTTACCGCAAAGGCAAGCAAGGGCGAACACTTCACAAGTCCGCCGAAGCCCTACACTGAAGATACGCTGTTATCCGCTATGGAACGTGCAGGCAACGAGGACTATGCCGAGGACACGGAGAAAAAGGGACTCGGTACTCCTGCGACAAGAGCTGCCACTATTGAAGCACTTGTCAAGAACGGCTATGTAGAGCGTGACGGCAAAAAGCTCCGTTCTACGGATAAAGGCAGAGAGCTTATTACTGTTGTTCCCGATGAAGTGAAGTCGGCAAAGCTGACGGCGGAATGGGAGTCGAAGTTACAGCAGATCGAACACGGCAGCCTGCCCGAATCGGTCTTTATGTCCGGCATTCAGCAGTTTGTGGCTGAAATGTGCAGGAAATACGGCTCGGCGGATAAGTCTGTTACACTTTCGGACAGCCATGAGCCTGCCGGAAGATGCCCGAAATGCGGTGCTGAGGTTGTAAAGGGCAAATTCGGCTATTACTGCAAGGGCAAGTGCGGAATGAATATTGCAAAAGTGTACGGCGTGGAGCTTTCCGCTGCTCAGGTCAAGGCACTTCTCGGCGGCAAGTCCACAAGCTACACTTCTAAGGGCAAAAAGACTATCGTCCGCCCTGAGATCGTGGAGAATCCGTACAATGGCAAGGTGTATTATCAGTGGAAAACGGAGAGGGGTAAATAAAAACAGCAAGGTTGCCCTTGCTGTAAGTAGATAATTTTGTGAAATCGCAGCTTTGATGTTGTTCTTTGCTCCACCAAAGAATACTGATTTTATCATTGTTGCTGTCAAGCTGTCATAAAGTAGTTACCTCAACATTATATTCTTCGCACAGTGTAATTATCTTTTCAGGTTTTGATGACATAAGCTTTATTTTTCTGAGATTTGGGAAACACTTAAGTTCATCGGGAGATATTTCGTCGAGATCAAATCTTCCGTCCTCACCGTCCCACAAAGGAGCAATATTTCCATAAATCTCGTTACCACCGTCCATAGTTATCTCAGTGAGTTCGTTTGCAAGTTTCTGTGGAACAGGTAAATTCTTAAAAAAGTCAATTGCTGCCTTTATGTTCTTTTCAGTCTCAGTCTTTGCTTTACTCTTCTTGAATTTCAAATAGTCGTATATATCAAAATATGGTTTAAGAATTTCCATATTACACATCAGTTCCTGTACTACTGCAAGTTTGAAATTGAGGTTAGTAAAGGTCACACAGTCCTCTTGTGGGGCAGATATATTGTAGTTTTCAGTCGATTTTGGCCTTTCTGGTGCAAATGTGAGATACAGTGTTTTTGTAAAACGACCGTCTGTGTAATTGGATTCATCATCATTTCCACGTATGATAGCCTTAATATGAGCAAATCTATATTCGCCGTCTTTGCAGAAAAAATACTGGGATGATCCATCAGATTTTTTTAGACTGTCCCATTCTCTGCCGAAAAATGTGATGTTTCCATTAAAACGCTCTGCTGGTATCTCTGCTTCATTCATTAGTTCTGTGTCGTCGATAAAAAAAGTCACATAAGATATCAGATGCTCTTTGTCAATAAAAGCTTTTCTGCGTTTAAGATACCTCTCGTCGACATCGCAAAAAGTTATGCCCAACTTGTCGAAAATATAATAGTTGGCTCTATCATTTTTCGGAACGATCCTTGCTTCTCCAAGTATGTCCTGTAAATCGCTGAAAGAAGCCGGAAACGCCAAGACCTTACTATCAATAATAATCTCTGTATCTCTGACATCAATATTCATATTCTGTTTACCTTCTTCCAAATCTTTAATTATACAGTAGCAAATAACCGATATTTAAGAATTATCGGGCTGTAATCCCGACAACTTCTTCTTACATTATAACAAACTACCGCCGAAAAGTCAATTATTTGGCTTAAAGCAGAAAGGATGTAACTATTCAGTCCTGTTGTTAAAATAAGAAATAAAACAAGATGTCGTCTTCATATTTGATTATTATTGCTCTGAACAATCTTATATTGCTGCAATGCAAGTCGGAGCATAAGCAATTCTGTTTTGTTTCAAAGCGCATTTGCATATTTATTGCATGATTAAACAACAGGACTGAATAGATACGAAAGGATAATCTTTATGAACAATAACCAGCTTGCAGAAGTCGCAAAAATCCTCGGTGTCTCCGAGGACAGCATTACCGCTATGGACGATGAGATCAAAAACAGCATGACTGCGGTTTTTGAACAGGTCGCCGTTAAGAACGACGAAGACAAAAAGGCTATATTTGAAGCCCTCGATAACCTGTGGCAGAAAGGTTCTATCTACATTGAGCTTGCAGAGGTCGCCAAGTCCACGGGCATCACACTTGCAACACTCCGCAGCCTTGACTATGAGACACAGCAGACTATCGTCTATGAGTTCATGATGGACAGCTCACAGACAGCCCGTTTCTACGACCTTGTGAACAAGGCTCTTGCGGTCGCTGACTTAGACAAGGTTGCAAAGCTGATCGGCACTCCCGTTCGTGAGCTGAGGTCGCTCCCTCACCGCATTCAAGAGAATATCTGTGGTGCATACGCTATGGAGTACGATCCCGACAGCACCAATACCGAGCTGATCGACAACATCAGGGAGATGATCTCCACATGACAGAGTTTCCGTATATCAGCGGTGTCGATGTAGGCACTATAAGCAACAAGGAGTTTGCAAGATTTGAGACTACTAAAGCATCTGACATTGTTATTGCCCTCGATAAAAGCGGTATTCCTTTTTCAGCACGATTCGGTGACAGCGAAATAGTGCTTACCTATGACGGCAGCTACAAAGAAGAAGTTGAGGAAATCATCGCAAAGGTTTCATCGGGAGACTATGAAGCATTGCTCCGTGAGCTGCAAGTTTACGGTGAGCCTGACGGCTACTATCGGCTGTTGGGAGAGGTTGCCGAGGTGCTGAATACCACGATAGGCACATTGCAGTCCCGTCCCGATGAGATTCAGCTTGCACTCTGCAAGACCTACGTCAATTTTTGGTTCTGCGATAAGGTCACGCTTCAGCGTGAGCTTGAACGTATCCATACGCTGAACGGCAGGACTGTATCGGATATTCAGGAGTATGAGCGCAGAAAGGAACAGGAGAAAGCTCCTACCGAACCAGTGCAGACGGCGGATACAGTTCCTACATTTGATGAGCTTTACAATGCTTATCAGCGCCGTCATGCCAATGACCATTTTACCAGAGAAGCCCACAAACATTTGTCTGAGATCGCCCGACGCAGACAGCGTGACGAACAGGAGCGTATCATTCAGACCGAAGAAAGAGAAAGGAAGTACAGACCATGAAGAAGTTTATCATCATCGGAAGTGCCGTTGTTACGGCAGTGACCGCAGCAGTCATCATCATCGTGAAGCGCAGAAAGTGAGGTAGCCTATGCCCGTACAGGATAATGATGAAAAGCGTACCGCCGAACAGCCTGCGGTCGATGCGGAGGAAGAACTCCGCAGAAAACAGGCTCAGGCGCAGGAACATCAGCAGGACGAAACAGGCGCTCAGAAGTCGGGAAAACTTCTTCCTTTTCTGAACGCTAAGGCGGAGTTTCATCAGGGGCGTATCGACTCCCTTGATGAAAAGATCGCTAATCAGACGGACAAGATTGACCGCAACAAGGCGAAGATCGAAGCTCTGTCTGCTAAGGCTGACAAGCTCGAAGATACGAACCGTATGCTCAAAGCGACAGTCGGCAATCTGCCGGGTATCCGCAAGATCATTGAGATCAACGAACAGCGTATATCCGCTATCCGTGAGCAGAAGATCCCGAAGCGTGAACAGAAGGTCGAACAGGGTTGGAAGAAGATCGACACCATGACTGCCAAGCGTGACCGTATTGAACACAAGCTGAACCGTGTGGTTGCTCTCAATGATACGATCAAGAGCTTTTCTATCGGCTTCAATAAGGAACGCCGTGAAGCCTTTGCCGATGCTATGACACGGCTGAACGGTGCAACGGTCGATTGTCTGAGCGATAAGAAGGCTTCTCTTGAAGCCAAAAAGCAGGAGATCCTCACTACATACAATGATCCTGCCACAAGCGTGGTGGACAAGTATAAGCTCTCCGAACAGCTTAAAAGCGTGAATGAGCGTATCACGGCACTTGACGATAAGATCATGAAGCTCGCCCGTCCCGAAACGCACTATGCAGAGCAAACTAACGATCAGCTTGATGCGTCCATGAAGCTGACCGGCGACAAACTCGGACAAATGGTGCAGGACGGCACAATGGATATGCCCACACTTGCTGAGGGGGCTGTGCAGGCGGCACAGGAAGTGGAAACGCTCGACAGGTCGCAGGTCGCCGCACTTGCCGATCAGCTCGGTATTCAGCCCCTTGCGGGTGTAGAAATGCAGCTTGAAGATGATTACAACATGATCGACAGTCTTATCAATAACGGCAGCAAGGAAGATATTGATAAGGCAAGGGCGGAGCTTCGTGAAGCTATCAAGAATATGGAGAGCATTGCGGAGAACCCGTTTGTACCGCAGGAAACGAGGGACAATGCCGCCGATGAGCTTGTAAACATGAAGAAACAGCTTGAAATACTGGATATGGCTGATGAAGTCGAGGTCGATAGCTGGCTGACAGCTATGCTCGAAAACGGCGATGCAGTTCTGACCGATGACGGCGGTTTCAAGGTGAATCCCGATTACTACAAGGAGCTTCCCCGCAATGACCGCCATGTGGAGACAATGACGGATATTCAGGCGGTCGAAGTCATGACAGCTCTTACGGCGGCAGGCATTGACTATTCCGCTGCCACTAAGGGCGAGGATAAGGTCGGCATTACCGTTTCAAAGAAAGATGTTCCTGCCCTCAACGATATTATGTATGCCGCTATCGGCAAGATCGCAAGAACAGAAGCGGCGCAGGAGAACGGCGGTAAAGGCGAAAAGGGCAAGTATCAGACGATCAATCCCGAATACTATGCTTCGCTCGGCAAGGAAGATAAGCATACCCGTGTAGAGCCTATCGGCACGGCACGAAAGATTGTGGCAGAGCTGCAAAAGGCAAATATTCCGTATTCTGCGGTTGTCCGCAAAAATGACACGGTAGCGGTCACAGTTTCAAAGGCAAACGCTCCGGCATATAAGCAGATCGAAAGTGCTGTCAAGGGTGAAAGAGCCGTGGAGTTTGTAAATTCCGACTTTTTCAAGGCTCTCCCGAAACAGGAGCGTTTCACCCAGCGAATGGACGAGGGGCAGGCTCGTAAGAAGTCCGCAGAGCTGACCGCTAAGGGCGTAGAACATTCTGCGGTATTCGGCGGTGCAAAGTCTGCGGTCACAGTCGCAAAGAAGGATTCGCAGAGAGCTTTCTTTTCCCGTGGACGAATGCAGAAGGACGTTCAGCGTATCAGCGGGCGCGGACAGCAGAAGAATCCGCAGCAGAAACAGCAGACACCCAAAAAGAGAAATAATCAGGGACTTGAATAAATGAGAATAACAGACGAACAGAAAGAAAGGGCGGCATACGTCAATCTTCCGCAGTTCCTCATGTCTCACGGCTTTGATCTGAAAAAGGTCGGCAAGGAGTATGTATGGAAGGAACACGACAGTCTGCACATCAAGGATAACGGTCCGGGCGAACGTGGTGTGTGGCATCGGTTCAGCACAGGTGAAGGCGGTGACAATATCGGATTCCTCCGTGAGTTTATGGGAATGTCCTTTGTAGAAGCCGTTGAAGCCCTCAACGGTGAACACTATGACCTGACATATACTCCGTCCCGCACCTACGAACAGAAGCCGAAAACAGTAACGGCAAGGGAGCTTTCCCTTGCCGAAGCTGATAATTGCAGGCGTGTATTTGCGTATCTCTGCAAGACCAGAGGGCTTGACTATGACCTTGTGGCTTCACTTGTGAGACAGGGCGTAGTATCTCAGGAAGAAAAGACAGGCAATGTGCTTTTCAAATATTATGACGATAACGGCAAGGTCATCGGTGCTGAAAAGGTCGGTACTTCGACAGAACACCGATTCAAGGGTATTGCCGAACATTCAGCCGATGGGCACGGCTTTGAGGTTGTCCGCGGCACGGGCGAAAAGGCTTTTTTCTTTGAGAGTGCAATAGATATGCTCTCCTATCTGCAAATGCACGATAAGGAAATGACGGATTGCAGGCTTGTTTCCATGATGGGCGTGAAGCCGAATATCGTTCTTGACACGATGCTCCGTCATAATATCCCGCCTGAGAATGTTTTCCTTTGCTCCGACAATGATACCGCAGGCAATGAATTTGCCCAGCGTTTGCAGGAGCAGTATCCAGACATGAAGCGTGTTATCACTCCCGATACATATAAAGTCTGGAATGATATGCTTCGTTGTATCCCAAAACAAGTAGAACATGAGACTGAAAAAAAGGAGGTTCAGCAAACGAATATGCAGTATTACGGCAACGAAATGTGGAACAAGGCAACAGATAACAGAGACAAAAACCTTGTGACGATCCAGGCTGCGGATTTTGCAAGATTGCAGAAACAGCTTGATAATTCGGGCATCAATTACTATGCCTATGCCCGTGATAATTCCGTCATTATGGCGATCAATGATAAAGATATAGAGTGGTTCAAGTGTATCGCAGGCACTCCCGACCTTGTTCCCACCAAATCCAACAGACCTTATTCTCCGCCCGAAAAAAACATCTTCGGTTCAGCGGAGTATCGCTATATTCCGCAGAAAGAGTACCTTTCCGCTGACCGTGACCTTGTGCTGAAAATGGCTGAGATCATGAAAGCCCGTGGTATGCAGTTTTCGGGCAGAGTCTATCCGTCCGGCAAGGGTACGCTGACGGTTTCTCACGCTGACCTCTTTGCTGTCCGCAACATCAGGGACGAAGTCGTGAATATGCGTAAGCAGTTCGCAAGTCCCGATAAGGCGCAGGAAGTCGGCAATCGTGACTATCGTGCAAACCGTGATACCCATTATTATATGAGCAAGCTCACACCTGATCAGTTCGGAGAGGTCAAGCCTTTCCTTGAAACAAGTGTGAGCTATCATGCTGTTGTCCGTGACGGTAAGGTTGCTTTTGCGGTCGATAAGGAGAACGCTCCTGCATTTCACAGAGCTTTGGAGAACGCTGTCCGTGAGACAAATATGCTCCGCAAAATGACTGACCTCGGTCTTTCTATGGAGCAGAATATCGCACTTTCGCCCGTAGTTCATCGTCTTGCTGTTGAGGATATGCAGCTTGATCTTGCTGATTTCTTTGACCGCAGATACGATGAAGCACAGTTCGGTGAAATGCTGTCTCTTGTTCAGGCATACTTGGCACAAGCTCCTGCAGAGAGATACGGCGAAAACAGCAAGCTCACCGATATGCTTGAAGCAAAGTCCAGTTTTGATCGCAGTATCGAGCTTTCCGACTTTTTCTCTCAGCACGATTTCTCCGATGAACAGAGGGCCGCTATTACTGCTATGTTCGTGGGTGATGTGACAAGAGGACAGATTGACAGCATTGACGAGAGTTTCACCGCTGAGGATATTCAGGCTTATGACGAGATTCTGCACAATGCTTTGCAGGAATCCGATGTTGCTGACTTTCTGACTGCCCATAAGCAGGCAGTTATCAACCGTGAGAACGCAAACAGAGTTCCTACTGAGGAAGAAGTGCTGTTTCCGCAGGCTGACCTTGCAAAGTTCCTTGCAGTGCGTACTCTTTCCTCCGATGAGTGGGAGGATATGGCGTATCCGATGTTTGAGCGTGGGTATCTTGAAAAGCATAAGCCCAGCGACAAGGCGGCTTTCGGCTATCATCTGAGTGAGCCTGCGTTCTATGACCTTGCCCAGCGTTTCCATTATGGTGAGGATATTCGCCGTGAGCTTGCCCTCGGACTGTTAGAGGGCGGTACTGCTTCTGACATTGAGTTTGTCTTTGAGGACGGCAAGATTTCGGACAGAGTGTACTACTATGCTGAGAACCTCCGTCATTCCCTGCATTTAGAGAGGACTGAGGACGGATATAATTGCAGTTTCGGCGGTATGGAGCGTTTTGTTTCCTTTGAGGAGATCGGCCAGGCTTTCATAGACCGTATCCATGAGGAATTTGACGATCTCGCTTTATGGTGGGTGCGTGACGATATGCTCGATGCGATTCCCGATATGTCCGATGAAAAGATCGCTGACCTTCTGACTGCATTTGACGGTGCGGCTCTGCACGGTTGGGAGAACGGCGATAATATCCCGAAGCTCAACCGTATCAAGAAGGCTCTCCATGATATTCTCGGTGATGAAGCACTGACCGAAAAGGCTTTTGCTATCATCGCAAAGGAAAAGTATCATGTGAGCTTTGATGCAGAAACACCCGAAAAACAGCCGGATAGCCTCTCTTTCCATTTCGGTAAGGATAAGGGCGATGAATGGGTTAGCGAAAGCGACATCGTTCACGATTTTGCCCTTGCACACCCTGATTGCAGTTTTGCCCTCGGCAATGCTGTCCTTGAATACCTTGATGAGAAGCAGCATTCAGAGCGTACTATCCCTGATCTGAAAGCAGGCTGGTACAAAAAGACTGATTTCAGCATTACTGCTGTCATCGGCGGTGAGGAGTTCAACTATGACGGCCGCTTTGATATTGGCGACGGCAAGGGTACGGGCGGCGGTTCGCTGATCGACCATATCCGCACATACAATGAGGGTATCCTCGGTTATACGCAGCACCCGTTCAATCAGCCGGAGTATAAGGAGAGGGCGCAGAGAATGCTTGACATTTTCGTTCCTTTCCTTGAAGCACACTCTGAGCTGACTGCTGAGGAACAGCGTATTTTCGACGATTTCAAGGCACAGCACCCGATCCGCACCTACGATAATGTGGAAAAGGCACAAGGGACTTTCAAAATCTATCAGCTTCCCGGTGGTGAGAAG
>JAKPUQ010000113.1 GCA_029572815.1 Bacillota bacterium | reverse complement strand
TAAACTGCGTAATTACAGCTTTTTCCTCTCTGACGATCAGGTGTTCTTCAAGAAAAATAACGCTGCCTGTGAGTTCCGCTTTGACAAAGGAACAGCACAGCACAAGCGTTTCAAGGCGTTTATTGAGCTTCGTGACCTCACTCGTGAGCTGATCGAAGCAATGGAACTTGATAAGCCTGACAGCGTTATCAAGGATTTGCAGGCAAAGCTGAATACAGCTTATGACGATTTTTACAAGAAGTTCGGGCTTATCCACTCTCAGACCAACAAGCGTTACTTTGCAGAAGATGTTTCGTATAACCTTGTCGCAGGACTGGAAAAGAGCTATGATAAGACTAAGCTCCTTGAAAAGTCCGATATTTTCACAAAGCGGACTATCGTGCCGCCAAAGGCTGTGGAACACGTTGACACGGCACTTGAAGCACTTACGCTCTCCATTGCGGAGAAAGCAAGGGTTGACTTTGAGTACATGAGTGGTCTGACAGGTATGACCGAGGACGAGCTGAAGCACGACCTGACGGGTGAGATTTTCAAGATTCCCCATACGGAGAACGAGTATCAGACGGCTTCGGAGTATCTTTCGGGCGATATTCGCAAGAAGCTCCGTGAAGCTGAGGAGATCGCTGAGTATGATCCTGACTTCAATATCAATGTATCAGCTCTGAAACAGGCTATGCCTGAACCGCTGAAAGCCGGAGATATTGACATTAAGCTCGGTGCTGCTTGGCTCGATCCGAAGTATTACGAACAGTTCATGTATGAGCTGTTGCAGACACCAGCGTATCAGAGGAGTGACAGTCCTTCTGCCCGTTGGAACAAGTCTGCTATCGTAGGGGTGGAATACTCCGTCCACGCAAATTCCTTCCATGTAAGCAACAAATCTTCTGACAGATCGGTGCTTGCGACTCAGAAGTACGGCACACACAAGATGAATGCTTATGACATCTTTGAGCATTTGCTGAATCTGCAAGAGCCGAAGGTCTATAAGACGATCGAAGTGCCTGACGGTTTAGGTGATACAAAGGAAAAGCGTGTGGTGGATATTGATGCTACCCGTGTTGTACAGCGCAAGGCTGACGATATTCGCAAGGCTTTCAAGGCGTGGATCTTCAAAGATTCCGTCCGCCGTGAAGCTATAGTGGAGCGTTACAACGAACTTTTCAATTCCATTCGTCCTCGTGAGTTTGACGGCTCGGCTCTTTCTTTCCCGATGATGACTGCGGACATTCATCTGCACGATCATCAGAAAAATGCTATCGCTCATGCAATGTTTGGCGGTAATACGCTGTTTGCTCACTGCGTTGGCGCGGGCAAGACCTTTGAAATGATCGCTACTGCTATGGAAAGCAAGCGTTTGGGACTTTGTACTAAGAGCCTGTTTGCAGTTCCGAATCATCTGACAGAGCAGATCGGTGACGATTTCCAGAAGCTCTATCCGGGGGCTAACATTCTTGTTGCAACCAAAAAGGACTTCAAGAAAGAAAACCGCCAGCAGCTCTTTGCAAAAATCGCTACCGGAAACTACGATGCAGTTATCATCGGACACTCTCAGCTCGGCAAGATTCCTGTTTCTAAGGAGAGACAGGTCATGACCATTCAGACGCAGATCGACGATATTCTGCAAGGCATTGAGGAACTGAAAAAGAGCGAAGGCTCTAAGTTCCAGATCAAGGCTATGGAGCGTACCCGTAAGAGTTTGCAGAAGCAGCTTGATAAGCTCGAAAAGGCAAATCAGGACGATACGCTGACCTTTGAACAGCTCGGAATCGACCGTCTGTTCATTGACGAAGCCCACGAGTTCAAAAATTTATTCGTCGCCACAAAATTGCAGAATGTAGCCGGAATTTCAAACTCCGCTTCGCAGAAAGCCCTTGATCTTTTCCTCAAATGCCGTTACCTCGATGAAAAGACAGGCGGCAAGGGCGTTATCTTTGCAACGGGAACACCTCTCAGCAACAGTATTACAGAGCTGCACACCATGATGCGTTACTTGGAGTATGACTTCCTGAACGATCACGGCTTACAGCACTTCGATAATTGGGTAGCGGTTTTTGGAGACCAGAAAACCGATTGGGAGTTAAAGCCTGCGGGCAATGGTTTCAAGGAGCGCACCCGTATCGCTAACTATACAGGTCTGCCCGAACTGATGAGTATGTTCAAGCAAGTGGCTGACATTCGTACTGCGGACACGCTGAAACTTGATGTGCCTGACTGTGATTATCAGGTAGTTCAGGTTGAAGCTACCCCTTTTCAGCAGGAACTTGTTCAGGAACTTGCTGACAGAGCTGATGTTATCAACAGCGGAAATGTTGATCCTACGATCGACAATATGCTCAAGATAACGTCGGACGGAAGAAAGCTCGGTCTTGATCCTCGTCTGATTGATCCGTCCTTTGAGGATAATCCCGACACAAAGCTCAATCGCTGTGTTGAGAATGTAGCCCGTATCCACGATGAAACGGCTGAGGACAGGCTCACGCAGATCATCTTCTGCGATTTGGGTGTTCCACACAAGGCAGCAGGAGAAGCAGAGGTCGAGGGTGAAGATGCTGACGATGCTAAGGATAAAAAGTCTATTGCTGAGGTCGAATCTCTTGAAGAAGAATGCGACTTCTGCGTGTATGAGCAAACATTATCTAATGGATACACATTAACTCATACTTACTTCAATTCGGGCTTTTCGCCGTCGGCAAGCCCGTTATCGAGGAATTTGTAATAGATCTGAATACGGCGAGGTGTGCTTTTATCCTTCGGGCGGTCA
>JAKPUQ010000094.1 GCA_029572815.1 Bacillota bacterium | reverse complement strand
CTCGTTTGAAAAGGTGCGCGCCATATTTGAAAGCTGCGACGCAGATCTGGAACAGATGCGTAGAAGCATCGAGGCGTACTTTGAGCAAAAAATGCCCATTGTTCGTAACGCAGAACCTATTCAAAGCGCAGGCTTTCAGGCGGTTATCGAGCGCGCAGTCATGCAGTCGCAATCTGCAGGCAAGGAAGAGGTTCAGATTTCGGATCTTGTAGTATCTCTATATGATGAAGAACGCACCTATGCAGGATATCTCATGCGCAAGCTAGGTATAAAGAGACTTCAACTGCTCGAGGTGCTTTCTCATGGGGTAAACGACGATGATATAATGAGCGACTCTCTTCCCGACGATGAGGCCGAAGACAGAGCGGAAGAAGGTGTAAGGGATAAACGAACTCTTCGCCCAGGAACACTGGAGCGATTTGCCACTGAGCTAACCGCACTTGCAACGGCTGGAAAACTTGAGCCTGTCATCGGCCGAGAAGCAGAGATTGAACGCACTATACAAGTGCTCTCACGAAGGCTAAAAAACAATCCCATACATGTGGGCGATGCGGGTGTTGGCAAGACAGCTATTACCGAAGGTCTTGCACAACGCATCGCTGCTGGCAACGTGCCTCCTAAGCTAAAAGGATATACGATTTGGTCCCTTGACATGGGAGCGCTTCTTGCTGGTACAAAATTCCGCGGCGACTTCGAGGAACGTGTCAAAAAAGTCATAGATTTGCTGCTCAAGAAAGAAAAAGCCATTCTTTTTATAGATGAAATCCACACGATAATCGGAGCTGGTGCGGTTACTGGAAGTACTCTGGACGCTTCTAATCTGCTAAAGCCTGCTCTCACTTCGGGAAAGCTGCGCTGTATTGGAT
Source organism: Bacillota bacterium (assembly GCA_029572815.1). Lineage (GTDB taxonomy): Bacteria > Bacillota > Clostridia > Oscillospirales > Ruminococcaceae > Ruminococcus. Next base: position 195 of record JAKPUQ010000094.1, on the reverse strand, counting down.
CTACGACCTACGATGAGTATAACAAGATCTTCGAAAAAGACCGTGCGCTCTCTAGGCGCTTTCAGAAGATCGATATAGTAGAACCCACAATTCCCGAGACCGTTGAGATACTTAAGGGCCTTCGACCAAAATACGAAGAGTACCACAATGTGCAATACAGCGATGAAACCCTTGAAATAGCTGTAAAGCTTGCCG
>JAKPUQ010000086.1 GCA_029572815.1 Bacillota bacterium | reverse complement strand
GCTGTCTTTCTTACAGCTTTTTTCATAGCGGCATCTGCAAGATCAGCGTATTCAGATAAGCCCTCCATGATCTCCGCAGCCATATCGTCAATAGATGTCATCCTTTGATCCCGCCCTTCGTGATTCGCAGATCAGCTTCATATAGTCCTGCGTCTGATAATTCGGCACAATGCCCTTGATGTCATAGTCAATACCTTCAAAGCGGATGCGGTATACGGTAGAAGCCATATTTTTTGTCTGCGGGGTCTGACGGATAATGACCTCCAACTTTTGTATCTCTCTGGTCACTCCGGTATTTGTTTCCTCAGCTGCACCGCCGACAGTATTTGATACAGTCACAGAAGCCCAGAGGGAGAACACCTCCTCCCACCGGGCTTTGTGATTTCCGATCGCATCTTTTTTGACATGATTTTCAAGGACGGCGATCCGCTGATTCAGTTTCCCGATTTCCATCAGACCACGCCCTCTCTTTGTGCGAATAACAGCGCCCGCAAGGTAAGTGTCAGCGCATGATAGTCAGCAGTATTGCGGTTTTCATAGAGGTAAGATACAGTATACAGCATAGCCTGCCGGGAGGTTTCCTCATTTTCCGCGAGTTGCTTTTCATTCATTCTGCCCACATCCATTACGAGCCGCTGTGCCGTATCGATCAGAGTGAGGATGAGCTTGTCATCCTCGCAATGATCTACACGGAGATAGTTTTTTGTTTCAGGCAGTGAGATTAGAGTCACTTATCTGCCCTCATCAGGCATTGCCGCCTGCGGCTACCTTAGTGCCTGCCATTTTCAGTACTTTCACAGATTCCGGCAGGATCAGACGGCCGTCCACACGCTGCGTGGTGAGGAAGCCGACCTGATCGGTGCGGGCATACAGCTCATTCAGGCGGCGGAAGGTGCGGTTCTGACGGTCAGCCACCCAATAATTTTTCATGTCGCCGAAGAGAAGCACACGTTCGCCCTTGCCAATTGCCGGCATAAAGGAACTGGTGCGAACCGGTCTGCCAAGAATAGTATCGGGCTTCGCAATATCGAGCGACGGCTTCCAGAGGTAGTTGTCGTTCTTGTCCTTGAGCTTCATGAGCTGAAGCAGGATGGTCTCATTGCAGACGAACTGTGCGTTTCTGCGGTAGGGAGACTTCAGGCTGTAATAGAGGTCGAACACCTCATCAAAGGTGATCGCAGTCTGGGATGCAGCAGTGACACCCAGCTCTGCACCGCCGGTCTCATCGAGGATGCCGAGGGGCTTTTTGTCGCCGTCACCGGTGAAGAACGCACGCTCCTCTGCATTGCCCATTGCCACACCGAAACGTGCAGCGATATACGATGCGAGGTCGAAGGCGGAGTCGTGCAGAAGCTCATTGCTGATCTTGATCATTGTGCCGAGCTTGTATGCGGAGAGGGTCGTCTGACCGAAACGAGTATCGGTCTCAGGGATCTCCTCACCCTCGTCGATCCACTGTGCCTCCATCGTATCGTTGGCGATAGGGATCTTGCGGGTACCGGAATTGGTCTTGATGACCGTTGCCATCTGGCGGAAGATGTTGTTTTCCTCCAGCGCCTGAATCAGACGGCGCTCGAACTCGTCAGGCACAGTGTAGCCGCCCTCGGTGTCCTC
>JAKPUQ010000073.1 GCA_029572815.1 Bacillota bacterium | reverse complement strand
CGGTTCGCTTCCTGGAGCACCGCCCCCGTAAGGGTGGCGAGTGCTTATAAGTATTAAGTATTACTTAAGTAATCCTTAATATAACATTAGTCTCCTTAGCCCCAGCTCAAGAGGCCCGTAGGCACATCGATACCCCCCGATGGGGTCCGCCGGTCTGTCTCGTAAGAGTACCTTTTTATGCTCCCTAGTGGCCGGCCCCCGCCCCTTTGAGTGCCTTCAGAAGGTTACTTCCTGATGAAACTGTCAGCCCAAGGATTAGCCCCGCTCTGAAGCCCCGCCGCTCTGCCTCTGTGCTGTATGCGTTGATGGCTTCCTCAAGCGTTAAGAAGTCCTTGCTGCTCTTTATCAGGGTGTAAACAGCTGCCGCCGCAAGTTCTACCCTGGCATCCGGCGTCTGTGGCATGAGCTTCCTGTATGCCTCGTCTATGAGCTCCTCGCTTATCATGGTCTCTTTATGTTTTTCATACTTGGTCATGAAGCCCCCTTATTGCCTTCCTAGCCACTCCACATAATACTGATGCGAGCCCATAAACTTATCTATCCACATGCTTACTGTTTTCGCATCGCCAATAATAAAGCGGTCCTTGCCGTTAAACTCTGCTATGTAAAGTGCAGAGGCATGTTTACCCTTTCCCCATGAATAAGCCACAGTATTGTCTGATGTCTCGCCCGTCCTTGTCCATCCGCCTGATAAGCCATAATAGCCGATGGTGTCCCAACGCTTTCCCCACTCTATCGGGACTAATGAGACCGCACATAGCCGCCCTTCTTCAAAGATGTAGTATGTTTCTTCCCACTCGGCTCCGTTATATATGTTGATTTGCCCTTGTCTTGTATAAAGTGTGTTTTTCAGGTCTCTAAGGAATGGAGCAGAGAATACGCCTGCCACATTGAGATACCCCTTTACATCCTCAAACAAGGTCCCCCATGTCCATCCAGACCATCCAAGGGGCTCGTTCTTAATGACACATTCTCCCCATTTCCCCGGCTCTGCATGCACCATCCCCGCCATCAGCACAAGGATAATTGCCGTCATAATGACTTTTCTCATGCCTTGCCTTCCTTTCAGATTTTACTGTGCGTTGTAAGCGGTGTAGTAGAGTGATTCTGTTGCCCTTGTTGGTTTTTCGCCCTACCCCCAGCCCCCTGTATCGATGATTTAATGCTAGGGCCGTTCTAAAGGGCCGCCATTGCGTTCTAGTCGTTAGAATGATAGCTATCCCGTCTTTCAGAAAATAACGCCTTATAATTCGTTTAATTTGGGCTGTCCTTCTTCTTGCCGGGCTTCTCTGCCTTGTCGGCCGTCTTCGCCTTCTTGGGATAGTCGTTCCAGGTTATCTGGACCATCAGCCGCTCGAATTGTGCATATGTGAGGTCCGCCACTTCCTTCTTCGTCAGAGGTTTGCCCTTGCTGTGGCAATACCTCCATGTGAGCGTTGGCTTCAGGGCGTCCATGTCTCTCTCAAAGGGCTTGATTATGCGGTCCTTTACATTCTTATTGCCCTTCATTACTTCCTCATAGGTGGGCAGGTCCGGGCATATCGATATAAGATTTATGACCGATATTACATCCTCGTTGGGCTTGTTCCGGTTCATTTCTTTCTGAATGTTGATTTTGTTCAGCAGGTAGTAGCTGTGTGGGTTATTGTGGCTGTTAATTTTTAGCATCTGCATAGGGATAAAGAAGCTGCTATACCCCTTCATGAGCTCATAGTATTTGTCAGAGTAGGTTGCTTCTATTGTCCCGTCCTTCTTAAATAGGCGGTCCTGGATAATCCTCACGCCTCCAGAGCTCGCCTTGCCGCCGCCTGGACCGGTCTCTATCGTGTCGATGCTTCCCTCATAGAGCGTCTCAAGCTCCTCGCTCACCTGCCGGCGGGCTTCCTTGCGGTCCTTAAGCCCACACGCCGCCATGTAGTAGTCCAGGGTAGTGGTTACTTTGGGGCTCTTGCTCCCGTTCCTGGTAAACACAATATTCAGCACATCAAGCAGCTTGTTGGTCGATACCCTTAAGCCCCTGGGCAGGATGCTGTCCGGCATCGTAAAGGATAGGTTGCCCCTAGTAAATGTGGCGGTCTTCGCCTTCTCGTTGTATGTGATTTCATGCCCTGATGCCATTATCATGGGCAGGTCGTTAATAGTTTGCCCCTGCTTGGCCTTGCTGAATGCCGGCATACTTCCGCCTGGGTTCAATGTAAGGGCGGGGTTGATGTAGCTCGGTGCATTGTAAACACTCTTGATGGCCTTGGCT
>JAKPUQ010000045.1 GCA_029572815.1 Bacillota bacterium | reverse complement strand
TTTGCACCATTTCACCGAGCTTGTCGCCTGTGAGAACCATAGAAGCATCGAGCTGGTCGTTGGACTGCTCCTCATAGTGGGTTTCGGGACGGGCGAGCTTCATGATCTTGCTTTCCAGTGCGCCGATACGCTCATTCACGCTCTTGAGCTGTTCACCGAGTTTGAGCTTGTCAACGGCACTTGTTTCAGGAGCGTTATAAGTGTCAAGAATATCCTGTCTTTTCGATTCAAGTGTTGCTTTCTTGTCGCTCAGGCAGTCAACGGTCGAGCTGTTAAGCCTTGTCATCGCATCGGCAAAGGCTTCACGGCGCGCCTTATTGAAGTGGATACCGAAGCTCTTGATCGTGTCATTGAGTGCAATAACACGGTTCAGCTTGTGTTCGATACGGTCACGCTTTGCGGTCAGTGTGTCGATCTTCTTCCAACCCTGATCTATCTTTTCCTGCCGCTTCGGAATTTTCACCTCACGGATAGCCTGAATACGCTTCTCGTTGTTAGCGATGAGAGTGCGGATACCTGGCAGATTGCCGATAGTGGCTTTCAGCATACGGTTCGTATCTTCGAGCTTGTCAGCCTTTGCAGACAGAGCTTCGATCTTCGCCTTGTTGCGGTCAATTTTGTCCGTTTGATTGGCAATCTTTTCGTCAATAGAGTCGATACGGCTCTGATGATGCTCCGCCTTTGCGTTCAGAAAAGGAAGAAGTTTTCCCGACTTCTGAGCGCCGGACTCTTCCTGCTGATGCTCCTGTGCCTGCGCCTGTTTTCTTCTCAGTTCTTCCTCCGCATCGACCGCAGGCTGGTCGGCGGTTCTCTTATCTTCATTGTCCTGTACGGGCATAGGCTACCTCACTTTCTGCGCTTCACGATGACAACAACTGCTGTTGTGACTGCTGCGATAACTGTACTTCCGATGATGATAAACTTCTTCATGGTCTGTTCTTCCTTTCTCTTTCTTCTGTCTGAATGATACGCTCCTGTTCATTCCGCTGTCTGCGGCGGGCGATCTCAGACAGGTGTCTGTGTGATTCTCTTGTAAAATGGGCATTCTGACGTTCATATCTGTCAAAAAGCTCGTTCAGTGTCGGTACTTTATCCGCTGTACTCTGCACAGGTTCGGCAGGAGCTTTCGCCTTAGTCTTGCCAAGCTCATACTCCTGAATATCCGAGATTGTCCTGCCGTTAAGGGTATGGATACGTTCAAGCTCACGCTGTATCGTGACCTTATCGCAGAGCCAAAAGTTGACGTATGTCTTGCAGAGGGCAAGCTGTACCTCGTCAGGACGGGATTGCAATGTACCGATTGTGGTATTCAGCACCTCAGCGACTTCGCCCAAGAGCCGATAATAACCGTCAGGCTCTCCATATACTTGCAGTTCACGGAGCAATGCTTCGTATTCGCCGGACGTAGCTTTTGCGATAATATCCTCGACCTGTTCCTTGAAACTGCCGTCAAAGGTAAGCACCAATTCGGCATCACCAAATCGGGCAGAAAAAGGAATACCGCCTTTGTCGAGTGCTATGCAGATCGCCTGTGCCTTATCCGTTTCAATGCGGATAAATTCTTTGTTGCGGATAGCGGTAATATCCGTTCCTGCGATGTAGGGAAAGTCCGTCATGGAGCGATCATCTCCCTGATCGTGTCGATAAGGTCAGTGTTGGTGCTGTCGGCATCGTACTCCATTGCATACGCACCGCATACATTCTCCTGAATACGGCGAGGGAGCGACCTCAGCTCACGAACGGGAGTGCCGATGAGCTTCGCCACATTCGGGAGGTCTGCGACCGCAAGTGCCTTGTTCACAAGGTCATAGAAACGTGCAGTCTGCGAGCTGTCCATGATGAACTCATAGACGATAGTCTGCTGAGTTTCATAGTCAAGGCTGCGGAGCGTTTCAATGGTGATACCCGTGGACTTTGCGACCTCTGCAAGCTCAATGTAGATAGAGCCTTTCTGCCACAGATTGTCGAGGGCTTCAAAGACAGCCTTTTTGTCCTCATCGTTTTTCACGGTGACCTGTTCAAAAACTGCTGTCATGTTGTTTTTGATCTCATCGTCCATAGCGGAAATGCTGTCCTCGGAGACACCGAGGATCTTTGCGACTTCCGCAAGCTGGTTATTGTTCATAAAGATTATCCTTTCTGCTTTAAGCCAAATAATTGACTTTTCAGCGGTGGTTTGGTATAATAAAGGTAAGTAATGGGCTGATTGACTGCCCTACAAATCGGTATTTATCTTAGAGATAATTGATGGACGAGAATTACCAGAATATATGACAATGAATAAGGGGAAGATATGTGGCTGATTATGGCGGCTTTGTCCGCGCTCTTTGCCGGACTTACGGCGATACTTGCGAAATGCGGAATCAAAAAGACTGATTCAGACGTGGCGACTGCTCTGCGGACGGTCGTTGTACTCCTTTTTGCCTGGATCATGGTGTTTATCGTTGGCTCTGCTGGAATGATCACGGAAATATCGGCAAAATCTATCATCTTCTTAATTCTGTCCGGCTTTGCGACAGGAGCCTCGTGGATCTGCTATTTTAAAGCCCTGTCCGTCGGCGATGTGAACAAGGTCGTTCCCGTCGATAAATCCAGCACGGTTCTGACAGTGCTTATCGCAATCATCCTTTTCAGTGAGACAGAATATCTGGCGGTCAAGCTGATCGGTACTGCACTTCTTGCGGCAGGCGTGTTTCTGATGATCGAAAAGAAGAAAACTGAAGCAAAGGACACAAAGCGCACGTGGCTGCCCTACGCGATCGGTTCCGCTGTTTTTGCTGCCCTGACCTCTATTCTGGGAAAGATCGGCATAACGGATGTAGAATCAAATCTCGGGACGGCGATCCGTACTGGTGTTGTTCTTGTTATGGCTTGGCTGATCGTCTTCGTTAAAGGCAAAGGTGCTGAACTGAAAAATACTGATTCCAAAGAACTTGTATTCATAGCTCTGTCCGGGATTGCCACAGGCGCATCATGGCTCTGTTACTATTACTCCATACAGAACGGCGT
>JAKPUQ010000040.1 GCA_029572815.1 Bacillota bacterium | reverse complement strand
CGTCGGCACATCACTGGTATGGCTGTCAGGTACAAAGCCCACTATCGTAACTGTTGAGGACGGTACATACACTCTCGAAGAGCTGGCTGCACCTAACGGATACGAGAAGGCAAGCGCGATCACATTCACAGTTGAGGGCGGTAAGGTCACAATGATCGATGGTAAGCCTGCAAGTGAGAATACAGTTGTAATGATTGATGAGCGTATAGTTACTACAACAACTACTACCACAACAACATCGACAACAACTACAACTACTTCTACAACTACAACGACTACCACAACATCAACGACCACAACAACCACCTCCACAACTACAACCACAACATCAACAACTACCACAACGACCACCACTACAACAACAACTACCACAACTCTGGCAGTTGTAAAGATCGACAAGCAGGACGTTTACAGCGAAGAGGTTCCCGGCGCTAAGCTGACTCTCACAGGTGTAGACGAGAACGGCAGCCCGATCGAGTTTGAAGAGGGCAGGATCGTTATAGGCGATGGTGCTTCTGTTGAAAAGGGTTCTGGCAACTCACTGATCTGGATCTCAGGCAACTCTGCAACAACTGTAACTCTTGAGGACGGCAAGTACGTTCTTGAAGAGATCGCAGCTCCTACAGGCTACGAGGTAGCTACCAATATCACATTCACTGTTGATGACGGAAAGCTCACTTCTGTAGACGGCATTGAGACAGACAGCGACACAGTAGTTATGATCGACAAGAGGATCGAGACCACCACAACAACAGTTACCGATATTATGGGTCAGGAGGTCACAACTTCCACAACAACCGTAATCGGCGGCGGTGACGATGCTACAAGAACATCAACAACTACTACCACAACTACTACAACAACCACCACAACAACCACCACAACTACAACCACAACAACAACTACTACAACTACAACCACAACTACAACCACAACAACTACTACAACCACAACAACAGCAGAGGAGACAAGCACGACAACCACTACAACAGGTGGTGCATCGAGCACAACAACCTCTACAACAAAGGCTAAGACCACGACAACCAAGAAGGTCACAACGAATTCTCCTAAGACGGGCGTCAAGGGCATAAGCGCTGCATTTGCGATATTCACACTTGCAGCAGCAGCAGCCTTCGCAGCTCGCTCAAGAAAGCGTGACGACCAGTAATGGAAGCTCTTAGGAGCACAAGGTCATAAGTCATTCGGAACTGTCGGACATAATGTCCGGCAGTTCTTTTTTATTCCCGAAAAAATATCTGCGAAGGTGAAATATTCACAGACAGATTTCAAACATATAGGTAAGAGGGAATCTTACCTCTGGAAAGGAGGCTCAGCCATGGATGACGCTTCGATAACAGAGCTTTTTCGCAAAAGGGACGAAAGGGCGATCGCGGAACTAAAAAAGAAATACGACAAGCTATGCTTTTATATCGCAGGGAATATCCTTTCCTGCCGCGAGGACATAGAGGAGTGCGTGAATTCCGCCTATTACGAGCTGTGGAACAAGATACCGCCCGATGAACCGAGTGACATCAAGACCTACCTGTGCCACACGGTGAAGAACAAGGCGCTTGACAGGTACAAGTACAACTCCGCAGAAAAGCGCAGCAGCAATTTTGCGGTCTCACTGGATGAGCTTTCCGAGTGTATACCCGACTTCAGAGAGGGAGGCGGCGAGGAGAAAGCTCTTGCGGAGGCGATAAGCAGATTTCTGATGACTCAGGACGAGCTTCGCAGAAAGGTTTTCGTAAGGCGCTACTGGTACGGCGACAGCCTTGCAAAAATAGCGGAGTACTACGGCATAAAGGAACGCACCGCCGCCACCTATCTTTTCAGAACGCGGAAAAAGCTGAAGGAATTTTTGAAGAAGGAGGGCTATCAATATGAATAAACAGAAGTTTTTCAGGGTCATCGACCTTATCGACGAGGATATAGTCAGAGAAGCCGAGATAAAAGCAGAAGCTCTGACGGACGCCGAAAACGAAAAAGCCATGACGGTCTCGGGCGTTGAAAAGTATCGGAAGATAACATGGCAGAGGACCGCGGCTATTGCCTCGGCGGTGCTGCTCATTGCAGGCGTCGGCACAGGCGGAGCCCTTATGCTGAAGAACCGTCCGCCACTGCTTGATGAGGTGAGCAACGTGGCTGTCACGGAGACTACCGAGGACATGGGCACAAAGGCAAAGGGCAGCGGTGAGACCGCGGAGGTGACTTCCGATGGCAGGGCTGCTGCAACAGAAACAGATACAAAAGAAAGCAAAAATACAACTGCTGCGGAGAAAGATAAACAGCCCATGACCGATGCTCCCCGAGAGGAAAGCACGGAAACTCCCCGGGAGGAGAACAACGGTGAGCCGCAGGAGGAGAATAACGAGCCCGAGGGCAGGGAAAATGTGACCACAGGGGCTAAGACCACACAGCTCCCCGTTCTCAGGACTACCGTCACCAAGGCTCAGACTACCCAGAAGCCCACAACGGTAACTACAAAGGCGCCTGTTGTATATGAACCTACTGAGCCTGTTACCGAGCGCACGACACCCGAACACGACCCCGGATATATACCCACCCTTACATGGTATCCCGAGGACGGCGAATGGATCATGAGCACTCTTAGCGGACTTTCGTATACGCCCTGGGAATATGACTTCCATGTTGACGGACGTCCTCCCGAGGGCTATATCAAAGGAAGTGACGGAAATTCATATGAGCTGTACTTCACGTTGAAAGCAGTAAACAGAAACGGAAGGGAGCGTGCTCCTATGCCTGATGAAATATACAATTACTTCGTTGTGCAAAGACATGAATGTTATTAATTGGCATTTTTAAAATGAGGTACGCTAACAATTCAACAGATGATACGCTGTGTCAAGCCCTCTGTCCTTCGGGACGGAGGGCTTCCTTTTTGCAGGCGAAAACAGAGGGCAGAAATTCTTTTTCAAAAAATACTTGTAATCACCGTGGAAATTTGCTATAATAAAGATATATTGTGATTAGGAGGTGCAATAATGAACCCTGACCCTTATGGGAACGCGGATAATATCCCACGCTTCGGCGGGCAGCTTTGATGCGGCGATCAGATCCTGAAAGCAATCAGAGGTCAAGACCTGATCGGCACATCAAGGCATCATCTCCCACCTGCTGAAGTGAATTTCGGCGAAAGGAGAGAGCTGTCCGTGCTTGCGGACAGCGGTGAAAATATGATAAACTTTTACGGCTACATCAACGGCGTGCTGACACAGTGCGACGCTCCGTCGGTGGGCTGCTGGGTATCGGTGGTGGACCCCACTCCTCAGGAGGTAAGGGAGCTCATCGAGGACTACGGACTGGACAGCGGTTTCGTAAAGTCCGCTCTCGATGAGGAGGAGTCTTCCCGTATAGAGCGCGAGGACGATCAGACCCTCGTTATAATCGACACCCCTGTCTCAGCCATCGACGATGACAAGACCAAGAACTTCTACACACTGCCTATGGGCATAATCATCACGGACGAGTATGTGTTCACCATATCGATCCGCGAGACACAGATAATCAGCGAGGCGACCAGAGGCGGCATACGCAATCTCCGCCCCGATTTCAAGACCAGATTCGTGCTTCAGCTGCTGCTGAGGATATCGGCTCTGTTTCTTACCTACCTGAAACAGATAGACAAGATATCATCGGCTGCCGAGCAGGAGCTCCACGACGCCATGAAGAACGAGCTTCTCATGCAGCTCCTTGCATTGGAGAAGTCCCTCGTATACTTCTCAACGTCACTGAAAGCCAACGAAGCCACCATCGAGAAGATATTCCGCGGCAGAGTCATAAAGCTCTACGACGAGGATCAGGACCTCCTTGAGGACGTGCTCATCGAGATGAAGCAGGCTATCGAGATGGCGAGCATCTACACGGGCATCCTTTCCAGTATGATGGACGGCTTCTCGTCTATCATCTCCAATAACCAGAGTATCGTTATGTGGAGACTGACCATCGTCACTATCATATTGCAGATCCCCAATATCATGTTCGCGTTCTACGGTATCAATACCAATGACATCCCCTTTAACCACACCTGGGTGGCACTTAGTCTGACGGCGCTGCTGACAGGCGTGACTGCATTCGCTCTGCTGAAGTGGAAGAAAAAGAACAAGTGAACTGCCGCAGAAGCGGTGCCATACGAAGCCTTGTGCCATAGAGTTTCTGATAAAGCTGTCAGATACACTATGGCACTTTGTAATGTCAGGACTGCGGAAAATCGCGCCGTTGCGGCAATGTTAATATGCGTTGCTTGCCTTGGCGGCGGTATCGGGTGTATGATAAATGCGAAAGGAGGTTTTCGCAATGTTGAACGAAAACATAAAAAATCTGAGAAAACAAAAAGGACTTTCGCAGGAGGAGTTTGCCATAAAGCTCAACGTGGTTCGCCAGACCGTATCCAAATGGGAGAGGGGACTTTCCGTTCCCGACTCGGATATGCTGCTATCCATTTCGGAGGTGCTGCAAACTCCCGTCAGCGTTCTGCTGGGTGAGACAGTACAGGAAAAGGAAGCGGAGGACCTGAAAGCCATAGCCGAAAAGCTGGAGGTGATAAACCTGCAGCTTGCACGGAAAAATGACGCAGGCAGAAAGCGGCTGCGGTGGTTTTTCATACTGGTATGCGTTTCTATCGTAGTGGGATTTATCATAGCCGCTGCGGCAGGAAGTCCCTATCAGGACTGGGACTACAATGATCCCGAGCTTGCTGCTGCGGGGACAATACTCCACGGCATGGAATTCGTATTTGTCAGAATTGCACCCTTTGTCCTCATAGGCTCAATAGTGGGTATAGTCCTTACCTGCAAGCGAAAAAGATAAACAGTATTAACCGCCCCGGGGTGCAGTGAAAGGCACTTCGGGGCGAAGCTTTTTCGCGGTCAGACTTTCCCGACAGCGGCTTTTTCTCCGCGTATCTTGCTATTTAAAAAATTGTATGATATAAGCGGGGAGCCCCCCCGCAGGCTTTTTCGCGGTCAGGCTTTCCTGACATCAGCTTTTTCTCCGCGTATCCTGCTATTTAAAAAATTGTATGATATAAGCGGGGAGCCCCCGCAGGCTTTTTCGCGGCTGAGCTTTCCCGACATCAGCTTTTTCTCCGCGCATCTTGCTATTTCCAGACTGATATGCTATAATGTAATTGTAAAGATCTTTTTGTAAAGGACGGTCCTTATCATGTCGAAAAATTATGATGTTATTATAGCAGGCTGCGGAGCCGCAGGTCTCTATGCAGCTATCAATCTTCCCAAGGAGCTCAATATACTCATCATCTGCAAGAGAGACCTGCCGCTGTGCAATTCTTCCCTTGCACAGGGCGGTATCGCAGGAGTTTACAACTCTCCCACGGACAATATCCAGTACCACCAGAATGATACCCTCATCGCAGGAAGCTTCAAGAACAACGTTGAGGCTGTCCACACTCTTGTAAGCGAGGCTGCACAGGATATCGAGCGCATAATCGAGCTTGGCGTTGAATTTGACAAGAACCCAGACGGTACATACCACCGCACACTTGAGGGAGGTCACAGCCACCACCGTATCTTCCACCATGCAGACGCTACGGGCAAGGAGATAACCTCCACACTTCTGGAGAACGTTCAGCAGCTCAGCAACGTCACCATAATGGAGAACACCATGATGTGCAGCGTCAAGCAGACAAAGACAGGCTACTCCGCACTGCTCAAGCTTGCTGACGACTCCTACGAGACCTGCAACTGCCACTTCATGATAATGGCAACAGGCGGTATCGGACGTGTATACCAGTTCACCACAAACTCCGCCATAGCAACAGGCGACGGCATAACCTTTGCCTATGAAATGGGTGCAAAGATAAAGAACCTGAGCTATGTTCAGTTCCACCCCACAGCCTTCAACAACCGCGCTACAAGAGAGTGCTTCCTTATTTCCGAGGCAGTACGCGGCGAGGGCGCTTACCTGCTCAACTGCCACAAGGAGCGCTTCATGCACAACTATGATGAGCGTCTGGAGCTTGCTCCCAGAGATGTAGTTTCCCACGCTATCATACTTGAGTCACGGAAGCAGAACTCCACCGACTTCTACCTTGATATAAGCTATAAGGACAGCGAGTTCCTCAAGAAGCGCTTCCCCATGATTTATCAGAACCTGCTTGAGCAGGGCTACGATATGACCAAGGAGCCCGTGCCCATATTCCCATGCCAGCATTACCTCATGGGCGGTATCGACGTTGACAACAACTCCGAGACCAGCCTGCCCAATCTCTATGCCTGCGGCGAGTGCTCACATACGGGAGTTCACGGCAGCAACCGTCTTGCCAGCAATTCTCTGCTGGAGGCACTGGTGTTCTCACGCCACGCTGCAAACAGCATAGCATCAAGACTTGCAGACGCTCCCAAGGATTTTGAGGAGGCAGAGTTCGATCCTCATATCGGCGCTCCCCGTATACCAAAGGGCGTCAGAACAGAGACAAGAAAGATACTCCAGAACTGCTATTTCGTTATCCCCGACAAGAAGGCGGCGGCAGCAGGCTTCAAGAGAGTAAAGGAGATAAGGGAGGACCTGCTCAGCGGGGGCTATTTCGTTGATGCAGACTTCGTTCTGGCAAAGTCCATCGTTACGGTGGCATATATAATCCTCGGTGAGGTAATGCAGTAAAAGCTGCACAGATATATAAACAACACACAACAGAAGAAACATCATTACAACAGAACAGCTGCCGACACAGTTCGGGGGGGCGAGTCGGCACGGCATACATATGCAAAGGGGGGATATGTATGACAAGAACAAACAGGCTCACGGCTGTTATACTGGCGGCAGCTGCCGCAGCGGTACAGCTCAGCGGTATGGGCGCAAATGCTGCTCCCATGCTTATCAAAGGCGACCTTAACAGGGATGACAGAGTAAACATCAGTGATGCAGTTATACTGAAAAACTATCTGCTGGGGAAATACGGCCTCAACGAGAACCAGTCCATCGCAGCGGATATAAACGAGGACGGCGAGCTGGACTCCCTTGACCTGACAGCCCTACAGGACATCATTATCGGCAGTACAAACAGACTGCCTTCGGGCACCTGGATAGGGGACTGCATGGGCGGCAAAAGATATTTCAGCTTCGGCGACGGCGCCGGAACTGTCATTGACCCCACAGCAGGCATAACCGACAGCTTTGACATCACAGCCAATGAGGACATAGTCGTGCTTCTGATGAAGAATTCGGGAGCAGAGCTCTCAGCCTTCATCACCTGGCAGGGCGATGAGTCCTTCGTGCTGAAATGGGACAGCGGTGACACCGAGACCTTCCGTTACTTCTGCGAGGACGGCATAAACGCTTCGGAGCTCCTCACGGGACACTGGGTCACCTCTCAGGGGCGCACCTTTGACATAAACGGTCTCAGCGGAAAGCTCACCGACAAGAGCGGATATGTTAGCCGTTTTGAGTATGCTCCTTCGGGCGAGGATGTGGTGTTCCATTTCGGCAGCACCGAGAACAGCACCGGGGGAAAGCTTGTCCATACAGACTCCATGCACTTTGCGGTCACCTGGGCTGACGGCACAAAGGAGACCTTCACCCGTCAGGAGATAGAGGTCCGCGGCGGCATAACCTACGTCAACGGAATACTCATTGCCAACAAGACCTACGGACTGCCCTCCGACTACGATCCGGGAAAGATACTCCCCGACGCTCAGAGTGCATTCAACTCAATGCAGGCAGACGCCAAGAAGGCGGGACTGTCCCTGTGGATATGCTCCGGCTTCCGCTCATACACATATCAGAACACCCTGTACAACAACTATGTAGCCCGTGACGGCAAGGCAAAGGCGGACACCTATTCCGCAAGGCCGGGTCACTCCGAGCACCAGACAGGACTGGCAATGGACATAAACAACGCCAGCGACTCCTTCAACAACACCAAGGAGGCAAAGTGGATAGCGGAGAACTGCTATAAGTACGGCTTTATCCTGCGCTACCCCCAGGGCAAGCAGGACATAACGGGCTACAAGTATGAGTCCTGGCACGTCCGCTATCTTGGCAAGGAGCTTGCAAAGGAGGTCCGTGATTCGGGACTTACCCTTGAGGAGTTCCTGTGCATAGACTCGAAGTATAAATCATAATTTTGCGGAGCAAAATTATGATTTGAGTGAATAGTGATTAGTGAATAGTGAATAGTTGTGGTGTCGCCTTCGGCGACGTTGTTTAAATAATGTGAGCGCAGCGAACACATTAACTAATCACTAACCACTATGCACTAATCACTATTAGCGCTTGCGCTAAATTATGATTTATAACAGAAAGGAAGATTACCATGAAGCTTTTACAATGCTATGTTGACAATATAATCACCACTGCTCTTATGGAGGACATAAACTACATCGACGCCGCTGCGGATAATCTTATCCCTGCGGACCACAGGAGCTCCGCTTATTACGTTGCAAAGGATACGGGAGTTGTCTGCGGTATCGAGGTGGCAAAGCGCGTATTCGACCTTGCAGGCGGCGACGTTGACTTTAAGATACTTCTTCAGGACGGCACAAAGGTGCAGAAGGGCGACATAATCGCAGAGCTTGAGGGAAGCACACTCGCTCTCCTCAAGGGCGAGAGAACAGCTCTGAACCTCCTTCAGCATATGTCGGGCATCGCAACTGCCACAAACAAGTGCGTTGAGCTGGTAAAGGGCACAAAGGCAGCCGTTACCGATACGAGAAAGACTCTTCCCGGACTCCGAGTATTGCAGAAGTATGCGGTAACAGTGGGCGGCGGAAAGAACCACCGCTTCAACCTCTCCGACGCGGCTATGCTCAAGGACAACCACATCGACGCTTACGGCGGTATCACCGCAGCTGTCAATGCTCTCCGCGAGAAGATAGGACATACCGTAAAGATAGAGGTGGAGGTCCGCACGCTTGACGAGCTCCGCGAGGCACTTGCAACAGGCGTTGAGATAATCATGCTTGACAACATGAGCTGCGACGAGATGAAGGAGGCAGTTGCCATTGCAGGCGGAAAGGCACTGCTTGAAGCTTCCGGCAATGTCACCGCCGAGAATATCCGCTCCGTTGCTGAGACAGGCGTGGATATAATCTCACTGGGAGCCCTTACCCACTCGGTAAAGTGCTTTGACATTTCCATGAAGATAAAGAAATAATTCAACGGGCGCACAGGAAAGTCTGAATATGTGCGCCTGTTTTTGAAAGCAGGTAACTCCATGAAAAAGCTGATACTCACAGACCTGGACCACACATTGCTTAAAACAGACGGAACAATATCGGAAAGAACACTTGATGTGCTGAAAAGGTGCAGAGAAAAGGGCTGCACCTTTGCCATTGCAACAGCAAGATACTGGATAGGCGCAGAGCGGTACATCGAACTGCTCAAACCCGATTACGAGATAACTACCGACGGCACTCTCATACACTCGGGGGGACGAATGTATCTACAGCTGCTGCTTTACGGCTGAGGAGACAAACGGCATCGTAAGGGCGCTCCTGGAAGCGGCTCCCGGTACCGAGGTTACAGTGGCACAGGGCAAGACGGTATACTGGAACAGCAGGCATATTGCGGAGTCGGAAAAGCTTCACAAGGCAGTCTACTGTGAATATAATGAACCCCTTGAGGCAGGCGGCAGCAAGATTGTCGCAGAGCTCTCCTCGGAGAAAACTGCACGGAGGATAGCGGAGAAGTTCGGCTGCAAGCTCCAGTGCTACCGCGGCGAGAACTGGTACGGATTTCTCCCAAAGGGCGCAGGCAAGACCGCAGCTATAACCGCCCTTGCGGAGAAATGCGGTATCGCATTGTATGACACCATCGCATTCGGCGATGACAGGAATGATATGGAAATGCTGGAGCTGTGCGGTACGGGAGTTGCCGTCGCCAACGCCGTTGATGAAGTGCTGGACATTGCCGACGAGGTCACTGAGTCAAATGACGAGGACGGAGTTGCCCTCTGGCTTGAAAGAGAGATACTCGGCTGACAGCCGGGCAACAGATAGGAGCTGACAAAAATGGAAAAGAAGAAAGCCACAAACTGCGAGACCTGCACCAATTACGTCTACGATGATGACTATGACTGCTACGTCTGTATGGTCAATCTTGACGAGGACGAGATGTACAGGTTCCTTCAGGGCACCAATTATGCCTGTCCCTACTACCGCCTCGATGACGAGTACGGCGTGGTAAGGCACCAGAACTAATAAATGACATGGCTGCCTGCGGAGCCGTCAGGGTCAAGCTCAGCCACCTCTGCACAGCCGCTGCTGCAAAGCTCTGTCAGCACAGTTATCAGGTCACATTTCGGAGCGCATCCCTGCTTCACAGCCTGTTCGGTCATACCGATGAGCTGCTCTGCACCAAGCTCCTTCATGAGGGCGCTGCCGTCGCTGCTGTACACCACCAGGCAGGAGGGAGACACCCTCCATTCATTCAGCATATAACCCAGCATTCCGCAGCAGTCCTCACCGTCCACGACGAGGAGCTCCGTGTAGCCCGTGAATATTTCCTGCCCCGTCATGAGCTCTGCGGAGTCTCTTGCGGAGTCGATATTTTCTCCCGAAGCGGTAACGGTCTCCTCCTGTGAGAACAGCCCCAGGGTGAGAAAAGTATCATTTTTTTCGTGACTGCGGCAGCCCTCAGGTAGCCTTTTTCCTGTATCCTTCCGGGCTTACAGCCTGTGAGACCAAGCAATATCGCGGCAGCTGCCGCAAGACAGTTTAATTTTTTCACAATCGCGCCTTTCTTTATGTTTTGTTTAATTAACAATTTATTCACATAATCACTCTAAAATATCTACACTGTTTCCCCTGAAATATGTTAATATTATATTGAGAAATTGTAGGAGGTGAGCAAAATGGATCTCACTGACACCTCAGCTGAAACGATGATCAACGTGGTTGATCAGTTCGACTATTCGACCCAGAATGATACATACAACGAAAAGTTCAGAGCGTGGCGCCGGAACAAAGAGAATCCATACGCCTTCAACTTCAAGCTCAACCGCAAGGAAAGCGTCTTTGTGGAGGGCAAGGGCTTTGAGAAAAAGTCGGCCTCAGCTACTGAACAGAAGATCATCGGAAGGATAATGTACATAGCCGGTATGGCTATGCTCATGTGGATCGTGACCGATAATATATTCAGCAAGCTTATCGTTGCAGTATTTGACGCACTCGGCTTCGATATACATACGTCATTTCTTAGCACAGTTCCCTACGGCGGCAGCGGCGAGATAATCACCGCTCTCATAGTCACCGACATCGTGAAGATACTTCTTCCCGCAGCCTATATACACAGGAAAATGAAAATGCCGCGGCGTGTGGAGTTTATGACTTCACTCAACCATGCCTCGGACCTTATAGGTACCATATGCATGGCAATGGCGGTCAGCGCAGTGACCAGCCTGCCCAACATCTACACCAACAGGACCCGTCAGGTCTTTGATTATTTCCGAAACATCAACGCCGATGTCTCTGTATGGAGCCAGGAGCAGTTCGTGCTCTACACCGTATTTGACATCGTGCTTATTTCCGCAATGTCGGAGCTGTTCTTCCGAGGAGCTGTTTTCGGCGCCCTGAGACAGTTCGGTGATGTTTTCACTGTCATCATAACCTCCCTTATGTCCGCACTTCTTGTGCAGGACCTCCGCGAGCTCCCGTCGGCTCTTCTTATATCGGCAGTCGCCTCCGTGGGAATGCTCAGGAGCGGTTCCATATTCACAGCCATATTCGTACAGGTCATATTCAAGATGTACCGCCTTGCGCTGGTAATACTTGAATACGGCTCGCCCGATACGGTCTTCCTGAAGCGAAATACATTCATACTTGTATTCTTCATCATCGGCGCACTGGGTGTGGTAGTGCTCTACATCTTCAACAAGAAAAAGGACAGCCACAGAATGGCGGCATACAGCTCAGAGATAACTCTCAGAGAGAGGCTTGTCATCGCATTCAGGAGCTTCCCCATTCCTGCTGCCGTAGCGATATGCCTTCTGGCAGCAATTATCAAGTTCGTACTTTAGGTGATACAATGGAAAAATACATGAAGCGCGCCCTGGAGCTTGCCCGCGAAGCCTTCGACGAGGGAGAGGTCCCCGTGGGAGCTGTGGTTGTGAAAAAGACCACAGGCGAGATAGTCGGCGAGGGAAGGAATATGCGCGAGGGAGCCAAAAATGCTCTTGCCCATGCGGAGCTCATGGCGATAGACAGCGCCTGCCGCAGACTTGGTGGCTGGAGGCTTCCCGAATGTGCCATATACGTCACCCTTGAACCCTGTCCCATGTGCTGCGGAGCCATAATCAACGCCCGTATCGACGACGTTATCTTCGGAGCCTATGACGCAAAGAGCGGCTCAGCCGTTTCCGTGCAGAAAATGTTCGCACTGCCCTATAACTACCGTCCCGAGGTAACGGGAGGAGTCGTGGAGGAGGAGTGCGCAGGGATATTGTCGGAGTTTTTCAGGCAGCTCCGCATAAAAAAGAGCGGCAGTGCTCAGAAGGAATAATACCTATCCGCTGATATTTTCAGCGGATATTTTTTTACCCGAAAATGCAGCTGTGAGAAGCGCCGCAGCCGCTGCCGCCGCGCGAAGGAGCAGCAGCTCCCGCCCCTGCATAAGGAGAGCAGCGACTATGGTGAGGACTATTACGGCAGTGCTTTTCCAACGCCTGAATGAGGGGAATATGCGCCTCAGCAGGAAGGCTCCCGTCATGACCTGGAGCGCCGCCGAGAACACCGCAAACACCGAGAACACCACCAGAAACAGTGAGTCAATGCGCTGTGCCTCAAAGGGCTGGGAAAGCTGTGCCGCAGTGATGACGGGGAACTCCGTCATGGGCATTATGCCGCCAGCCACCGCAAGAGCAGTCAGCAGCACCGCCGCGGATATGACTGCCTTTGCCGTGAAATACCTCACCGCAGTCTTTACCCTGTCGCCCCGCACCTCCCCGAGAAAGACCGCGAAGCTGCCGAGACCGCCGCTGACTGCAAAGCCCCTTATGAGCTCTGCGGCAGCGCTCCTTTTTCGGGACGCCAAAGGTTCTGCCAGTCCGCATTGACCACGGCGCTGGCAAGGTCAACGGCAAGGCAGAATATTCCCACCGCCGCTGCGATGACAGCTGCCCTGCCTGCGGACTTCATGCCTGTGGAGGAGATATAAAGACACACCGCTGCCACAAGTCCGGCAGTCATGAGCCGTCCCCATATGCCGTGACCGCTCTCATAGGGGATATAGATGACGCCGCTTGTGCGCCACAGCTCCGAGAACACCGCGCCTCCGCAGAACAGGGCATACAGCAGGAAGAAGACCTCCGACCCCTTTGAGTGCTCTCCGTGCTGAACAGCGAAGGCAAGAGCAAAGAGGAACTGCAATGCGGTGCCGCCCAGGACTCCCCAAAGTGTGGCAGCAGAGATGCTCCCTCTCATACAGCAGAGCCCGAACATATCCGTAATGAGCAGCAGTGCGCAGAGCTGATTTTTCGACAGGCTATTCATGGTATTCCTCCACAGTGAAGCCGCGGCTCTGGAGCTTTTTTTATGCCGCTTCGGACCGCCGTATCGCCCATGCCCCTTGCCTTGAACGGCGATATTGGAGCGGTGTAGGGAAAGCCGTAGTCCTCGGTGGCGCAAATATTCACCAGCACCGCGCAGGCAAGGAGGCTGATACCGAAAAGTCCAAGGGCTCCTCCTGCTATAAGGAAGGCAAGGCGCAGCACCGTTATCTGGGGCTCCAGCTCGGGGACTACCAGTCCGCCCAGTACCGCCAGCGCCGTCATGGTCAGCAGGGGAGTGCTCACCAGCCCCGAGTTCACAGCGGCGTCACCGATGATGAGACCGCTGATTATGCTGACCGCGCCTCCCGTTGGCTTTGGAAGCCGTACTCCTGCCTCCCTTATCATCTCGTACATCAGCAGGGCGAACAGTGACTCCGTAACTATGGACAGGGGAGCCTTTTTCTCAGCCTCCACCAGGAGCATGAACAGTGTGCTGTTGAGAAGCTCGGGGTGGTACATGACAATGGCGGCATAGAATGCAGGCAGCAGCACCGCCGTCAGGAAGGCGGCGTATTTCAGCCAGCGTATGAATGTGGCGTAGTAGGGCTTGTAGGCGTAGTCGTCAAGGGTCTGGAAGCTCTCGCAGAACAGCCGCGGTATGATGACAGCGTAGGGAACGCCGTCCACCAGTATTGCGGCCCTGCCCTCGATGAGCTTTGAACACAGTACGTCAGGGCGCTCGGTGGTGCCTGTGGAGCTGAAAAGCTCGAAGCTGCCGTTCTCCACAAAAGGGCGGATATAGCCCGTGGTGAGGATAGCCTCCAGCTCTATCCCCTCAAGGGAGGAGCGTATCTTCTCCATCAGCGCTTCCGGCACTCTGTCCTTCATGTAGCACAGGCACAGGTCGGTGCTGCTCTTTTCGCCCTTGATGAAAAGCTCCATGACCAGCTCGGGAGACTTCATTCTCCTGCGTATCTGTGACATATTGGTACGGATAGTCTCGGTGAAGCCCTCGTGGGCGCCCATGATGTTGCCCTCACCCGACGGTTCCTGAACGCCCCTTGTGTTGTAGCCCTGAACGCCGAAGGCAAGTCCGCAGGTCATTCCCTCGGCGATAAGTACCGCAAAGCCCGAATTCAGCAGGCGGAACAGCGTATCGTAATCCTCCGCCTGAGGGCGGTCGGTGGAGAGGAGCAGCTCCTCGTTTATATAGTGAAAGAGCCCCTGTGCGTTCTTCTGCGGCGGTATTTCGGTTATGGGCTCGAATATGAGCTCTGTTATGACAGATGTGGACACCATGCCCTCGCAGCAGAGCAGAGCGCAGTGGATACCGCCCGTGACAAAGCGGTTTATGAGCACGTCCGAGGAGCCGCCGGAAATGCGGCGTATCTCGTCTATACTGCGGTCAAGAGAGGGCAGCAGTTGTTTTTTCTCCATTATCTCACCTCGTCCCTATTATGCGCTGGACTGTCAGGAATATACCTTCGGCGGCGATATCGTCCGCCCCTCTGCGTTTTCTTTGCGGACGTCCGATGGGCAGCCCCGCAATTCAGAGTATCTTTATCTGACAGAAAACGAACTTTAACGTGTCTGCGAAAAATGTACTCGCCAACGCAGAGCTTTACGGAAGGAAGTTCTTTTATTCAACGCATTGAGAAGCTGCTCAACATGAAAACATTGACAAAAATATAACAACGTGCATTTTTTTATATATCACTCTCAACGGAGCATCGCCGTTTGACCGTGGTTGCAGAGGGTTAACCCCATGAAATGCAATATTTTTCGGTAATATTGCTATTCCGAAAAAATACCGTCAAAATATAACATATCTCTATTGACACATTGACAAAAAACAGATATAATAGTATTAGAGGAACGTTTGGCTTTTGCCTGACATTCCGTTTTGCGGTGTGTGCGCACCGCTCTGAAATGATAAATTTTTAGGAGGTATTATACAATGTCATTGACTAAGAACCCTAACGTATTAAAGTGGGTAGACGAGATGGTTGCTCTCTGTCAGCCTGATAAGGTAGTATGGATCGACGGCTCACAGGAGCAGATCGACGCTCTTATCGAGGAGGTAACTTCTCTTCCCGATGACAGCTGGGACAAAATGTACAAGCTCAACCCCGAGAAGTATCCTAACTGTCTCTACCACAGAACACGCGCTAACGACGTTGCCCGTGTTGAGGACAGAACATTCATCTGCTCAAAGGAAAAGAAGGGCGCAGGTCCTACAAACAACTGGATGGCTCCCGATGAGATGAAGGCTCTCCTTACACCTATGTACAACGGCGTTATGAAGGGCAGAACAATGTATGTTATCCCTTATTCAATGGGACCCATCGGTTCTCCTCTTGCTAAGGTAGGTGTAGAGGTAACAGACTCTATCTACGTTGTTCTCAACATGAACATCATGACAAGAATGGGCAAGCAGGCTTTCGAGAACCTCGGTGATACTTCCGATGACTTTGTAAGAGGTCTCCACTCCAAGGCTGACGTTGATCCCGAGAAGAGATACATCGTTCAGTTTCCTGAGGAGAACACTATCTGGTCCATCAACTCCGCATACGGCGGAAACGTACTCCTCGGCAAGAAGTGCTTCGCACTCCGTATCGCTTCCTTCCAGGGCAAGAACGAGGCTTGGATGGCTGAGCATATGCTTATCCTGGGCGTTAAGAAGCCCAACGGCGATGTTAAGTACATCACAGCTGCATTCCCTTCAGCTTGCGGCAAGACCAACCTGGCAATGCTCATCCCCCCCGAGGGATACAAGAAGGACGGCTATGAGGTATTCACAGTCGGCGACGATATCGCTTGGATGAAGCCCGGCAAGGACGGCAGACTCTACGCTATCAACCCCGAGAACGGCTTCTTCGGCGTTGCTCCCGGAACAAACGCTAAGTCCAACTACAACGCTCTTGCTTGTACAAAGAACGGCGCTATCTTCACAAACGTAGCTCTCGATAACAGCGACAATACTCCCTGGTGGGAGAAGCTCACAGAGAATCCTCCCAAGGACGCTACAGAGTGGAAGGGCGAGAAGGTAGACGGCGAGGCTTATACAGCAGCAGGCAACAAGCTTGCTCACCCCAACTCAAGATTTACAGCTCCTGCTAAGAACTGCCCCTGCATCTCACCTGAGTTCAACAATCCCGAGGGCGTTCCGATCTCCGCTATCATCTTCGGCGGCAGACGTGCAACAACTGCTCCTCTGGTATATCAGTCATTCGACTGGACACACGGTACATACATCGGATCAGCTGTTTCTTCCGAGACAACTGCTGCTGCAACAGGTGCAGTAGGCGTGCTCCGTCACGATCCTATGGCTATGAAGCCCTTCATCGGCTACAACGTAGGCGACTACTGGGCACACTGGCTGGAAATGGGCGCAAGACTTGGCAGCAAGGCTC
Organism: Bacillota bacterium; assembly: GCA_029572815.1. Lineage (GTDB taxonomy): Bacteria > Bacillota > Clostridia > Oscillospirales > Ruminococcaceae > Ruminococcus. The sequence goes on along the minus strand of JAKPUQ010000040.1, from coordinate 7,160 downwards.
CTAAGATCTTCAACGTAAACTGGTTCAGAACAGACGACGAGGGCAACTTCCTCTGGCCCGGTTTCGGCGACAACATGAGAGTTCTCGACTGGATCATCAAGAGAGTTGAGGGCGAGGTTGACGCTGTTGAGACTCCTATCGGATTCCTTCCCAAGGCTGAGGACATCAACCTCAAGGGAATCGAGGACGAGGTAACTCCCGACGCACTCAAGATGCTCCTTACAGTTGATAAGGAAGAGTGGAAGAAGGAGATCGCTGAGATGAGAAGATACTACGACGAGGACATCAAGGCTAAGGGTGGAAACATTCCTCAGGCTCTCTACGATGAGCTCGACGTTATCGAGGCTAACCTCAACAAGTAATTATCGTAAGATAGGGTAACTTGCAAATATAAGGGCTGTCGCAGTGCGGCAGCCCTTTATTGTATCAACAGGCATAAATAACATCATTGGTTTTTCGCAAAATAAAGGAGCTGATAATATGTTCAGAGACATGAGAAGATACAAGCAGGCAGTCTCCGAAAGAGAGTGCTTTGAGATACTCCACCTTGCAAAGAGGGGAGTGCTTTCCGTTATTGGCGATGAGGGCTATCCCTACGGAGTTCCCATGGACTTCGTATACAACGACGCCGACGGGAAAATATATTTCCACTGTGCCAAGGCGGGGCACAAGCTGGACGCTATAAAGTCCTGTGACAAGGTCTGCTTCACGGTACTGAATGACGGCTGTCAGAAGGAGGACTGGTCCTGGTACTTCACCAGCGTTATTGTTTTCGGACGTGCTGAGCTGGTGACAGACAAGGAGACCGCCCTGGACGCCGCCAAAAGGCTTGGACTGAAGTATTACCCCACAGTCGAGGAAGTTGACACCGAGATAGAAAGGGCATTCAGCCGCGTGCAGATGATAGCTCTTACCATAGAGCACATGACAGGAAAAAATGTACATGAGAAATAAAAAAGCTCCCCGAAAAGGGGAGCCTTTTATATTCCGCAGGGGTTAGCCGTGGAATGAAAACAGAGCTTTATTTAATTGAACACACTATGGAATACATCAAATACATTCCGATATGTATTATAGCATATTTTGCAAGTTTTTACAATTCGGATTTGGCACAAAAAACTGCCGGTTTTTTAGTGTAATATTAACAAATAAATTTACTTCAAGTATATGCAGTTGATTTTTATTGCCGAATTGCATAAATTTGGCCTTCGTAACGGGGCTACAAATCTCCAAAATGTAAAATCTCGCTGAAAACTGTTCGCTTTTTGCTGTTTATATCGTTTGTTTATAGTGAAGCGACAGTGGACTTTTTTACGAAAAAAGTGGGATATTCCATGAAAATCACATGAAAAGACTTGAAATTCTGTCCGTAAACTGCTATTATATAAAGGCGATTGAATTTCTGAAAGGACAGATATAATGGAAAAATTCATAAAGTGGTGCGTTTCCATACTTCCGAAACCGCTGCAAAAGATATATTACAAATATGAGGAGAAATGGCTGTACCTGGTTTTCGGCGTACTTACCACAGCGGTGTCCATAGTGACCAAGCTGCTGATATTTGTGCTTGTTCCCGGCGAGCCCAAGTGGGAGAGCACCGCAGGCGTTGTATTCTCATGGATATGCGCGGTTACCTTTGCTTTCTTCACCAACAAGAAGTACGTATTCAAGAACGAGACCACCACGGCGAAGGAGTTCTGGAAGGTCTTCACCTCATTCTTCGGTGCAAGATTTGCCACCCTTGTCATGGAGGAGGCTATATTCCTCATCTGCTGTGACTGGCTTGGCGTGAACAAGACTATCATCACCTTCCTCAGCCAGGTGTTCATCTTCATAGCAAACTACGTCCTCAGCAAGGTCTTTGTATTCAAAAACAAGGACAAGCCGGCGGAGAATACTGATGAGTGATACTATTAAAATAGGAAGGGTGACTATCCCGAGGACTGCCGCACTGGCTCCCATGGCAGGAGTTGCGGACAGGGCATACAGGCTCATGTGCAAAAGGTACGGAGCTGCCTATGTTGTCAGCGAAATGGTCTCCGCAAAGGGAATATGCTACAGCGACCGCAAGACTGCGGAGCTGTGTACGGTCACCGACGAGGAGCGCTCCATGGCGGTGCAGCTTTTCGGCAGCGAGCCCGACTTCATGGCGGAGGCTGTGAAGATCGTCCTTGAGTACCGCCCCGACATCATCGATATCAACATGGGCTGTCCCGTCCCAAAGGTAGTGGGCACGGGAGCAGGCTCGGCGCTGATGAAGGACGTGAAGCTGGCGGCTTCCATAACAGAGGCTGCGGTGAAGGCTGCGGGAGACGTTCCCGTTACCGTGAAGATACGCAGCGGCTGGAACTCCGACAGCATAAACGCTCCCGAAATGGCAAAGGCACTGGAGAGCGCAGGTGCGGCTGCCATAGCAGTACACGGGCGTACAAGGGATATGTTCTACAGCGGCGAGTCTGACAGCAGCATCATCAGAGCGGTCAAGGCGGCTGTAAGCGTCCCCGTTATAGGCAACGGAGACGTCACCGACGGAGCCTCATGCAAGGCGATGTACGAGGAGACGGGCTGTGACCTTGTCATGATAGGCAGGGGCAGCTACGGCAATCCTTTCATATTCCGTGAGACAGAGGCAGCCCTGAAGGGGGAGGAATACATACCGCCCTCACTGGACGAGAAGATGAGCGTCTTGCTTGAGCACATCAGGCTCATACTTGAGCTCAGCGGCAAGTGTGAGGAGCTGGCTATGCACGAAGCCCGCAAGCACGCCGCCTGGTATATGAACGGTTACTACGGTTCAGCCAAGTTCCGCGGCAGGTGTTATCAGCTTTCCAGCTATGCAGAAGCAGAGGCTCTGGCGGAGGAGTTCATGGAGCTTCAGAAAAGCCGTGAAATTAACAATATGTAATTGCAATGTATACATATGGGACAAAAAAGCTTAAAACTGTCAGCTTGCACAATAATTTTTGAAAAACTTCGTATGAATAAACAAATATTGGAACAGAATAAAGTTGGAGGTGAGAATTTGCCGTAAATACGCCATTTGCAGCTGAAATTTAATCTTTATGGATATAAAACGCGTTGTAAATTCATTTAAGTTTGATACAATTTGTAATTGCCAAATGAAAAATAATGTGATATAATGATTTTAGAAAGAGGCATATTTTCAGGGATTTTATGCCCTTTCACAAAGGAGTATTTATGAAATTGAGAAAAGGACGCGCTATCGGTGCGCTCGCAATCGTAACAGTTCTTGCTGTGTGCGGAGTGAGCTGTGCTATGGGCAAAGCAGTCGGAAAGGCTGACACCGGTGCGCAGACATCATCAGAAGCAGAAACAACACTTCCCGAGGAAACTACCGAGGAGCCTACCACGCTCCCGCCCGACAAGGTGGTCCATGTGATCGCAGCGGGCGATAACCTCATACATTATTCCGTATTCAAGAACGCAGAGGCTCTCGCAGGCGGCAACGGCTACGATTTCAAGCCTATGTATTCCGAGGTCAAGTACCTCATAGAGGACGCAGATGTTGCTATCATCAATCAGGAGACCGTTATCTCACAGAGCAATCCTGTACGCGGTGCCGAGGGCGGTGTGCTCCTGTTCAATTCTCCCCCGGAGGTAGCCGATGCGGTCATAGACTGCGGCTTCGATGTCATTACGATGGCTAACAACCACCTGCTTGACATGGGGACCGACGGACTTGAGGAGTCTATAAACTTCTGGAACCAGAAGGCAAAGGAAAATGACCTTACGGTGCTGGGCGCCTACCTCAACGAGGAGGACGCAAACAATATCCGTATCAGAGAGGTCAACGGCGTCAAGATCGCATTCCTGGCATATTGCCACCATATCAACGGCTTTGACGCGCAGCTTGACGATGTTCCTCTCAGAGTCATAAAGAATGACGAGGAGGACGTCATTGAACGCCAGATCAAGGAAGCCAAGGAAATGGCAGACGCTGTCATCGTTTCAGCCCACTGGGGCCAGGACGATACCACCGTTGTCACCGAGGACAGAATAGAGCTGGCAAATAAAATGGTGAACTGGGGCGCCGATGTGATACTCGGCTGCCATACGCATACAGCGGAGACTATGGAATGGATAACCCGCGACGACGGCACAAAGGGCTTCGTTTATTACTGCATGGGTAACTTCATCTGTGCCCAGACCGACAACTTCAATGTTGTGGGAGAGCTCCCCGACTTTGATATAGTCATCGACGGCGAGACCAACGAGCTGAGACTCGAAAACGTGAAATGCATACCCACCATTGTCCACTACGAAGGCGAATTCTCAAATATGAAGGTCTATCCCTACAGCAAGTATTCGCCCGAGCTTGCGGCTAAACACGGTCTTCCCTATGCGATCCCCCAGGGCACCTATACGGAGTTCGGATGGGATGTTATCAACCGCATAATCGAGGAGCAGATACCTGCTGAATTCCGTGCGTTGGACAAATAATTTGATAAATTCATTTTTGGTTCAGAAAACCCGTTTGACTGTGGTTTTTCTGGAAAATCATCATTGTGCAAACCGTGCAAAAAATACTTTTCCTGTTTAGGTAAAATACCAAAAACAGTATGAACCTATTTACTTTTTTTTAGACCTGATATATAATGAAATCATGAATAAATATAGATTTGGGATTAAGTATCTCATCACGGCAGTGTGATGCGTCTTACGACAAAACCACTGCCTGCAGAGCGTAGTTTTCAGTCGCAGGCTGACGGCAGAGGGGAGCTTCAGAGCGGCGTGAACAAACGCCGGATCGGAAGGTGATCCGCCGAAAACCGCAGCTCGGACAGCTTAAGCCTCGTCTGTATGACTGAGCAGCGGCATCGCGCCGACCGCTTTGCATGGCTTTCATTCGTTATCGGTGATACGGTTTTGCAGGGAGGGCGGAACAATGTATCCGCTGCATTAAGACACGATATAATTAAAGGGGCACCCCGTTCCTTTGTTATATAACATTATTGAAGAAGGAGGAAAAAATAATGAAGACAAAAAAGGTAGTCGTCGGAGCTATCGCTGCTACGATGCTTTCACTTTCAGTCTGCTCACTTATGCCTGCTGCAGCTGCCGGCGAAACAGTGCAGATAAACGCTGGCACAACATCTGCAAAGGCTGGTGAGACTTTCTCGGTGGACGTATCGTTAGCTGATATTCCATCTTCCGGCATTCAGGCAATCGATTTTGCTGTTGCATATGACAGCAGCGTACTCACAATCACTTCCGTTGACGCAGGAGCGCTTGTTACAAAGATACCTCAGTCAGCTGATCTTTCAGCTTCACTCAGCGATCTTTATGAGAGCTCTATCAACAGCAAAGAGGGTACGATCAACCTGATCTGGTCTACTGCTGCCGAGGATTCTTCTTACTGGCTCAAGGGCGACGGAGTATTCTGTACCATCAAGGGCACTGTTTCAAGCAACGCCAAGGAAGGTACAAAGTCAGCTCTTTCGATCAAGCCTATTGATCGTGAGACATACTCTGGCTCTAAGCAGGTAAACGGAAAGATCGGCTGTGGCTACGAGTCAAACGGCAAGCCCGTCAAGCTCGATGTCAAGGTGACCGACGGAGCAGTTAATATCGGTAGTGATCCTACTACACAGCCCATTACAAATGTTGTTAAGGGCAATACTAACTGTGATGGAAAAGTAGAGCTTGCAGATGCTATCCTTATCATGCAGAGTCTCGCTAACCCCGATAAATATGGTCTTAATGGTTCAGCTGAAAAGCACCTTACAGAACAGGGCAAGGCTAACGGCGATGTAGATAAGGACACACAGGGTCTTACATCCAACGATGCTCTCAAGATCCAGAAATATCTGCTCCACAGTATCACAGAACTTTGATCCGAGATTATCTGATTTGTCCCCCTTACAAAGGAATACAAACCCAATTTATGTTTTATTAATAGGCGTAAAAACCTAAAGAAAGGAATTATTACAAATGAAAAAGTTAATTTCTGCAGTCACATCACTGTGTATGGCTGCAACAATGGTTAGCGCAGTAGCTCCTATGTCTGTAGGCGCTGCAGATGCAACCAAGGGATTTTATGTTAAAACATATGATAAGACAAAGCCTGATATGGCAAGCGGTTCTTCCACAATAACCGTTAAGAAGTCTGATATCGGCGCAGATGGATACAAGATCCCTGCTGCTATGTACCTTGAGGAAGCTACTAACAACGATACTGGATCACTCTCAGTAAATATTACTTGTGATACTTCCAAGATCGCTTTCGCAGTAGCAAGCCCCACAGATAAGTACTATTTATATGCTAAGAACGTAACTCTTGCTACCGGTTCAGGCAGCACAGACCGTTACATCACATTCGGCGGTATCATGGACGATATGGACGGCTATATCGCTCCCGGACGTTATCAGTTCGGTTGTGAGCCCTTCCAGAAGTCTGCTGGTACAGATAACTACTTCCTCGGTCTTTCATGGATGAGCGACGGTAGAGATTATGCTTGGGCTGGTTCTACATCTACAGCATATCCTCTCTATGTATTCGATATCACACTGGCTTCTGACATTGCAGCTGGTACATACCACGTTGATATCATGAACTATGATACTGATCCCGACGAGAAGATCACAGTTATGACTCCTATGATCGAAGCAAAGAAGAAGGACGGCGAGGCTTCACGTAAGTATACTAAGGAAGACAGCAACCTTAAGACAGAGGGCCTCACAATCGTAGTTGAGGGAAGCGAGCCCGGTACAGTAACTACTACTACTACAGGATGTGGTGGTTTTCACTGTGGTTTCGGAAGCGAGCCCGGTACAGTAACTACTACTACTACTACAGCACCTCCTACTCCTCAGATTACAACAACCACAACAACTCCTGTTGTTACACCTGGCGACAAGGACTTCAACTTCAAGCTCGTTAATGCTGAAGGCGCTTCAAGCGTAACAGGCGCTAAGGCTGGCGACACAATGACTCTCAGCCTCGTAGTTGACGCTGGCAACAATACTTGTGCTGGTTTCGATGCACAGTATGACCTGGGCGGCGTTGAGCTCGTAAAGATGGGTCAGAAGTCTAAGGCTCTTGCTGATATGACTCTCAACACTAACCCTGCTGAGGCTCGTGTAAGCATCATGTCTGTTGGCGATACAACCGGTGAGCCTGTTGCTGTAACAAACGGCGC
>JAKPUQ010000017.1 GCA_029572815.1 Bacillota bacterium | reverse complement strand
GTATCAGATGTAATACGAGCGTCAGCGATATACTCCCTCTTACACTTAGTACAAGTGAGTCTGAGGTACTTAACCATGAAAGTCTCGTTTCCACAGATACATCTGTAAAACATGAGAAGTCTCCTTACCATAATGTTATGGTTTTTAGTTAGTCGAAAAAGAAGGACAGAGGCCCATTGACCTCTGCCCTTGTCGACCAAGCTGTCTATCGCGCCTAGCCAGCTTGCTGCAACTTCGCCAAAAAGGCGGCTTTGTCTTCCTGAGACATTGAGCTCCACTTTGCGAGGATAGCTGCTTGTGGGTCGATGCTGCGAGTTCTCTGAACACCTGGTTTCCAAGCCTGCAACTCTGTTGCAATTTCGTCGTCTGTCTTGCCAGCTTCAAGCAAGGACCTGACAACAGCCTGAGCTCTGATTGTCTGAGCGGATACGTACGAGGAGAAAACGACATCTTCACCGAACTTCTCTTTCGCTTCGTCGAGGTTCGCTCCAAAGTCGTAGGAACCTGTCCACTCTCTGTCATTCGCCTTTGGTGCCCTTACGTTGATTTCTGTTGGCATAGTTTATGCCCTCCTTTGTTAGTTGTTATTCGTCGCCCTGTCGAGCGTCCGCTGTTGCTTATTATAAAACATTATACACCATTTTTCGATAGATGTCAATACAAAAATTCGTAGTCATGCGTTTTCCCTCTCATTATTTTGTCGAGCTTCTCTCCTCTCCTGTTTCTTCCTTTCTCTCATAGCTTCTACTTTCTCTGGATTCCTTCTAGCCCAGTCTCTCCAAGCTCTTCTCTTAGCCTCCTTTAGTTCGTTTGTTGGAGGGTTGAAGAGAGAGGATGTCTTGTACTCCTCTCTCAGCTTAGCTATCTCCTCCTTCACATCTACTTTCCCTTTCTTATACTGAACATAGCCGCACTTATAACAAGAGAAGGTTTCTCTAGACTCGTCTAAGGTAGCTTGCTCGCAGTGAGGACAGGTCTTCATCTTAGCCTCGATTGTACTCGACGATAGCTTCTTGTAGCTTGTGGATAAGGACGCCTATCTTTATATCCTTAGATCTAGATGGAATAGGATTTGGTTCTCTTGTTGCGAAGAGCTTCTTCACCTGAGCTTCGAGAGTTGTGAGCCTCTTTTCGTTAGCTTGATTCACCTCTTTCATAGCTTGCTCTATTGACTGAATCTTCATATCTTGACCATTGAGATCTCCACAAACAGACTGGTCATTCTCTTCTATAAGAGCACGAAGCTCACCTATAGAACAGAGTACCTCAGCGATAGCTTTGTTGAACTTAGTGTCTAGATCTTCTACCTTCTTAAAGAGAGTTACTGTCTTTCCCATTCTGTACCTCCTTTCTTCTAGAATCTATCTTCGTCATCTCTTCCTCTAGGACAATAACAGCAGCTGCAGCATAGACCATTATGTCCAAGAGCTCATTTATCTTGTCTATCTTCTTCGGAATCCTGAGAACTTCTCTCGCTTTCTTCCTTATCTGGAATATAGCTGCACTCTTGTCAGTGCCACGAAGGTCGTCGCAGATTTGCTGTCTTTCAAAAGGCTGGTTTTCTTCTGCGTGTCGGATAGCTCCCTTTCCAACAGCTGCCCTGCGGAGGGCTAGTTGGAAGATATCCTGCAGCTCATTGTATCCGCTGTATGCTGTTAGTACTCTCTTTTCTGATTCTTTATCCATTATCTCCTCCTTTACCAGCATTTCTCAGCTAAGTGTACTACTATATAGACAATCGTGCCCCAGAACAACCCGCTTAGTATTACTAAAGCTACTACTGCCAGTTTCAGTCCCAACTCATGTCTTTACCTCTACTTCCCTGCTCTGCACCAAGATGTTCCCTGAGCAGGTTATAAAGGTACCATCTTTAAAGTGAAAAGCCCAGACATCAGGCTCTTCTGCTGTTGGATAGTAGAAACGCTCGATACTATCCACATTGTACGGCTCGCCATGTATCTCAACATGGATTAAGATTGTT
>JAKPUQ010000193.1 GCA_029572815.1 Bacillota bacterium | reverse complement strand
GTGGTTAGTGATTAGTTAATGTGTTCGCTGCGCTCACATTATTTAAATAACGTCGCCGAAGGCGACACCACAACTATTCACTATTCACTAATCACTATTCACTCAAATCATAATTTTGCTCCGCAAAATTATGATTTAGCTTTGCAGCATAAAACAATAAAATGCCCCCGAGCGCACAGTAACACTCAGGGGCAATATTTTTGTATGGTTATTTATTCTGCCTTTACCTCTACAGGCTCGGCGTTCTCCTTGCTGTCGGTCTTGCCGAGAACTCCGTTTATCTCGCCTACCAGCGAAATAATATCTTTGATGGACTGATTTATGGTCTCTGAGCTCTCATTTGTCCTGCTTACGTTGTCATCAAGGGCGCTGAATGCCGCAATGGTAGTCTCAAGGATAGATGTGAGCTGTGAAACGCTGTCGGCGTCCATAGTGGAGTTATCGTTACAGAAGGTAACTACGTTCTCCAACAGATCCTTAACTACAGCAGCTCTCTCGCTGGTAGCAGTGGTAGACTCGCCGATATTCTTCATATTCTCGTTGATCTTTGCAACGTTGTCCTTCAGCTTGTCTGAAAGCTCAAGACATTCTGCGGTGATCTCGTCCAGCTGCTCATTCTGCCTGTTGAGGGCGGAATGTCTTGCCAGAAGCACTGACTTTGCATGGACTATGCAGTTATCGGGGGTATTAAGTCCGCGGTAGATAGCGATAGCCATATCGCGGCAGGTATCATATCCGCAGGCGTGGCAGTCATACTTGCGGTCCTCCTCGGTGTGCATACCCATCTTCTTGAAAATGGGGTCAAGCTGTGCAATTCCCGGAACAGGAGTAGGCATCGAGGGCTTGTAGTTTCTGAGGAAGTCAGCCACACGGAGCTCGTCATCGAACTTCTTGAAGAGCCTGTCATCGCCTCTTCCCATGATACCTGTGGACTTTCTGCGTCCCTTGGCATCATTCTCGATAGCGCGCATTGTTGACATAACATCGAAAACGGTCTGTTTTGTACCCGAAGCAGGTCCTATATTACATCCGAACTCACATGAGAGAACGTCGAATACCTTGGGGTGCTTTGACTCGGGCATCCTGCCGTACATCTCTATCTCGCTGAACACCTTGTGAACGCCCTCTGAATTGGTGATATTGAGCTCGGGGTCATGTATCCAGAGGTTATCTCTGAGTCCGCCGGGACGTGAATAGATAGAACCCAGCTGTCCCTGTGGCTCGTCAAACTTATACTCATAGTCCTCTGAGGTATCTATGGGTATTGTTATATCGTTTCTGTCGAAGTATTCAAGGAGCTTCTTGATAGTGATATTGTAATCGAAAAGCTCTGTATCCTTAGCCTCGTTCCTTGCTGCGATACAGGGAGTGATGAAGGCTATGGGATTGTTTCTTCTCAGGTACTTCTTTATGTATATAGCGCTGCAGGCAGCAGGGCTGTGGATAGGCGAGAGATTTTGCAGGAGCTTGGGCTGGTATATCTCGATATACTTTACAATAGCGGGACATTGCTGTGTGATGATATTGCCTATCTTGTCCTGCTCTATGGTCCTCAGATGAGCCCATGTGCATATATCCGCACCGAGAGAAACATCGAATATGGTACATCCCTGCTTCTTGAACCAGTCGAGAACACCCTTCCACTTTGTAGGAAGAACGGTCTTTATAGCAGGAGAAGCCATAATAATGATCTTCTCCTTGATTATCTCAGCGATACATTCGTCGGTATCGTCGATAAAGTCTCTTGCGCCGTGATTACATTTCTTTACGCACTCACCGCAGCCGATACACTTATCATGATTTACCATGGTGATAAATCTGCCGTCCTCAAGCTGTTTTGTCATATTTGCCTCGGGGGCGGGACATTCTCTGACGCAGGCATTGCAGCCGACGCACTTTTCAGGTTTTACGATGATCAGTTCACTCATAACTATAATAACTCCTTACTGCAAATCAGAAAGTGATCCTCATTATTTCTTGCCGATGGAATTAGCCTTTGCTGCCAGGGCGGCAAGATCTATCTTTCCGCTTTTTTTCTCTCCCTCGGCAGGCTTTTCTGCTGCTTCCTGCTGTTCTTCAGCGGGCTCTGCGGGCGTTTCCTCAGCTGTATCCTTATCGGAGTCTTCCTTTTTACTCCCGATGGACTCTGCCATCTGTCTGAGCTTATCGAGCTCCTCCTGTTTTTTGCGTCTTTCTTCCTCATTGCGTGAATCTTCGCGAATTTTCTCCGAGAGAGTGATGGGCTGCTCGGGGAGCTCGGGCTCATAGACCTTAGGCTCTCTGAACACGGGAACACCGCCGTTCTTGAGAGTGGTCTCTGTATCTCCGAGAAGCTCTCTTGCCTTATTCAGTCTGTCTATGCCCTCATCGCGAAGGGTCTCAAAGGCATCAGCCATGAACTCGACCTGTTTTTTCAGTTCGGCAACGTCATCGAGGGCGGACGCTCTCAGGTTATTGGAAGCGACCTCCATCTGCTCTGCTCTGTTCTTGGCGTCTGCAATAGTCTCTGCGGCAGTCTTTTCTGCCTCATATATTATCTGTTCAGCCTCAACGTTGGCGTCGGAAACTATATTCTCAGCCAGCTTCTTGGACTTGAATTCTATCTCGGCAGCCTTAGCCTTGGCAGTGCCCTCCAGCATAGCCGATGACTTCTGAGCCTCAATGAAAACATTGCTCAGAGCCATCGCCTCGTCCTGAGCCATCAGAGCGGCACATTTTGATTCGGCAGCCTTCAGCTTGTCCTTCAGCTCGGCGATCTCTGCCTGCCGGTCCTTTATTTCCTGCTCAAAGGTACGGTTCTCGTCGTCCGTAGCCTTCAGCTTCAGGTTGAGGGTGTTGTTCTGTACCTGTACCTGTGTGAGCTTGGCGCGCTCCTCTGAGAGCACTGATTCCAGTGCCTTCTCCGGATCTGATCCTTTTTATAGGCTTCCAGAAGGAGCTTAGTCTCCCTGAGCTCGTTCCTGAGGTCGTGAACCTGAGTATTCAGAAACTCCATACGTTTTATGACGGCTTCCTTCTCGTATCCGCCAAAGGTCACTGTTTTGATAAATCTTGCCTCAGCCATAAGTATATCCTCCTTGCAACACCCGATGCTGCGGCGGACTGATTTCAGAGAATACCGCCGCGCACACTTACCGAGTATGATATAAAATAATTATACACCATAACGGGAATATAGTCAATAAAAAAACTGCACAAAAAACGGGGCGGTTTTATGTAAACCGCCCAATGCTCATTTTTCCTGATATTGGCATTACCAATCGTTTTCACTGTCCTTTATCATCTTCTGCACCTCGGAGTTGTTATAGAGTCCAAGGTCAAAAAGTCTGTCCGCCTGACGCTTGGTAATTACGCCTTTTTCGGTATAGACGAACTGACCGTGGTGCTGCTGGGTGCTGTCCCAGGAGTCCATTACCTGGAGCCAGCCGTTCTTGTCCAGGGTCCTCTCGGGGAAACGGGCGTTGGGATAGTATTTCATAGCGATCATTTTCGCGCACTTGTTATGATTGGTGAAGGCGCAGGAGTAGGTGTCACCGTCAGGAGAGATCCAGCCAAGCTTGAAATCGGGGTCGTTGAGCTTGAACATCTCCTCCAGTTCAAGGGGGTATTCCCTGTCGGACTCGATTATCCTGCTGAAGTCGTGGTCATCCTCACGGAAGCGGAAGTATCCGCCTCTGCCGTCAAAGACCACAGGCAGCTGTTCCTCGGTGATTATATCCTCGAAGCCCGTACCCTTGAGAGCTTCCTCAGTATCCGCATATCTGTAGCAATAATCCCCCGTAGGAGAGCTGTAAACCGCGTATTTCTTCACCGATGACACCTGCCTTTCATTATTCAATAAGTATATTCTATCACTTTTCCTACTATCTGTCAACAACTTCGGGCATAAAAGAACGGCTGTCTTTTCAGACAGCCGTTCTGTGAAGGATCTTACATATTCATTACTGTATTGATCATGTTACCGCCGTTCATCTTAACGGTTCTCAGAGCTGTGTCGAGTTTAACGAGCAGTGAGTTTACGTTGAGACAATCGCCGGGCAGGTAGTGGTAAACAGCGCCCGAGCAGGGAAGCTGTACCGCAAGGTTGAGCACCTCATAAGGGCTGCTCATTACACGCTGGATATTCTGAGCGATACCCATTGCCTGGCTCTCGGTAATGCTTGAATTGAATACGAAGCAGAATTCGTTACCTGTGATGTTGTAGATCTCAGCAACCTCGCCGAACTCTTCCTTGAGCTTCTCGGCTACAGCAGCGAGATACTCGTCACCGAAGTCATATCCGTATGTATCGTTGATGCTTCTGAAGTTATCCATATCGAATACGGCGATATTGAATCGGCCTGACTCCAGTCTGTCGCTTATATCACCGTCAAGAGCGTAACGGTTCTTCATACCTGTAAGAACGTTGATAACAGCAAGGTCGCTTGCCTTCTGACGTGTAGCCTTGAGCTTTGCGTCGACCTCTGCCAGGTTCTTCTCACGCTCCTCGAGCTCTGCCCTGATCTTCTTTGCACGTCTTGCAAAGAGCCATACGGCGATCTCACCGAGGATAGCAACGATCATCATTATTGTCATGAGGAGGAAAGCTCTTCTGGTATTTGCCGCATTCAATTTAATATTTTCAACATTAACAGCGTCAATGGTAGATATGAGCATTTCGGAAGCGGTGGTCTGAAGAGGATAGATCTCCCGCTTCAGGATATTATTCATCTCATCCGCGTCGCCCATCATAACAACATCCGTACCGAGGCTGTCGAGCTTGGCCTTGAATGCTGTGATAAGAGCCTTAGCGTAATTATATCTCTTGGTGACTACGGGCGAGACATCCTTGATAGCCTCAAACTGATGCTCAGCAGCGATTATGTTGCCGTATCTGATCTCAGTATTTGCCTGTGTCATGCCCATATCCTCAGGAGCAATGATTCCTGCTGCGATACTGATACTATCCATATTGATAGCAGTCAGCTCTGAATTCATCTTATTAAGAGCACTGTTAGCCTGTCCTGTTTTCTGGGAAACCTCCTGGTTGCCCCAGTAGATGCTTTCAACAAGGAAGGTATTGATGATATAGATGATTGCGATAAGTATACCCGCAAAGATATATGCACCTGAGTCCTTTGACTTTTTATTCTTTGCCATCAGCCCTGACCTCCTTCATTTTCCTCGGGTTTTCCGTCGGGATAAATCATAAGATTAACGAATTCATCGTTGATATTCTTGGTGCTTACGAATACGGCGCCTGTATCCATTCTCAGGGGGACATTATCACCTGTAATAGCTTTCTTTGCATATCTTACGCCAACGTATCCCATCATGTAAGGATTCTGTATAACTGTACCGTCGAGGACACCATTTCTGATGTAAGCCAGCTCCCGCTCATCGGAGTTGAAGCCGATGACAACTACCTCGTTCTGAAGCTCAAGTTCTTCTACAGCCTCACAGATACCCAGTGTGGTATTTGTATTGGTGCCGAAGAATACAGAGATATTTCCGGGATTGTTCTGAAGTATCTCAAGAGCCTCTTCCTTGGCTGCGTCCTTCTTTGCACAGGGATCACCCTTGATTATGCCCTTCTTGTAAGCCTCTATCTTGGCCTTCTTGTTCTCTTCCGCCTTTTCGCCGTTGTTCTCTGTCATTTCTGTGGGGGCAATAGCGTCAGCAGCCTGATCTGTGAAGGTATTGATAAAGCCTGAGATTCTCTCCTCTGCAGTTGATGCGGTATGACCGATTATAGCGATATTCTTGAGACCTGTGATCTCCATGGAATCGCCTCTCAGGATCTTGATCGCATTTCTTGCAGCAACTGAGCCGCTCTCGTTGTCAGAGCAGCGGATAAAAGAAAGAACTCCGTCATAATCAGCTTTTGAGTTGATATTTATGATCTTGATACCGGCCTTTTCTGCCTGTTCAAAAGCACTGTTGAGCTCTGTCTTTCCGTTGGGCGCGATAACTATCGCCTTTGCCTTTTTCTTGATAGCGTCCTGAATATCCGCTTCCTGTGAAGAATAGTCATTATCGCCCGTCGCCTCACGGTAAACGATATCGTAGCCCAGCTCTTCACCTGCGTCCTCAGCGCCCTTCCTTACGTCGTCCCAGAAGCTGAGCGGCTGTTTAGCTATAACATAAATCGTACCGCCCTGCTGTGCATTTGGTCCGCCAGGGCCGCCCTGACCGCCGGACTTTCCGCAGCCGCCCGCAAGGAGCATTGCAGCAGAAAGAGTGAAGGCAGTGATGGCTCTGAAAACACCTCTTCTGTTTTTCTTGTTCATAATACTGAACCTCCTTTGATTAATTAAGCTTGTTCTACCGCAGGATACCTGCCGCGACCTAAAAATGCTGCGCCTGTTTTAAAATGTCTTAGCTTGCGGTAACACCCCTGTCAGGCTATCTATTGATATCCATACTTCATTTTAGCACATTTCTTCCCGAATTTCAACAGTATTTTGTAAATACATTCTTGCAACCATGTACAAAAAAATCAAAAATTTTATATGCAATTTAATCAATTTTATACCTTAAGTTGTTTTACTTCATTAATTTACAGTATTCCGGAGCGGCAGGAGCACAGATAATATTTCACGCCGATATTACGCACTGTAAAAGGATTTTCAATATTGCACAAACAACCGTACTTCTTTTTGTAAAAGATAATTCAAATTTTGTATCGGGTGACCCTTAGTGTAAAATAAAAGTAGGCAAAGAAAAAGAGCAGCTGAAAAAACAGTTGCTCTTAGGGTCACAAAATGCTAAAATGAAGTTGGCACACAACAAAGAAAGCGAGTGACCTTAAAATGAGTATAGCATATAAAATCG